>CAKZXL010000782.1 GCA_937883885.1 uncultured Aquincola sp. | reverse complement strand
GGCCTGAGCCATGACGCTCAAACCGCTGCAATCGACGCTGCTGCCCAAGGCCAGCACCCTGGGCCGGCTGCGCACCGCCACCTACAACATCCACAAGGGCGTGCGCGGCCTGGGGCCGCTCAAACGGCTGGAGATCCACAACCTGGGGCAGGGCATCGAGGCGCTGGACGCCGACATGGTGTTTTTGCAGGAGGTGCGGCTCTTCAACCACCGCGAGGCGCGTGCCTTCGCGCGCACCAGCTTCGGCTGGCCCGAGGGCGGTCAGGCCGATTTCCTGGCGCCGCAGGGCTACGGCGTGGCCTACCGCACCAATGCCGTCACCCGCGATGGCGAGCACGGCAATGCGCTGCTGGCGCGCTGGCCGCTGGGCGACATCGGCCACCACGACGTCAGCGACCACCGCTTCGAGCAGCGCGGCCTGCTGCATGTGCCGGTGCAGTGGAACGGGCTGGAGGTGCACACCATCACCGCCCACTTCGGCCTGATGCACGCCAGCCGCCTGCGCCAGGCGGCGCGGCTGGCCGAGTACATCGCGCAGGCGGTGCCGGCGGGCGCGCCGGTGGTGGTGGCCGGCGACTTCAACGACTGGGGCGAAAAGCTCGACGGCCCGATGGCCGACTGCGGCCTGCAGCGGGCGCGCGAGGCGGGCGCCCGCAGCGCCAAGTGCCTGACCTTTCCGTCGCGGGTGCCGGTGTTTGCGCTCGACCGCTTCTACACCCGCGGCCTGGCCTGCCGCTCCACCTTCGTGCCGCGCGGCGGCACTTGGGCCCGCATGTCGGACCACCTGCCGTTGGTGGCCGAGTTCGACCTTGACTGAATCGGCGACCGAACCGGCTGCCGCGCGCAGCCCAGAACTGCGCCCGCACGAAGATCCCCTCGGCTGGTACGGCCTGCCGCGCGCCGTCTACACCGGCGGCAACGAGGTGCAGCTGCTGCGCGGCGGCGACGACCTGTTCCCGGCGATGTGCGCCGCCATCGGCCGTGCGCTGCACGAGGTGTGGCTGGCCACCTACATCTTCCACGACGACGTGGCCGGCGAAGCGGTGCTGCAGGCGCTGGAAGCCGCTGCCCGTCGCGGCGTGCGGGTGCGGGTGGTGGTGGACGGTTTCGGCAGTGCCGCGGCGCTGCCCCGGCTGCGCGCACGACTGGAGGCCGCCGGTGTGAGCCTGGCGGTGTACCGGCCGATCCGCGGCTGGCATTCGTGGATGCAGCCCGGCCAGTTCCGCCGCCTGCACCAGAAGCTGTGCGTGGTCGATTCGGGCGTGGGCTTCGTCGGCGGCATCAACGTGCTGGACGACCGCCACGACCTGCGTCATGGCCCGCTGGACGCGCCGCGGCTGGACTTCGCGGTGCAGGTCAACGGCCCGGTGGTGCTGCCCATCGAGCACACGCTGCGCGCGGTGTGGACCCGCGCCGTCTTCGGCCGGGACTGGCGCGACGAAGCCATCGCCGCCGCGCGCAGCCCGCAGCCGGTGCGCCGCGTGCGGGTGCTGATGCGGCGCATGCGCCTGGGGCCACCGCGCCGCGCCCACGCGCCCGCGCTGCGCAGCCTGCCGCCGGTGCGCGCCGCCTTCGTGGTGCGCGACAACATCCGCCAGCGCCGCGCGATCGAGCGGGCGTACATCGATGCGCTGCGCCATGCGCGTGAACGCATCGACCTGGTGTCGCCGTACTTCTACCCGGGGCTGCAGTTCCGCCGCACGCTGCGCAATGCGGCGCGCCGCGGCGTCAAGGTGCGGCTGCTGCTGCAGGGCCGGCCCGACTACCGCTTCGCGGCGCTGGCGGCCAGCGTGCTGTACGCCGAGATGCTGGGCCACGGCGTGCGCATCTTCGAGTACACGCCCGCCTTCCTGCATGCCAAGGTGGCGGTGGTGGACGACGACTGGGCCACCGTGGGCAGCAGCAACATCGACCCGCTGTCGCTGCTGCTCAACCTCGAAGCCAACGTCGTGGTGCGCGACCGCCGCTTCGCGGGCGAGCTCGCCGCGCAGTTCGAAGAAGCGGTGGCGCTGTCGCGCGAGGTCACCGCGCCCTCGGTCGGCCGCGGCCTGTGGGCGCGGCTGCAGCGCGGCTTCGTGGCCTTTTGTGCGCGGCTCTATCTGCGGGTGGGGGGCATCACGGGGCTCTATTGAAGCCTGCATGCGTGCGCCGCCGCGCGGTCCACACCAGCACGCCGCCGCCGGCCAGCAGCAGGGCCCACGTGGCGGGCTCCGGCACGGCGGCGACCTGCAGCGTGATGGCATCGGCGGTGTAGTTCACCGTGAACCGTGGGGCGCCCAGGCCCTGCCAGCGGATGCTGCTGAACGTGGAGTCCGACAACCGCTCACCGTAGCGGGCAATGGTGTACATGTCGCCCAGCTGCAGCGTGAGGCCGGGCAGGGCGGACACCTGCAGCTCGCCAGCCCACAGCACCTCATCAGTGATCATCAGTAGGTCCGACTGCCCGCCGCTGCCCAGCGTGATGCTGAGGATGCCCTGGTCCGTCATCTGCAGGTTGCCCAGCACCGTCAATCGACCCAGCGTGCCCGCCAGGCCGGGGTCGAGGGTGCCGCCGTTCGTCAACGTGCGCGTGCCGGTGTCTACCGTGCCGGTGCCTTCGATGGTGCCTGCATTGCCGAAGGCAGACTGCAGCACCGCGTCGTCGCTGACGCGGATGGTGCCGGTGTTGGTGAACGCCGTGCCTGTCTGCAGCCGGCCCGTGTCGATCTGCATCAGCCCCCGGTTGTCGACGTTGTGGACGATGGTGGTGCCCAGGCCGCTTCGCACATAGGTCCCTTCGTTGATGAAGCTGCCGCTGTAGTCGCTCAGTTGCTTGCTGTCGTTGGCCGTGCCGGCACCCTGGTCGGTGAAGGTGGCTCCGTTGGCGTTGACCACGACCCCGCTGAAGATGGCGCCCGTGATGCCGCCGCTGCCGGCCGTCCAGGTGGAGTCGCCTCGCAGCGTCAGCGTGTGGTTGGCGCTGATGCCCTGGTTCTTGCTGCCGTTGAATGTGCTGGCGCCCAGGACGGTGGTGCTGCCGGTGACGTAGGTGCCGCTGATAGCCCCACCCAGCAACCCGGCCTGGAAGTCCAGGCTCTGCACCGTCACATGGCCGGTGCCCGTGAGTTGCCCGCCGGCCATCTCCAGCTTGGCGAAGGTGTGGTTGCTCTGGTGCGACAGGGAGCTGCTCAGCAATTTCACGTGGCCATTCAGCGAAGAGCCCGCTGCCAGCAGTACGCCTGCACCATCGACCGTGACCAGTCCCGCGTTGTCGATCACGCCGGTGATGTTGGCACCGCTGGCGTAAAAAGCCAGGGTGGTGCCTCGATCGACCACCGTGCGGCCCGACAGTCGGCCGTCGCCCTCCATCTGAAAAGTGCCATCCTGCACGTGCAAGAGGCCGAAGTTTTCGAAGCGTGCGGCGCGGGTGGTGCCGCTGCCTTGGCGCAGGTAGCTGCCGTTGTTGACGAAGGTGCCAATGCCGC
>CAKZXL010000781.1 GCA_937883885.1 uncultured Aquincola sp. | reverse complement strand
TACGTTCGCTGCGCTCACTGCACTCGAACAACGACCGCGAGTCAGTGCACGAAGCGCGCTGCGCGCGCGGCCACCCACCCTGCGTTGCTCGGCGCTCCAGATGCGCCCCCGAACCCACCCGCACGGCCCTGCGCAAAGTGCCACCGTGGCGCTGCGCGTTGCGGGCTCGCGCTGCGCGCATCGCACGCCGCGCCGTGCATGCGGCCGCGCCATGGGGGCAGCGCCCATTTCCTTTCCACGCGACGGACGGCTGGCGTGAGCCCGCCCGAGTCGTGCGGTGGGTGGGGGGTGGTGGGGCGATTTCTGGGGCGGCGAGGAGCGCAGCGGCGAGGTCGGCGCGCGCCAGCGCGCATCGTCAACTGACTCGCGGCAATTGTCCGAGGGCAGTGAGCGTCAGCGAACGTAGGGAGTTTTTGCAGCGCGATTTCGCCGCGAGCACCGCGGCGGAGTCGGCCCGCAGGGCTGCGCTCAAAGACATACAGGTGGACGGTGGGGGCGGTCATGGCCCAGTGTGCGCAGGCCACCAGCAGGAAGTCGGCATATTCGTCGCTCGCTCCGTCTCAAAGCAACTGGCGCGCATCGCCTTCGCCCAACGCCCACGCGGCATCGATGGTGGTCTTGGGTGTGCAGTCGAAGGTGGACACCGGTACGGGGCGGCTGGGCTGCCAGTAGGTGCGACCGTGCCAGCGGAATGTGGATGGCAAGGACGGGTAGTGGCGAGTGAGCAACACCAGCGTGGCCTGGCGTTCAGCCACTGACTGCGGCGGAATGGGCGCATTGTCGGTGTAGCCCCCGTCCATGGCCACCGCGCCCTGCCATCGCCTCAAGGGCATGAAGGGGGCGGCGGAGCCCGCTACGTAGAGCAAGCTCTGCGCATCCTCGAAATTTGCGCAGTCCTGCAAACCGAAGAAGCCTTGCCTCAACCCCAACCATCGCGGCAAACGCGGATGGATGCTGTGCGTCAAATGCTTGTCTGCCAGATAGGCCAATGTCGCAGCCATCACCGACCCCTTGACCCCCAGCCAGCGGGAGGGATGGGTGATGGCGACACGAAGCCTCGTGCGTGAAGCACGCAACGCTTCGAAGGTGTCGGCGTTGACGTACGCCGCGATCCACGCAGGGTAGATATGTCGATGACCAAACCTCAGTCGCAGCCTCTTCAAGGCGTCGCGGTCAATGAGGTGAGCGTTGCCGGCATAAAGCTGCTTGCAGATCGAAAACGCGTGTTCGGCTCGATGCGCCAAGAGCGCAGCAGCCACGCCGGCACCGGCGCTCGTCCCGACCAGATCGGGAGGCAAGTGAAAGCCCCGCTGCCGGAGCCAAGTCACCACGCCGGCCTGCCACATGCACCGGTTGCCGCCGCCGGCAAACACCATGGTTCGGAATCGCTCCAGGTCGGTCAGGCGAAGGGACAATGGCGTGATGGACGCAGCGCTGATGCGCGATGGTTGCCCCAACGCGGCATGGCCGGCATCAACTTGGTGGAGGTCGCCCGTGAAGCCAAGGCTCCGCGTGGATCGGTCTATCACTACTTTCCCGGCGGCCGCGATCAACTGCTGGACGAAGCAGTTGCGCTGGCGGCGCACACGGGGCGACGCCTGATCGAGCGGGCGGCCGGGGCGGCGGCCACCCCGGCCGAATTCGTCGAGGGACTGTTCACTGCCGGGGCGAGCTGGATCGATGCCACTTCGCACTCCGGAGGCTGCCCCATCGCTGCGGCCATGTTCAGTGCCGAGGTCGAAAGTCCAGCGTTGCAGCAGCGTCTGCGCGATGCGATGCAAGACTGGTCCAGCGCCATCCAGGATGCCTATGCGAAGCTGGGACTGACGGGTGCCGCCGCTCGAGAACTGGCCGCCTGCACCCTGATGGCGTTCCACGGCGCCATGCTGCTGGCCAAAGCCAAACCGACGACCGGCGCGTTTGCCGCAGCCAGCCGCATGGTCAAGGCTGCTCTGCCGTCATCAGGGACCTTACGAACCGGCGCACAGCGCAAGCAGCCACAGCCGAAGCCGCCGGCCCGCGCCAAGTAACGCAGCCGAAGCGCGCGATGACTTACAAAACGCAGCGCCCGGGTTTACAAGTTGTTCTACGATGGGTGCATGACTGCCCGCCTTGCACAACTCACGTCCACCATCACGCAAGACGTGCTCGCGCATCCGCGCGACTTGAGCCGCGTGCTGCAGGAGCGGCACCAGGTGTCTCGGGCCACCGCGGCGAAGTACATCAAGGAGCTGGAAGCTGCGGGTTGGATTGCCCGCAGCGGACCGGCCACGCACCCGGTATTCACGCCCGGCTACAAGCGCCGGGTTCGCCGTTGGTACCTGCTGCAGGGCTTGGACGAGCAGACGCCGTGGGAACGTGACTTCGACCCCTTCTTCCAACTCAGGCCCAATGTGCGCGGCATCGCGCATCATGGCTTCACGGAGATGCTCAACAACGCCATCGATCACTCGGAAGGCACCAACGTGCTGTGCAGCATGACCTTGTCCGACAGCAGGCTGGACATCGCCATCGCTGACGATGGCCTGGGCATCTTTCGCAAGATCGCGCGTGCACTGGACTTGCCTGACGAGCGGCAGGCGCTGCTCGAACTGTCGAAGGGCAAGTTCACCACCGATCCCACCCGTCACTCCGGCGAGGGCGTGTTCTTCACCTCACGCATGTTCGACCAATTCCTGATCCAGGCCAACGACCTGCGCTACGCGCACCTGAGTGCGGACCTGCAGGACCGGCTCGATGAGGTCGCGGATGCCGCAGACGGCACCATCGTCTTCATGAGCATCGCGGCGGACAGCACGCGCACGACGCGGGAAATCTTCGATCAGTACACCAGTGGCCCGGACGACTTCACGTTCGACAAGACCGTGGTGCCGATGCGGCTCGCCAAGTACGGCACCGAACAATTGGTCTCCCGCTCGCAAGCCAAGCGACTGATCGCACGCTTCGATCGCTTCAAGATCGTCGTGCTCGATTTCGAGGGCGTGGACAGCATCGGCCAGGGTTTTGCCGATGAGCTGTTCCGTGTTTACGCGCGTGCGCACCCCGATATCCGGCTGGAAACCGTCAACGCCGGCGAAGACGTTCTGCGCATGGTGCGCCGCGTCACCGCGGCGGGCTGAGGACGGTTCAGGCCAGCAACGCCTTCACCAGATCCGTCTGCCGATCCGGCACCGCGCCGTCCAGCCGCAGGCTGTTTTCGATGCGCTGCAAGTGGCCCGTCATCTGCGCCACGGCGGCTTCGGCGTCGCCCTGGCGGCAGATGCGCAGGAAGTCGGCATGCTCGTCGGACGAGCAGTGCGCGTCGTTGTCGGAGTGGTAGAGCATCGCGATGAGCGAGCTGCGCGCCACCAGCTCGCGCACCAGCTCGGTCAGCACCCGGTGGCCGGTGCATTCGGCCAGCGCCACGTGGAAGTC
This sequence comes from uncultured Aquincola sp., assembly GCA_937883885.1. Next base: position 12,146 of record CAKZXL010000781.1, on the reverse strand, counting down.
GCCCAGCAGCTTTTCACGCACGGTGCCATTGGTGGCTACCTCGCGCAGCGTGTTGCGCTCGGTACGGATGTGCTGCTCCAGCGCCTGATAGTGGCTGCGCTTGGCGCCGGCCACGAACAGGCGCACCACCTCGGCCTCCAGGATGCGGCGCACCGCAAACACTTCGCGCGCTTCCTGCACGCTGGGGCGGCTGACGAAGGCGCCCTTGTCCGGGATGATCTCGATCAGCTTGTCCTTGCTGAGCGTGAGCAGCGCCGCCCGCACCTTGGTGCGGCTGACTGCATACACCCGGCCCAGCGCCTCTTCGCGCAGCCAGGTGCCGGGCGGCAGGCGCTTTTCCACGATGGCCTGCGCCAAATCCTGCGCAATGCTTTCCACCGTGGCCTGCGGCGCGGCCGCAGCGGCGGTGTCGGCCGCGGACGGGGCAGCAGATGCGGCAGCAGGTTCGGCGGTCTTGCGGGCGCGGGGCATGGCCACGATTGTGGCCCAGCGCTGCGCCCTCAAGCCGGCCGAAGGCATGCCGCCTGCCCCGTCCGGGCCCAGCGCCGGGCCGCTCCCAAGCGGGCCCGGACCCTCTCGGAGGGTGGCTTCACGGTTCCGTGAAGCCGGGTGCCCCCATTCACGCGCGGATGGCAAAGCCCTGCAGCGCGCCGCTGTAGGCCTTGGGCAGGGGCCGCGCCAGCTCGCCGCGCTTGCTGGTGCGCAGCCGCAGGTTCACCATCGATTCCGCCAGCTGCGTGGCTGCGGCCACGCCGTCGATCACCGGCACGCCCAGCACGTCGGCCACGTGCTCGCACAGGTCGGCCATGCCGGCGCAGCCCAGCACGATGACGTCCGAGCCGTCTTCTTCCAGCGCGCGCCGGCACTCGGCCACGATGCGCTCGCGCGCGCCGCTGCGCGGGTCTTCCAGCTCCAGCACCGGCAGCTCGCAGGCGCGCACGTTGGCGCAGAAGCGGGCCATGCCATAAGCCTCGGCCAGGTGGCGCGCCTGGCCGATGGTGCGGCCCAGCGTGGTCACCACCGAGAAGCTGCTGCCCAGCATGCTGGCCAGGTGCATGGCCGCCTCGGCAATGCCCAGCACCGGGCCGGCGGCCAGTTCACGCGCGGCCAGCAGGCCGGGGTCGCCGAAGCAGGCGATCACGTAGCCGTCGATGCCGTCGCGCTCGCCGGCCGCGATCTCCTGCAGCAGGCCGGGCACGGCCAGCGCCTCGTCGTAGTGGCTCTCGATGGAGGCCGGCCCCATCGCGGGGCTGACCGCCAGGATCTCGGTGCCGGGCCGCGCCACCGCGCGGGCGCAGGCCCCGATCTTGTCGGTCATGCTCTGCGTGGTGTTGGGGTTGATGATCTTGATGCGCACGACGAGGCTCTCTCTTCTTGTCTTGCAGTTCAGGACTTGCGGTTGATGGCCGCGTAGATCACGAAGCCCAGCGCCATGCCGATGAACCAGGCGTAGTTGGCGGCGCCGCGCCAGGCCGGCACGATGACGCACAGGATGGGGATCAAGGCCGCAGGCACCATCGCGATGATGGCCTTGGGGTTGTAGCCCTTGGCATACCAGTAGCGGCCGCGTTCGCTCATGGTGTAGAGCGCATCCACGTCGATCTGCTGGCGCTGCACCAGGTAGTAGTCGGCGATGAGGATGCCGAACAGCGGGCCGATGAAGGAGCCCAGCACGTCGAGCGTGTAGTGGATGACCTCGGGGTTGTTGTAGAGGTTCCAGGGCGTGAGAAAGATGCTGCCGACCGCGGCGATCATGCCGCCGGTGCGCCAGCTGATGTGCTGCGGCGCCACGTTGCTGAAGTCGAAGGCCGGCGACACGAAGTTGGCCACGATGTTGATGCCGACGGTGGCGATCATGAAGGTGAGCGCGCCCAGCACCACGGCCGTGCTGCTGTCGATGCGGCCCACGGTGTGCACCGGGTCGGTGATCAGCTCGCCGAACACCGGCAGCGTGGCGGCGGTGGTGATCACCGTCAGCAGCGAGAAGAACACGAAGTTGATGGGCAGGCCCCAGAAGTTGCCCTTCTTCACCGCTTCGAAGCTCTTGCCGTAGCGCGAGAAGTCGCCGAAGTTGAGCATCGGGCCGCTGAAGTAGCTGACCACCAGCGCAATGGCCGACAGCATCACCGGCAGCGCGTCCCAGCCCTGGAACTTGATGCCGCCCAGGTTCAGGTTGACGTTGTTCCAGCCCGCCTTCCACACCAGCCAGCCGCACAGCACGGCCATGACCACGTACACGCCCGGGCCGGCCCAGTCGATGAACTTGCGGATGGCTTCCATGCCGTGCCAGAACACGAAGGCCTGCAGCACCCACATCACCATGAACGCCACCCAGCCCAGCATGGACAGGCCCACGAAGCCGTGCTGCGCCACGTCGGCATAAGGCGCCAGGTTGGGGTAGAAGTGCAGCGCCAGCACCATGAAGGCGCTGGAAGCCAGGTAGGTCTGGATGCCGTACCAGGCCACCGCGATCAGCCCGCGGATGATGGCCGGGATGTTGGCGCCCAGCACGCCGAAGGAGGCGCGACACACCACCGGATAAGGCGTGCCCGTGACCTGGCTGGGCTTGGCCACCAGGTTGCAGAAGAACTGCACGATGACGATGCCCACCAGCAGCGACACCAGCACCTGCCAGCTCGACAGCCCCAGCGCGAACAGGCTGCCGGCGGTGATGTAGCCGCCGACGCTGTGCACGTCGCTCATCCAGAACGCGAAGATGTTGTACTGGCCCCAGGTCTGCTTCTTCAGCGGCGCCAGGTCTTCGTTGGTCAGCCGCGGGTGGTAGCCGGGCTTGATCAGCGCGTTGGATTCAGGGTGCGCCTGGACAGCCGCGGGTACGGCTGTGGCGCTGATGGCTGTCGTCATGGATCGCTCCTCGAATAGGAAGGACGGCGGAGGTGTCCGGCCGGAACCGCAGCACAGGGCCGGGCCGCCGATGCGTGCCAGTCGGCAGCGCATGCGATATTTGTATACAAAACATGGGTGCAATCAAGCGCTCATTGCGGCTGCGGCATGAGGGGAAACACGGGTGGCGGCCGCGCTGGCAGGCGGCGGTAGGCCCTGCGCGCACCCGGCCAGCGTGACGCCATCCCTAAGTTGCAGCTCTTTTTTGCCGCATCAGACCTGATGGGCTATCGAAGTTACTGGTTATGGTCGATGTCCTGCGCACCCTCGCAGCGCCACGGAGCCTCCCGGATGTCTACGCCTGCAGCAACTCCGCCGGCCCCGGTCATGCTGGCCTGGCTCGGCCCCCAGCCCCCACAGGCTGGCCTGCCCTTGGAGCAGTGGCAACTCTGGCCCGACAGCGACGCCTTCCTGTTGTCCGAAGGCGCGTTCAGCCACCCGCTGTACGTGGTGCAGACGCAGCAGACCGGCGTGGGCGGCATGGCGCTGCTGACCCTGCTGCACCAGCGCAGCGCCGCGGGCATCGTGGCCCTGTCGCGGCGCCCGCAGCAGGAGATGGTGTCGGCGCTGGACGCCGGTGCCGACGTGGTGCTGCCGCTGAATGCGCCGCCCGATCACCTGATGGCAGCCCTGCGCGCGGTGCAGCGGCGCTGCGCCCCGCGGGCACCCGCGATGCTGCGGGCGGCGCCGCCCACCGAACTGCCGTGGACGCTGCGGCCCACTGACCATGCGCTGCTGACGCCCGACGGCACGCGCATCGCGCTCAGCGCCAATGAAATCGTGGTGATGCAGAGCCTGGCGCAGGCACAGGCGCACCGCGTGCAGCGGCGCGAATTGCTGCAGGCGCTGTGGGGCGAGCAGGCCGGCGACATGGACAACGCCCTGCAGGCCATGATGTACCGGCTGCGCCGCCGCATCGAGCAGGCCAGCCGATGGCCTGCGCCGGTGCACGCGGTGGCGCGGGTGGGTTATGAGTTCAGGGCACCGCTGAACCTGGGTTGAAGGCCTTGCCGCCTCAGCGGCTTACCTTGGGCGTGCGCATCCACTCGATGATGGCCATCACGAAAGGTGCGCCGAGCAGCCAGATGGGCAACCAGGGTTGGTTCATGGAAGTCTCCAGGGCAGTTGGGCCCTGTGTGCGGCAAGCGGCGCGCCACGGGCGCATGGGGCTCAAGCGCCGGCAGCGTCCAGTGCCAGCACGGCGGCGGCCAGGTCTTCCAGGCCGGTGCCCACCGACTTGAACACCGTGCGCCGGGCGGTGCCGGCACCCGCCGGCGTGCCGCCCTGGCACAGCGTGGCCAGCGTGCCGCGCACGTCGGCCGCGGTGAACACGCCGCGCGCCATCGGGCCCAGCAGGTCACCGCTTTTCTCGAGGGCTTCTTCGGTGTCCACGTACAGCGCGGCGCCGGCCAAGCAGGCGTCGTCGGCCTCGCGCATGTCGGGCGTGAAGCTGCCGATCAAATCGAGGTGGCTGCCCGGGCGCAGCCACGCGCCCTGCACCACCGGCAGCCGGGCCAGCGTGGCGCAGCTCACCAGGTCGGCCTGGCGCGCAGCGGCCGCCAGGTCGCCCACCGCCTGCGCCGGCAGGCCTTGCGCGCGCCATTCTTCGGCCAGCGCCTCGGCCGCGGCCAGGCTGCGCGCCCACACCTGCACCTGGTGCAGCGGCCGCACCGCGGCATAGGCCGGCGCCAGCAGCCGCGCCACCCGACCGGCGCCCACCACCAGCAGCCGCCCCGCCCCTGGCGCCGCGATCAAGGACGCAGCCAGCGCCGAAGCCGCGGCCGTGCGGCGCGCGGTGATCTCGTCGCCATCCAGCAGGGCCAGCGGCACGCCGGTGACGGCGTCGAACAACTGGTAGACCGCATGCAGACCCGGCAGGCCCCGCCCGGCATTGCCGGGCGCGATGTTGATGGTCTTGATGCCGTAGTGGCGCGCGTTCCAGGCCGGCATCAACAGCGACGTGAAGCCCCCGCCCGCCGGCCCGCCATTGACCGCATGCACATGCCGACGCGGCACCTCGCAGCCCGCCGCGAACATGGCCTGCAGCGCAGGAATCAGCCGCTCGAACGGCAGCGCCTGGCGCGTGGCGGCGGCGTCGAGGATCTTCATGGGGGCAGGGTAACGCAGGAGGCCAGTTTTGGCCCCCAGGAGGCTCACGTGGCCAGATCGGCGGGCCAGAGGAAGTAAGGCCCGAAGCGGCTCCTGGCGATGAAAACGCCGCCGGCGAGTTGCCCGGCTTCAGTGAGCACATGCTGGCCGTCGCTGCCGACTCGAAGGTAGCCGGCCAACACCAGCCTTTCAAGCATCTCCTTGGACGTGCGCACACCACGGGCGCTGGCAAGCTTGGAAGTGGACAGTCGCCCTTCATGTGGGTCAGCGCCAGCGGCTGGCGATGGCACGGTAGAGGGCATGGCCCGCGGCGCTGGGGGTGCTTGCGCAGATGCGCACGCCTGAACTGGCGCCGGCACTGGAAGGTCTGCTGCTGACGCCAGCCGCTCCATCACGGATGGCGCCCCGGCACGCGGCTCCGGCTTCGGCGTCAGGCCAAACTTGGCCGCCCAGTTGAACGTGGCTGGCTGATGCAGGCGGACCAGTTGGCGTGCAACGTCCTCCATCGTCTCCTGGCTTACAACTTTGGAAAGCGACATCAACGTACCGGCGGTCGAGGCCTGGTCGATCGTTCTTTCAATCAAGGGTCGTAACTGATCGGTTTTGATCAGGCGCTCCAACCCTGCCACCTTGCCTGCCGGCCGCGTGATCCTGGCGTTCTTGCTCACCAGCACCACGCTCTCCAGCAAAGGTTTGATCGGCAAGCCGAGCCGCCTGGGCAGAGTCACGCGATCACTGCTGAGCACTTCGCGCAGCAGCGCCATGTGCTTGCGGTTCTGCTCAAACGGCGAAGGCACTCCTACCGCACGGCCGCCATAAAAGGCCGTGAACTCACCCTGCTCGTTGACGGCTACGCCTTCAGCGAAGTGCTTGGACTCGCACACCCAGATATCGAGGCTGCGACTGATAAGAAGATGGTCGATCTGCGCGACACGCCCGTTGTGCTCCAACCTGAGGTCGTGGATGACGGCCCACCGCGTCGAAGCGCGGTGGTAGAAGTCAATTTCGTAAGCCGCTTCGGACTCGCCTTTGGCGCCCGCACGCACGGCCCGGATCTCTTGCTCAATGCGTGCACGGACAGTCGACGCCAAACCGGGAAGGCTCAGCAATTGTGTAAGCGTCTCGATGTCGGCAACGCGATCTTCCGCAGACTTGATCAGCACGTAAGCGTCCTCAGTTTCGTGCTGAGAATATCTCGCCCATCCAGGCCGCGAGCGCACAAGACAGCGGGGGAGTCGGGACCTTTAGAAGCAATGATCTTCAGGCCACGCCACGCCCATTGACCCTCACATGCGCCAGCCGGCCCATGCCTCTCGGGTGCAGGCCGTTCAACCCTTGCGGGTCGTAGCGTTCCACCAGCGCGGTGTCGGGCACGTCTTCGATCAAGTCAAACCCGGCCGACGCCAGCAGCTCCGGCAACTGCGCCGGATCGAAGCCGCAGAGCCAGGGCTCGCCCAGAATCTGCAAGGTCTGCCGCAAGGCGATCTCGGCCTCGGTCCACAGGCGGCTGGTGTCGAAGAAGCGTTGATCCACGTACTCGAACACCAGCTCGCTGCCAGCGGCCGCCGTGCTGGCGATGGCCCGCAGCGTCTGCAAATTGGCCTCTTCGGTCAGGTACATCGTCACGCCCAGCCAGGAGAAAAACGCCGGCTCGTGCGGATGGGGCAAGAACCGGTTCAACACGGCCGACAAGTCCTCGGTGGACAGATCGGCAGCGACGAAGTGGACCGCCTCGGGCAACCCCACCCCCGCCTGCGCGATGCACTGCCGCTTGACCGCCTGCGTGGCCGGATGGTCGATCTCGATGACCGACCGGACCTCGGGCGACGGCATGCGCAGGGCATAGCTGTCGAAGCCCGCCCCCAGCAGCACGTACTGGCGCACGCCCCGCGCCGCCGCGGCCTGCAGCGCGTCTTCCGCAAAGCGGGAGCGAACGATGATGTTGGGGTAGGCGGGCCCGCGCCGCAGGCCGATGCCCACCAGCGTCCGCACGGCGGCGTCGTCGGCCGCCTCGGGCAGCTGCGGGTTCTTCAGGCGCGCAACCTGGTAGAGCTGGTGCCAGGTGGCTGCCGAGAAGAGCCGGTCGCCCCAGGGGTCGGCGTGGATCACCTGAGGATCGCTGCGGGTGTGAACCGCCCGGCTGAGGCTGGCCACCACGGCGGTTCGACTGGCGTTCTGGGCATTCATTGTTCACACCTCGACATGACGCTGGCCGGCGGCGCCGGCACTGAGCAACTCCACCAGGCAGCCCGGAGAATCAATGTTCCGACGTCAGCCGCTGTTCGGCAACTGTGATGCAGGGCCGACACTGCCGGGGATGAGAGGGCGTGTGCCGGCGCGGCAGCGGCGAAGTGCCCATCGGCGGCACGGCGCTCGGCCTGCCCTGGCCGACCTGAGCGCCCCGCCAGCCTGTGCACGGGTGGCGGGTTCGCGGTAGGGTGTCGAATCTCCGGGACCTTGCCATGACCACCCTCCACCCCGACACGCCTGCTTCGCCCATCCTGTCCATCGAGCCTTTGGGCATGCCCTGGGAGACGATCGACCCCTTCCTCTTCTGCGTGCACCATGACGACGCCTATCCGCCGGGCAACGGCCGCCATGGCCCGGACCCTTCGTTGCTGGCCGGCCGCAACATGGGCGCCGACTTCTCGCGCCAGGACGGCTGGAGCATGTACCACGGCCAGCAGGTGCCCGGCTTCCCGGCCCACCCGCACCGCGGCTTCGAGACCGTGACCATCGTGCGCCAGGGCCGCATCGACCATGCCGATTCGCTGGGCGCCGGCGCGCGTTTCGGCGGCGGCGACGTGCAGTGGCTGACGGCCGGCAAGGGCATCGTGCATGCAGAGATGTTCCCGCTGCTGCACACCGACCGGCCCAACCCCTTGGAGCTGTTCCAGATCTGGCTCAATCTGCCGGCCGACAGCAAGATGGTGGAGCCCCACTTCACCATGTTCTGGTCGCAGGACATCCCGCGCCACACCTTCGTCGACGACGCCGGGCGCACCACCGAAGTGGTGGTCATCGCCGGTGCGTTGCCGGCCCCGCTGCACGCTGGCGGCCAGCCGCTGCAGCCGCTGGCGCCGCCGCCGGACTCGTGGGCTTCACGCCTGCATGCGGACCTGGCCATGTGGACGCTGCGCCTGGCGCCCGGCGCGCGCTGGACCTTGCCCGCGGCGCTGGGCGAGGGCACGCGGCGCAAGCTGTACCTGTTCGCGGGCAGCCGGATCACCCTCGACGGGCAGCCGGTGACCGTCGGTCACTCGGTGGAGGTGCGTGCCACGGCCGACGTGGTGCTGACCAATGGCGACGCACCGGCCGAGCTGCTGATGCTGCAGGGCCGCCCCATCGGCGAGCCGGTGGCGCAATACGGCCCCTTCGTCATGAACACCCAGCAGGAGCTGCACCAGGCCTTTGCCGACTACCGTCGCACCGAATTCGGCGGCTGGCCGTGGCCCGACCCGGCGCCGGTGCACGGCGATGAAGAAGACCGCTTCGCCCGGCATGCCGATGGCCGCACCGAACGGCCGTCGCCCGACGCCGGCGGCTGATCAGGCGTCGGTCGACAGGCTGACGCTTTCCCACGCGGCGATGCTGGCGTTCAGCGCGCTCAGCTTGTGGCGCACCAGCGCGATGGCATCGCTGCCCAGCAGCAGGTGCGCCGGCGGCGCATCGCTGTCGATCAGCTGCAGCAGGGCCGCTGCGGCCTTGTCCGGGTCGCCCAGTTGCTGGCCGCTCCTGGCTTGGCGCGCCGCGCGGATGGGGTCGAACACCGCGTCGTAATCGGCCATGCGCCTGGGCGATCGCACCATCGAGCGGCCCGCCCAGTCCGTGCGGAAGGAACCGGGCGCCACCGCCGTGACCGCGATGCCCAGGGCCTGGACTTCCTGGCCGAGCGCTTCGGAGATGCCCTCCAGCGCGAACTTGCTGCCGCAGTAGTAGCTGATGCCGGGCATGGTGATGAAGCCGCCCATCGACGTGATGTTGATGATGTGGCCGCGCCGGCGCTGGCGCATGAAGGGCAGCACCGCCTTCATCATCGCCACCGCGCCGAAGACGTTGACCTCGAACTGGCGCCGCAGGTCGTCCAGCGACGACTCCTCCATCACCCCCTCATGCCCGTAGCCGGCGTTGTTCACCAGCACGTCGATGGGGCCGAGCCCGGCCTCCACCTGCGCCACGGTGGCCGGGATGGCCTCGACCTCCGTCACGTCCAGCAGGCGGCCCAAGGCCTGGCCCGGATGCAGCTGCTCGAAAGCCGCCCGCGCCTCGCGCGTTCGCACGGTGCCGACCACGCGGTGCCCCTCGGCCAGCACTTGCTGCGCCAGCGCGCGCCCGAAGCCGCTGCTGACACCTGTTCTTGATTCATTGCCTGTTCTTATGAAGCGCTCACGCCCACCAGCACCAGATCCGCACGCCGGCAGCCTGCACCTGGCACGCGCGCTGGCCCTGCGTGAGAGCTACAACCTCACGGCGCTGGCAGACGTGCGTGAGCTGTACTTCCGCGTGCTCACCGGCCCGCAGGGCCGATCGCTGCGGGCGGCGCTGACCCAGCAAGGGCAGTTCGGCAAGGTCGGCAAGGCGCTGCAGCGCATCCACCGGCACTATGCCGATCGGCTCGACCTGCGCATGCTGGCGCGGGAGGCCGGCATGAGCGTGCCCTCGTTCCACGTGCACTTCAAGGCCGTGACCCAAAGCTCACCGATGCAGTACCTGAAGTCGACCCGGCTGCACCAGGCGCGCCTGCTGATGGCGCGCGAAGGCATGACGGCGGCCGCGGCCTGCGATGCCGTGGGCTATGAAAGCACCTCGCAGTTCAGCCGCGAGTTCAAACGCCTGTTCGGCCTCACGCCGGCCGCGGAGGCGAAGCGGATGAAAGCCAGCTTCGACATTCCACCGGCCCAGCCGGGGGCGAGGTTCGTGTCGTCGCATTGAGGCGCGCCCCGCTGCGACGACTGGCAGAAGCGTTTGACACCGCCGCCCCGATCTCTAGACTCGACCACACCTGCGCCTGGCAGGTGAGGCCAACCGGGCCTGCACCAGGCAGTCCTTGCCCTCACCCCCAGCGCATCCCTGATCAGTCGTTCATCGGAATGTTCCGAGCCGATGCAACGACTGGTCCCGGGCGCTCCAACAGAGCCTCGCCATGCCCTATCAGTACCAGACCAAGTCGTTCGCAGACAACCCGGCTCGACCGAACTTCATCACGGCCGGCCGCGTCAACGTGGTTCATTTCGTGATGAAGCTCGATCACCGTATTCCATGGAACGCTCTGCGTGGCGCGCTGAATCAGGTGCTAGCCGGCACAGCGGATACAGAGCTCATCAATGCGCTGATGCAGCTGAGCCCTTCACGTGACGGCAAAGCCATCAAAGCATTCGGCGTGGCGGCCAGCGAGTGCAAAGCGGGCACTCGGCCCAAGCCACATCAGGTTGCCGCGCTGGAAGACATTGAGCAGGAAATTTTCTCGTTGCCAGCCAACCTCGCCCTCGGCTTGAACAACCGAGCCGACGACCCGGGCGGCGACAACATGGACTTCACCGTGGAAGACGTCGATTTTGCAGGTGCGCCTCAAGCCACGCCAGCTGGCGACTTGCAGAAGCTCCGTGAATCACTGTTTGGCGCACTGAAGGCAAAGCAGATCGACGCCAAAGCCGTGAAGCTCATCTGCAAAGAAATGGTCACCGCGATTGGCCACAACAATCTGAACGCAGCAACGGCGGGCAACCTCGACCACTGGCACCCGGGGCCCGCTCTGCCTGGTGCCATCGCTGTGGTGCAGCGTACCACCCCACCGTATCGCTACTGGATGAAACCCACCGGTACGCCCATGACCAGCGTCGAGATCGTCACCATGCTTGAGAAAGTGACGGCTCGTGCCCTGAAGTAGAGGGCCTGACCTCCCATCCACCATCCAGCCCTTCCCACTCACCACGCCGACCGCATGGACCGCCTGCAAGCCATGACTGTCTTCGTCGCCGTCGTCGATACCGGCGGCTTTGCCGCGGCGGCGCGCAAGCTGGACTTGTCGCCGCCGGTGGTCACGCGGGCGGTGGCGGAGCTGGAAGAACGGCTGGGCCTGCGGCTGCTCACGCGCACCACGCGGGTGGTGCGGGTGACCGATGCCGGGGCGCGTTATGCGGCCGACTGCCGGCGCATCCTGGCCGAGATCGACGAGGCCGAGGTGGCGGCCGCCGGCACCCATGCGGCACCGCGTGGCACGCTCACCCTCACCGCGCCGGTGCTGTTCGGCCAGCTGTACGTCACGCCGGTGCTGGTGCGCTACCTGCAGGCGCATCCCCAGGTCGATGCGCAGTGCCTGTTCCTGGACCGCGTGGTCAACATCGTGGAAGAAGGCATCGACGTGGCGGTGCGCATCGGCGAGTTGCCCGATTCTTCCTTGCAGGCGGTGCGGGTGGGCCGGGTGCGGCGCATGATGGTGGCCTCGCCCCGGTACCTGGCCGAAGCCGGCACGCCGCAGCATCCACGGGACCTGTCCGACGGGCACCACCTGGTATCAGCCGGCGTGACCACGCCGGTGGCCGACTGGCGCTTTTCCGAAGCCGGCCGACCGCTAGTGCTGCCCCTGCCGGTGCGCCTGCGCACCACCACCAACGACGCGGCCATCGCGGCCGCCCAGGCGCACTTCGGCATCGCGCGCTTGTTGAGCTACCAGGCCGCGCCCTGGTTGCGCGACGGCACGCTGGTGCCGGTGCTGGAAGCCTTCGAGACCGCGCCGCTGCCCATCCACGTGGTGCACCTGGAAGGCCGGCGCGCCACGCAGAAGGTGCGCGGTTTCATCGACGCGGTGGTCGAAGCGCTGCGGGCCGATCCTTTCCTGCAATGACCGCTCGCGCCTTCGGGTTGCCAGTTCAAGTGCGCTCCAACCGCTGCCACCGCATCGGCAACGCCTGCGACAGCCGCCAGCCTTCTTGAAGCCGGAAGCGCAGCGCCCGCTGCGCCCCGTCGAGGGCAGCCACCTCGGGGCCATCCCACAGCAGCTGGGCGTGGCCGGTCAAGGTCAGCAGGTCGCCGGTGTCGAAGTCGATGAACAGCAGCCCGGCGCGCTCGTCCACCATCAGGTTGCCCAGGGTCATGAACATCTGGTTGCCCGAATAGTCGGGCAGCAGCAGCGT
>CAKZXL010000780.1 GCA_937883885.1 uncultured Aquincola sp. | reverse complement strand
GGCATCAGCGTGGAAACGGCGCTGCTGGTGCAAGGCCATGGCACGGGCCAGCCGGTGACCGCCACGCGCGTGACCAATGCATCGACGACGACGGAAAGCGCCGTCTACTTCGTGCGGCCTTCGGTACCGCCCACGGTGTGCGCGCCGCGCACGCCACTGTCCATCGCCAACGTGGAAGTGCGCAAGCTGGCGGACTCGAGTACCGTGTTCAACCTGACAGAGTGGACCGGGGTGCCGGTGTACCGGTTCGTGGACGTGAACACCGGGCAGTTGCTGCCTGCTGATTGGTATTGAATGCGGCACCCGGCGCCACGCTGCGCGTGACGCCACCCTCCGGGAGGGTCGCCGGCCGGCTTGGGGAGGCCCGGCGCTCGGCCGGCGGGTGGGGCACCCGGCGCCACGCTGCGCGTGACGCCACCCGCCTACGGCCGCTCGCCGCGCTGCAGCCGGGCCTCGATGTCGTCGATCACCGGCAGCAGATCCGCCACGCTGTCGATCACGTAGTGCGCGCCGGCCGCGCGCAGGGCGGCGGTGGCGGCTTCGCGGCGGGCCTGTTGTGCCTCGGCGTGCAGCGCCTGCCACTCGGCCAGCGTCAGCCCGTTGGCATTGCCGCTGACGGCCAGGCCCACGGTCCAGGTGCCGGCGTTCAGGCCCTCTTCCGGGCCAACGCCGGTGTCGTCCACCTTCACCACCGTGTACGGCGGCCACACGCCCAGGTCGGCGAACGTGCGGTACATCATCAACGGGCTGGGCCGGCCGGCAGCCAGGTCGCCGGCGCACACCAGGTTGTCGGGCACGTAGCCGCCGCGCGCGGCAATCGGCGTCACCACCTCCATGATGGGCCGGTTGTAGCCGGTGGTGCTGCCGATCTTCAGGCCCCGGCCGCGCAAGGTGTTCACCACGTCCACCGCACCCGGGATGAAGTCGGCGTAGTCGGGCACCACGGCCGCGTTCATCGGCGTGAACACCTCGTACAAATGGTCCACGTCGGCATCGGTGAAGGGCCGGCCATGGCGGGCCTGCCACTGCGCCGCGATGCGCGGCAGCCGCCCCAGCGCCTGGATGTGGTCCCACTTGGCCACGCCCATGGGGCCACGGGCTTCGGCAATGCTGAGCTGCACGCCGAACTGCTCGAACAGCCGCACGAAGGCGCCCATCGGCGCGCAGGAACCGAAGTCGATGATGGTGCCCGCCCAGTCGAAGACGACGGCGGCGAGGGAGGTGGCTGGCTGGGACATGGGGGCTTTCTTCAAACCGGCTACCAGGCGTCGAACACCTCTTCGGCAATGCCGAAGGCGGTGCTGGCGCCGGTGCCGCTGGTGACGATGACGCGCCGCACGGCGGCATCGGGGGCGTCGATCAGGCAGTCGCCATGGGGCGAGCTGACGTACTGGCCGACCCAGCGCTCGGTCACACGGCAGCTGGGCAGGTGCAGCAGCGTCTGCAGGTGGTGCAGGATCAGCTGGTCCACCGCTTCGCTGGCAAAGGGCGGCGGCGCGGCGCCGTAATGGTGTGAATCGCCCACCACCAGCGAGCCGTCGGCGCTTTGCACCGCGATCAGGTGGATGCCATGGGCCAGGCTGTCGGGTTCTTCGCGCTCCAGCTGCAGGCGCAGCGCCTGGGCGGCGGGCTGGGCGGCATAACCGCCATAGCGCACCAGGCTCAGGTCACCCATCACCGCGCCGGGCAGGCGGTAGCCGGGCGGCGGCTGCACCCGCAGCATCTGCAACTGGCACAGCCGCAGGCCGTGGGGCGCCAGGCGCTCGGGCTGCAGGCCGTGCAGGTCGGTGTGGGTGCACAGCACCACGCGCTCGGCCTGCAGCACACCGCGCGACGTGCGCACCTGCGGCGCCTGCACGTCGAGCACCGCCTCCTGGAAGCGGAACTGCACGCCATGCACCTCGGCCAGCCAGCGTGCCAGCTGGCCGATGGCGGTGCGCGATTCCACCCGCAGCTCATGCGGGCTGTACAGCACCGCCTGCGCATCGGCCAGCGCCAGTGCGTCGGTGTGGCGGGCGGCTTGCGCAGGGGCCAGCAGCTGGCAGCCTTCTGCCATCGGCGTTTGCAGGAACTGCTGCAGCACCTCGGCCGCCGCGGGCCGGCGGGCCACCAGCCACAGGCCGGTGTGCAGCACCGCAATGCCGGCCTGCGGCGCCACCTGGGCCCACACGTCGCGGGCGCGGCGGGCGCGGCGCCAGGTGTCACCGGCCGATTGCCCGGTGACGGTGATGAAGCCGAAGTTGCGCACCGAGGCGCCGACGCAGGCGGCATCACGCTCGACCACGCACACCCGCAGGCCGCGGCGGGCGGCGGTGTAGGCATGGGCCAGGCCGACGATGCCGGCACCGACCACGATCACGTCGAAGTGGTCGCGGCTCATGGCTGCGGAACCAGGTCCATGCCGCGCAGCGTGCGGCCCACCGCGTCCACCGCCTGCTGCATTTCCTTGCGGCCGATGGCGCCGATGCAGCCGACGCGGAAGGTCCCCACCTCCGTCAGCTTGCCGGGGTAGAGCATGAAGCCCTGCTGCTTGCACCCGGCATACAACGTGGCGAAGCGGTAGCGCTCGTCGGCCGGCGCCAGGAAGGTGACGATGATGGGCGACAGGTGCTCGGGCGCCAGGAAGGTGCGCAGCCCCAGCGCGGCCATGCCATCGACCAGGGTGCGGCAGTTGTCGGTGTAGCGGGCCAGGCGGGCCGGTTGGCCGCCTTCTTCCTGGTACTGGGCCATGGCCTCGGCCAGCGCGGCCACCACATGGGTGGGCGGCGTGAAGCGCCATTGGCCGGTGCGTTCCATGTACTGGTGCTGGTCGTGCAGGTCCATGGCCAATGAATGGCTGTGGCCCGCGCAGCCCGCCATCACGTCCTGGCGCACGAACACGAAGCCCATGCCCGGCACGCCTTCCAGGCATTTGCCGCTGGCGGCGATCAAGGCATCGAAACGGATCTGCCGCGCATCGATGGGCAACGCGCCGAAGCTGCTCATCGCATCGACGATCAGGCCGCGGCCCAGGCGCTGGCAGACCTCGGCCACCTCGGCCAGCGGGTTGACGATGCCGGTGCCGGTTTCGCAGTGGATCAGGCCCACGTGGGTGATGCTGGCATCGGCCTGCAGCAGCGCGGCCAGTTCAGTGGCCGAGACGGGCAGCTGCTCAGGCCGGCTGGCGATGGTGGTGCGCCGGCCCATCAGTGTGGCCACCTTGCCCAGGCGCTTGCAGTAGGCGCCGTTGTCCAGCACCAGCAGGTGCCCGTCGCGTGGCACCACGGTGGCCACTGCGGCTTCCACGCTGAAGGTGCCGCTGCCTTGCAGGGGCACCACCACATGGCTGTGCTGTGCATGGATGATCTGCAGCAGGCCCTGGCGCACACGGGCGGTGAGGGCGTTGAAGTCGGCGTCCCAGGAGCCCCAGTCCTTCAGCATCGCCAGCTTGGTGCGCAGCGTGGTGGTCAGCGGGCCGGGGGTGAGCAGGATGTGGTCGCGGTCCATGCGGGGTGGGGTCAGCGGTCAGGTTGGCGCCAGGCCTGGGTGCGGCGCTCGATGCAGCGGCCCAGCACCAGGTACAGCAAGGTGACGAAGGCGGACACGGCGACGATGAGCACCGCCATCGCGGCGGCGGCGCCGATCTCACCCGATTCGTCGAGGTTGAGGATGGCCACCGAGGCCAGCCGCGTGTCGGGCGTGTACAGGAACACCACGGCTGAGATGGTGGTCATCGCATTGACGAAGAAGTAACGCGAGACGTCCAGCAGCGTGGGCAGGCACAGCGGCAGCGTGACGCGCCAGCAGGTCTTGTAGAACGGCACCTTGAGCGAAGCCGACACCGACTCGAACTCGGGGTCGATGGCCTTGAGCGTAGTCAGCAGCGTGAGGTGGCCGGTGGTGTAGAAGTGCACCACGGTGCACAGCACCAGCAGTGCGCCCGTCTGGTACAGGCCATGCAGCGGGTTGGCCGGCGCATTGAAGAAGAAGATGCTGCCCAGGCCCAGCACCAGGCCGGGCACCGCCATCGGCAACAGGGCCATCAAGCGCAGCAGCGGGCGCAGCAGCGCCAGGCCGCGGGTTTTGTCCAGCAGGTAGGCGCCGGCAAACACCAGCAGCGGCCCGGCCAGCGCGGTGCCGGCGGCCAGCTTCAGGCTATTGATGAGCGCATCGCCCAGCTCGGCGTCGATGATGCCCACCAGGTAGTGGTCCAGGCTGGGCTGGAGGTTGTAGGGCCACAGCTTGGCGAAGGACGCAAACACCGCCATGCCGAACATGGCCAGCATCAGCCCCACGATGAGCAGGCAGAAGGCGGTCATCGCCGCATCGAAGCCCCGCGCAGGTCGCGGCACCAGCGGCACCGCCCGGGCACCCAGCATCGCGGTCTGCCGCCGCTGCACCAGGCCATCGACGATGAAGCTCAGCACCGCCGGCGCCAGCAGCAGCAGGGCCACCACCGCGCCGCGCTGGAAGTCCTGCTGGCCGATGACCAGTTTGAAGACGTCGGTGGCCAGCATGTTGAAGTTGCCACCCACCACCTTGGGAATGCCGAAGTCGGTGATGACCAGCGTGAAGGTGACCATGCCGGCCGACACCAGCCCGTAGCGCGCGCCCGGCAGCGTGATGGTGAAGAACTTGCGCAGCCGGCGGGTGCCCATGGCGTCGGCGGCCTCATACAGCCGCGCATCGGCCATCGCCAGCGCGCTGACCAAAATCATCAAGGCATGCGGAAACACCGCAAAGCATTCGGCCAGCACGATGCCGGGCGCGCCGTACAGGCTTTGGAAGCCCAGCGCCGCCCACAGGTCCTTGGCCAGGCCCTGGTTGCCGAACCAGTAGATCAGCGAGATGGCCGACAGCAGCGAAGGCGCCAGCAAGGGCAGCAGGCTGATGCTGCGGAAGAGGCCCTTGGCCGGCATGCAGCTGCGGGT
>CAKZXL010000779.1 GCA_937883885.1 uncultured Aquincola sp. | reverse complement strand
GTGGTGACCCCGGCCACGGTGGCCGCGCCGACCTACGGCTGCCGGTTCACCAACAACACGCCGAGCGTCGACGACTACACCGCCCCGGCGACGCGGGCGGGGTATCAGGCGAATTATCCGAGTTGCCAGTAGTCGTGTGAGCGGGCGGGCTGGGCGGGGAAGCGGTCCCGCCCGGCCGCGTGAGCGCCGGTTTGGGCTTGGCCTGCTGGTGGCTGGTGCACAGGCCTATGGGCAGCGCCTGCGGCGCTGTCGGAGCCGGGTAATCGACCCGTCACAGCGTCTGAGGCTGTTGCCCGCAGTCAGGCTGCCGGGCAATGACCGTTTTGGCGGGAAGAATCCGGGCGAGCAATGTCGCCCATTGCGTCGGCGTGGTGGCTTAGCGCCGCACGCCTAGCGTTTGATGTGCTTGCAACGAACTGCCGCTTTTGCCGCGGATTTAATGCCGCATGAGGCTGCGGTGATTCCTGAAAAAGTGTCGCTTGATCAGGCACTTGGAGCGTTGTGCCACGTCCGATTTAGGGAGCGGCTTGGCTGCTTAGGTGGCGTATGCTGTCTCTCTAGAACACGTTAGGTCTCGCAAGGGGAGTTTTCAGGTGAGCGACGAGAAAACGAACGCATGCTCAGCTACGCTCGACATGGTTTGCCCGCCAATCTCCAACAGTGCGGCAGCCCGAATCACAGGCAACCCCGACGCTGAGTCAGTGATTCGGCAAAGCGACTTCTACATGATCTGCGCCCGCGCAGAGGCCAAGTTCAGCGACCTCACAGTCGACGACGAGGCGGGTCGACTCCACTTTTCGCTCGAGGTGCCGGGAGTTGGAAAGGATGCTGGCTGGATCGACATTGGCGAACTGCCGGAGATCAAGAATAGTGATTTCGACAGCGACGTTCGCCTCGCCTACGGAGCGGATCATGTGCTCGTTTCACTTCACGTTCCAGGGGGTGAGGACCGCCCGATTGCCGGCTTTGCTCCCGACGATGTTCTGTTCTGGCGTGGCCGCAAGAGCCCATTAGTTGGCGGACTGGACAGACACCTTGACCTCGCGACCTACGACCTACTCTACGTGGGTATTGCGAAGGTTGGCGACAGCTACGATAGGCTCTTCGCGAAGGGTCACTACGCCCGTATGCAGATACTGGCTAACGAGCCACAGCGCCACCCAGGCGCTCGAGTGAGCGACGAGACGTTCTTATTCCTGTTCAAGGTCGAACCATTGTTCGTGCGTACATTCGGCCCAGAATCTAAGTTTGAGGATGGTGATCTAGATTTTTCGTACGACGGGAAACGCCTCGTCGCGGACGCGGAGAAGGCATTCGTGCACCTCCTCCGTCCGAAGTACAACAGCACCTTGTATGCGAACTACCCTCGCGGCAAGGATGGCCTCTACGCAAGCGGACTGACCGCTTACACCTACTCCATATCCGAAGGGATCGCACTACTGACGAAGTTTGGGCGAATCAAAGGAGGCCGGGAACGTGAGCTCACGTTGTCCAATGAAGCGGACTTCATCATGGTCAAGGGTGATGACGTTACCTTCCACATTTCGGGCGTCGACTTCGCGGCCGATTGACGCTGTGTCGCGCAGCGAGACCTAACCCTTCTACAGGGACTTCCCGGTAAATCAACCAATTCGTAGTGGCTGCTTTCGATACTCGCCTTTGCTGTTTTCCGGTCAAGACTTGCATTCGATTTGATGCGGCGCCACAGAGAACAGACTGCACATCTACAGGCGGCCTTGTTGCACTCGGATTCAGTGCGGGCCCAGATACCAACCGCTCAGCAGGGCTCCATTCACTCGCCGCCGTCGCCACCATGGGCGCGGCACAGGGTTAGTCGAGCTTGCCTGCTGCCGGTCTGACCTGTGAACTGCATCTTCGAACGCATGTCTACGGGGAAGAACTTCTTTGTTGAGGATGGTGTTTCAGGCCGGCATCACGGCCGGTATCGGCGGCACCTCGCCAGGCTTGACCGACACGAAGTTCGGATCGAACTCGCGCCCCTTGGCCAGCAGCGCCCAGACGATGCGTGCGTTCTTGTTGGCCAGCGCCACCACGGCCTTTTGCCAACCCACGCGGGCCAGTAACTGCACCAGCCACTGCGAGATCTTGTCGCTGCGTTTGTGGGCCGTCATCACGGCCGACTTCGCGCCCTGGATCAGAAGCGTGCGCAGGTAGTCGTCCCCGCGTTTGGTGATGCGCCCGAGCACCGTCTTGCCGCCGCTGGAGTTTTGCCGGGGCACCAGGCCCAGCCAGGAGCCGAACTGCGCGCCAGTCTTGAACTGCTTGAAGTCACCCACGGTGGCGACCAGCGCCGAGGCGGTCACAGGGCCGATGCCGCTGAGCTGTGCGGCGGCCTTGGCTTGTGCGTCCGAGCGCACGTGTGCGGCAATGCGCTCGTCGCAGCTGGCGATATGGCACTCCAGCTCGATCCACTGCAGCCGGGCTTCCTGCAGCGCCAGGCGTGCGATGCCGGGCAGCTCGTTGCTGGCGTCCTCCAGCACGTCGGCCAGGCCCAGGCGCAAGGCGTCGGGGCTTTGCGCGAAGACGATACCGAACTCGGTGAGCAGGCCGCGGATGCGGTTGATGCAGGCGGTGCGGTCTTCCTTGTAGCCCTCGCGCAGCCGGTGGATGGCGAGCAGGGCCTGTTGCGCGGGTGTCTTCACGGGCACAAAGCGCATGTGCGGTCGACCGGCTGCCTCGCAGATCGCGGCGGCGTCGGCCGCATCGTTCTTGCCGCCCTTTCCGGCCATGCGGTAGGGCGTGACGAAGTGGCCGGCGATGAGCCGCGCGTCCAGGCCGAAGCTGCGCAGCTTGCGCGCCCAGTGGTGGGCGCCGCCGCAGGCTTCCATCGCGACGATGCAACCAGCGGGCAGTTGCACGCACCAGGCGGCGAACTTGTCGGCGGGCAGGGCCTTGGCCACCACCACACGTCCGGTTGCGTTCACGGCGTGGGCCTGGATCAAACGCTTGGCCAGATCGACCCCGACTCGGGTAATCTCGTTCATGGGCTTCCCCTTTCACATGGCTGCAGATTGACGATTCGCACCATCAATCTTGGCGCCTCGACGCCGTAGCCAGAAGGTGGGAAGTCCCTTCGTATTCGCTGGAGCGGACCGCCACCGGCAAGCCGCTTGGCCCGCGCGCCGGCCAGTGTCATCATCCTTCGCGCGGGCCAAGCGCCTTCCCGGCGTCGGCCCCTCAGCTCAAACGTTAGGCGTCACAAACAACATGTCTCTGTCCGCCTCAATTTCATTCAAGACGGAACGGTTCGACTACAAGTCCGAGCTACCCGAAGACATAAACGCTGGAAACCGCTTCTATGGCAAAGACATAGCCGAATTCATCGTGGAGAAGCTGAACTCAGGAGGAATGCAGGCTGACTTCCTTGATGAAGATTGGGGATGGCTGATCTTCAGTCAGAAGGGCCGGTCCCCGATCTTCCAAGTCGCTGTGTACAACCTGGCAGAGCACAAGGGTGCCACAGCGCGTGGTATCCCAGAATGGGGACTTTGGATTCGTGCATACGAGAGTCGTAAGCTACTTGGCTTCCTGCCAAAGCGGCACGAAGTACAGGTTCCGCTGGAGCTGCTCAATGCAATTGAATCCGCGGTCCGGGCTGCAGGAGCAGTACCTGAGAAATGGGACGGTGGCCCCGGTGACGCCTAACCATTCGTTCAACCGGAAGCAGTGGGGCATGCCGTCGTTTGGGGTTCCATTTCATTCTGCCCCAAACGCCGTCATGCCCCACTGCTCCGGTTAACTCGCACGTTAGCCGCCACCAAGTGCCCCAAGTTCACGAAATCCTCGAACTCGATCTGCTGACGTTACGCGAACACACGGAACGCGCTGGCGATCAGCTCGACCCGGATCGCTTGCGCAAGTCGATCGAAAGCACGCTCCCCATCTCAGAGGTTGCGGTCGTGCGTCGGCAG
>CAKZXL010000778.1 GCA_937883885.1 uncultured Aquincola sp. | reverse complement strand
CGGCCGAGCGGCTGCATGCCGAGCGGGCGCGGGCGGAGTTGAACGACTGACGTCGGCGGCGCCGCTGCATGCCGGGGTTTGTACGGGTTCGCCGGCCGGCGTCAGCCCACCGTAAGACCGGGCCCCAAGAGTCGCCTGTGCAACAGGAGACGACATGTCCATGGCCATTGATGCACGGGGAGACCAGGGCACACCACTGATGCCGGTGCAGGCGATGGAACACTGGGCCGGGCTGCCGTTTCAGTACATTCGCAGCCAGCGCGAGGGCGCTGCCCAAGGCGAGTACTGCCCCGGCTACTGGCTGGCGATGGTGCTGCGGGGCCGGATGAAAGCGCTGCTGCACACGAGGCTGCACCGCGCCGAACTGCAGTTCTCGCCGGCTCGCTTTGCCGGCTACCCGCAAGGTCGCCACTGGGACCATGTGAGCTTCACCGGCCAGGTGGAGGTCGCCTCCTTCCTGATCACGCCGGACGCCGTGGCGCAGGCGTTTCCTGTGGCCGACACCGACGAACTGCGGCCGGCCGACATCCCGGCGGTGGCCTGCGGGCACGACCCGGCGCTGGCAGCCATCGTGCAGGCCATGGCGGACGAGGTGCGCCAAGGCTGCCCGTCGGGCACGTTGTATGCGCAGGGGCTCAGCGTAGCCCTGCTGTCGCGCCTACGCAGCAGCGCCCGCGCTTCAGGGCGCGGCGCGCCGGGCACGCGCAAGGCGCTGCCGTCGGCGGCCGCCATGTCCCGTGTGATGGACCACATCGAAGCGCACCTGGACAGCGACCTCAGCATCGCCAGCTTGTCGCGGCTGGCGGGCCTGGGGCCCAGCGCTTTCTGCGCGGGCTTTCGTGCCGTGGCCGGCATGCCCGTGCACCAGTACGTGCTGAGCCGCCGCATCCAGCGCAGCGTGGAACTGCTGCGCACCGGCATGGGCCTGGCCGAGGTGGCCCTGGCCTGCGGCTTTTCCAGCCAGAGCCGCTTCACCGAAGCCTTCCGCCAGCAGCTGGGCGACACGCCGGCGCGCTACCGGCGGCGGCAATTCAGCCTGGCAGGCCCGCTCAGCGCAGCAGGTTGAGCGGCACGGTGTCGGCCATGCGCTGGTAGCCCGCATCGCTGGGATGCAGGTGGTCGCCGCAGTCGGCCTCGGGCAGCAGCCGCAGCGGGTCGGCCGGATCACGCAGCGCGGCATCGAAGTCGACCACCGCATCCGCGCCGGCCCCCGCGCGAATCCAGGCGTTCACCGCCTGGCGGATGGCTTCGCCGCCTTCGGTGTAGTAGTCGGCACCCTTGTAGGGCAGCAACGTGCCCAAGCACACCTTGATGCCGGCGGCACGCGCCGCAGACACGGCGCCGCCAATGGCGGCGATCAGCTCGGCAGCGGAGACCGGTTGGTCGGGCCGGGACGTAGCCGCCATGCCGATGTCGTTGATGCCCAGCAGCACGAGGGTGTGGGTGACGCCGGTGACCGACAGCACATCGCGCTTGAAGCGCTCCACGCCGCGCAGGCCCAGGAAATCATGCAACCAACGGTTGCCCGACAGCCCGGCATTGACGACCGACACCTCGCGCCCCGGCGTGGCCCGCAACCGGGCGGCCAAGAAGTCGGGGTAGCGGTGGTTGGCATCGGGCGTGGAGGCAAAGCCGTCGGTGATGGAATCGCCAAAGGCCACCAGCACCGGCGTGGCCTGGCTGCGCTCCACGTCGATGGCGCTCATCCAGTAGCCGGAGATCAGCGCGCTGGCGGCATCGGTGCGCAGCGCAGCCGCACGGGTCACGTCGCCGTCGTTCACATGCTGGGTGGCCAGGGACGTCAGGTGCACCGTGGTGGCATCCGAGGTCTCACGCACATGGATGCTCACGGCCAGGTCGGCACCCGCTGCCACCGGGAATGCGATCGCGTCGCTCCACACCTGCTGGCCCGGCGCGATCGTCACCGTGGGTGCGCCGTTGAAGGTGACAGCGGTGTCGGTGTCCACCACGATGGCACCGGGCCCGGCGCTGCGGGCCAGGCGAACTCGCTGGAACGCGACCGGCCCGCTGCCGTAGAGGTTGGAAAACCGGATGCGCACACGGTCGCCGCCCACCGCGATGTGGGCCACCTGCCGCACCGTCTTGTCGGTCCACGACTGCGCGATGGGGCCGAAGGCCGCGCCGACCTCCTTCAAGTCGCCGAGCGCACCACCCCAGGTGCCCACACGGGCATCGTCGTCGTCACTGCCACCGCAGCCCGCCAGGCTCACGGCCACGCAGGCCCCGGCCAAGCCCTTGAGCACCATCCGCCTGCCACCATCACATGCCTTGTCCGCCATGTTGTCTCCGCTCGTTGTAGGAGCTGCGAAGACTAGGCAGGCGACGCGGCGCTGGCTTCCCGTTCCTGACGGTTTATCCGGATCTGACGCGGCGCGTGGTGATCAGTGCGCCACCACCACCGGAATCTCAGTGGCCGGCGGCGTGTTGCGGCTGCGGCCGCAGCGCACCAGGCCGTCGATCATCACCATGCCGATGCCGGGGATGTCGCCCAGCTGCACGCTTTCGAGCAGCGTGCGGCCGGCGGTGTGCTGGGCGCGGTCCATGAACACGAAGTCGGCCGCGCGGCCGGGCTCGATGAGGCCGCAGTTGAGCTGGCGCATGCGCGCGGTGTTGCCGGTGGCAAAGCAGAACACCAGCTCGGCCGGGATGTTGGCCAGGCTGGACAGCATGGCCACCATGCGCAGGATGCCCAGCGGCTGCACGCCCGAGCCGGCCGGCCCGTCGGTGCCCAGGATCACCCGGTGCGGGCACTTGAGCTGCATCGCCGCCTGCGCGGCGGCAATGGCCACCTTCTCGTTGCCGTTGTGCACGATCTCGATGCCGCGGCTGCTTTTCTCGCACAGCTCGCACACATGGGCCTCGGGCAGCGCGGTGTGGCCGCCGTTGATGTGGCCGATGATGTCGGCATCGGCCTCCAGCACCACGTCCTTGTCGATCAGGCCGCTGCCGGGAATCGACGGCCCGCCGGTGTGGATGGTGCTTTGAATGCCGTGCTTGCGCGCCCAGGCCACCATCTCCTTGGCCTCGTAGCCGGCCTTCACGCTGCCCAGGCCCACCTCGCCCAGCAGCTTGACGCCGGCGGCCGCCAGCTCGGCGAAGTCGCTCTCGACCATGCCCTTCTCGATCACCGGCGCGCCGGCCAGCACTTTCACGCCGCCGGGGCGGAAGTTGTCGAAGGCCCGTTGCGCGGTGATGGCCAGCGCCTTCAGGCCCACGATGTCCTTGGGCCGGCCGGGCAGGTGCACCTCGCCGGCCGAGATCATGGTGGTCACGCCACCGTGCATCGACGAATCGATCCAGCCCAGCTGGCCCTGGCGTGGCGTCCAGTCGCCGAACACCGGGTGCACGTGGCTGTCGATCAGGCCGGGCGCCACGCAGGTGCCGCGGGCGTCGATCACGGTCTTCGCGCCTTCGGTGTTGCAGTCGGCCTCCTTGCCCACCGCGGTGATCAGGCCGTCGTCCACCACGAGGGTGTCGGCATCGAGGATGGGCCGGTCCAGGTCGCCCGAGAGCAGCAGCCCGATGTTGCGGATGACGACCTTGCCCGAACGGGCATCTGCGGCGGCTTCGGCCATGCGTTAACTCCTGTGGCGGACGGTGCGCAGCACCGCATCGATGACGAACTGTTCCCAGTGCAGCAGCGCATCGGGCGTTTCCAGCGGCTCACCGAGGAAGGCCGACAGCGTGTAGCGGTTGGAGAGGTAGAAGTACGACAGCCCGGCGATCATCAGGTACACGTCGCGGGCCGGCACGTCGTCGCGGTACAGGCGCTTGGCCACGCCGCTGTGCAGGATGCGGCCGATCACGTCCACCGCCGGCGACGAGTACTCGCGCGCCCGCAGCGACTTGCCGATGTGCTTGCCGCGGTGCAGGTTCTCGGTGTTGAGCAGGGTGATGAAGTCGGGGTTCTTGAGGTAGTAGCCCCACATGAACCGGATCACCGCCGTCAGCGCCTGCTCGGGCTGCTCGACGTCGATCGACAGCTCGGCCTCGGCGTCGTTGAAGCGGCGGTAGCACTCCTCCAGCACGGCCACGAACAGGCCTTCCTTGTTGCCGAAGTAGTAATAGATCATCCGGTCGTACGACTTGGCGGCCTTGGAGATCTGGTCGACCTTGCCGCCGTCGTAGCCGTGCTTGGCGAACACCTTGGTGGCCGCCTTCAGGATGCTGTCCCGCGTGGCCCGGGCCGACAGCTCACGCACGCCCGGCGGGCGCTGGGTGCCCGCGGCCGTGCGGCGGGCGGGCGTGGCGGCGGGTCGGCGCGTGGGCTTGGTCGGCACTCGGGGGCTCGCGGGACTCAGCAGTTCACTGCTCGGCGAAGGCGCGCTCGATGACGAAGTCGCCCGGCGTGGTGGTGTTGCCTTCCTTGAACTGGCGGTCTTCCAGCAGGTGCTTCAGGTCGCGCAGCATGGCCGGGCTGCCGCAGATCATCACGCGGTCTTCGGCCGGGTTGATGTTGGGTACGCCCAGGTCCTGGAACAGCTTGCCGCTGACCATCAGGTCGGTCACGCGGCCCATGTTCTTGTAGCTCTCGCGCGTGACGGTGGGGTAGTACAGCAGCTGCTGGCTGATCATCTCGCCCAGGAACTCGTG
>CAKZXL010000777.1 GCA_937883885.1 uncultured Aquincola sp. | reverse complement strand
TGGCCTTCACCCAGCAGGGCCGCCACCGGCAGGTTCAGGTGCTGGCCCAGCAGGTCGAGCATGGCCGATTCCACCGCGGTGACCGCATGGATGGTGGTGCGCAGGTCGAAGGTCTGCAGGCCGCGGCCGCCGGCGTCGCGGTCGGCAAAGGCCTGCTGCAGTGTGCGCAACAGCCCGGCATGGCTGCCCACCGGCTGGCCCACCACCAGCGGCCGGGCGTCTTCCAGCGTCTGGCGGATCTTCTCGCCGCCCGGCACCTCGCCGACGCCGGTGCGGCCGGCGCTGTCGGTCAGGATGAGCAGGTTGCGGGTGAAAAACGGCCCGTGCGCACCGCTGAGGTTGAGCAGCATGCTGTCGCGGCCGGCGACTGGGATCACCTGCAGCGCGGTGATCAAGGGTGTTGAAGAGAGGCTCATGGCAAGGTCCAGGTCTTAATCAGCGGTGATTTTTCCGGTCTCGATCACCTTCTTCCAGCGCGCGAACTCGCTGGCCTGGAAGGTGGCGAACTGGGCGGGCGTGTTGCCCACCACTTCGAGGCCGACGGACGTGAACTGCTGCTGCACCTGCGGGTCGTGCAGCGCGGCCAGCAGGGCCTCGTGGAACTTGCTGCGCACGTCGGCCGGCAGGCCCTTGGGCGCCACCACCGCCTGCCACGAATACACGTCGGCGTTCTTCACACCGGCCTCGGCCAGCGTGGGCACGTCGGGCAGCACCGCTGCGCGCTTGGCGCCGGTGACCGCCAGCGCCCGCAGCTTGCCGGCCTTGATGTGCTGCAGCACCGCGTTGACGTTCTGGAACGAGGCTTCCACCTGCGCGCCCAGCAGGTCGGAGATGGCCGGGCCGCCGCCCTTGTACGGGATGTGCAGGCCGCTGGTGCCCGTCTCCTGCCAGAAGAGTTCGGCCGTCAAGTGGTCGCTGCTGCCGTTGCCCGAAGAGGCGAAGGTCATCTTGCCCGGCTGCGACTTCAGGTGGCCGATGACGTCTGCCACCGTCTTGTAGGGCGACGCGGCCGGCACCACCAGCACGTTGGGCGCCTGCACCAGCACGGTGATGGGGTCGAAGTCCTTCAGCGCGTCGTACGGCATCGACTTGATGAGGTGCGGCGCGATGACCAGCGGCCCCAGCGAGGTGACCAGGAAGGTGTAGCCGTCGGGCGCTGCGCGCTTGACCTGCGCTGCCCCGATGGTGCCGGTGGCGCCCGCCTTGTTGTCGACGATGAAGGTCTGGTTGAAGGTTTTGCCCAGCGCAGCGCCCATCGCGCGGGCCACGGTGTCGGTGCTGCCGCCGGGCGGGAACGGCACCAGCAGCGTGACGGGCTTGGCGGGCCAGGCCTGGGCCTGGGCGCCGGCCACCAGGGCCAGGCCCAGCGTGGCGGCAGCAAACAACTTCTTCATGCCATGTCTCCTGAAAAACGCGGGGGGATGGGCGGGGCGGCTGCGCACGGTAGCGCTACCACCGTCGGCAGCAATGGTAGCGCTACCGCGCCCGCGTCTGCGATTCGCAGAACTACTTATCGGGGTGTTCAGGCGCTGGCGCGCTCGACGATGGAAAAGCCGATGTCCACCACTTGCTCGGCCACCGCCCTGCCCTCGGCCCGCTCGACGATGAAGCGGGCAGCCTGCTGGCCGATGGCGCGGCTGTCGATGCGCACGGTGGTCAGCGCGGGATGCAGGTCGGCGGCGAATTCCAGGTCGCCGAAGCCCATGACCGCCAGCTGCCTGGGCACGTCCAGCCCACGGGCCTGCGCTTCGGTGAGCACGCCCAGCGCCAGCAGGTCGGAGCTGCAGAACACCGCGTCCACCGACGGGTCGGCCGCCAGCAGCTGCGCCAGTGCCCCGCGGCCGCTGCCCAGCGTGGTGGGCGCAGGCACCGTCACCAGCGCCGGCTCGGGCAGGCCCAGCGCTACCGCCGCCTGGCGAAAGGCCGCGTGCCGGCGCGCCGAGCGTTCATCGTCGCCGGCCACCACCGCCAGCCGCCGTCGCCCGCGGCCGTGCAGGAAGGCGGCCACCGCGCGGCCCACCTCGACATGCGAAAAGCCCACCAGCATGTCGATGGGCGTGGGCGTCAGGTCCCAGGT
>CAKZXL010000776.1 GCA_937883885.1 uncultured Aquincola sp. | reverse complement strand
TAGCTCACGCCGAAGAAGTACGGGCTGCACTGGGCGCCGGCCAGCTGGCTGGGGCCGGCATTGGGCGTGAGGTAGGGCACCTTGGCCACGGCCAGCAGCGGCGCCACGGCCAGCGCCACGTTGCTGGCCACCGGGCCGGTGAACAGGTTCACCTTGTCCTGCTGCAGGAAGCGCTCGACCACCTGGCGCGCCTGCTGCGGATTGCCGGCGGTGTCGGCCACCAGCAGCTCAGCCGGTTGGCCGCCGAGCTTGCCGCCCAGCAGCTTGAGGCCCAGCTGCAGGCCGTCGCGCACTTCGGCGCCGGGACCGGCAAACGGCCCCGACAGGTCGAGCGCGGCGCCCACCTTGAGGGTCTGGGCGGAGACACCGGCCGCGCCGAGGGCCAGCGCGGCGGCGGCGACGCGAAGAAGAGCTTGAGGACGCATGGTGGGCAACTCCGGAGGGATGGAAGGTCAGAGGCGGTTGAGGGGACGATCGGGGTCGGCGAGTGCGGCCGGGTCCACCGGCTGGCCGGATTCGATGAGGCGGCGCGCCAGCCGCATGTCGCGCGCGGCATTGGCACCCAGGGCCGCAATCACCCGGCCTTCGTGCAGGTGGAAAAGCAGGAAATGGTCCTCCTCGGGCCGGCCACGCATCACCGCGTGGCAGCCTGGGCGGTAGACGCCGTACACCTGCAGGTTGACGCCGAACTGGTCGGACCAGAACCAGGGCAGCGGCGGCGCTTCGGCCGGCTGGCCCAGCATCGCGCGGGCCACCGCAATGCCCTGGTGCTGCGCGTTCTGCCACGACTCCATCCGCACCGCGTCGCCGGCCCAGGGGTTGGGCGCGCGGGCCACGTCGCCGGCGGCGTAGATGTCGGCATCGCTGCTGCGGCCTTGTGCATCCACGCACACGCCGTCGGCACAGGTGAGGCCGGCTTCGCGGGCCAGTTCGTCGTTGGGCACCAGGCCCACGCCCACCACCACGGTGTCGCCGGCCAGTTCGCTGCCGTCCTGCAGCCGCACCGTGACGCCGACTTCGGCTTCGGTGATGGCTTCGACCTGGCTGCCCAGCAGCACGCGCACGCCATGGCGCGCATGCAGCGCGCGCAGCAACGCCGAGGCTTCGGCGGGCACGCTGCGTTCACACAGGCGCGGCCGGGCTTCGATCACCGTCACCGCCAGGCCTTGCGCATGGGCGGTGGCCGCCACTTCCAGGCCGATCCAGCCGCCACCGATGACCAGCAGCCGGCCACCGGGCTGCAGCGCGGCGCCCAGGCGCGCCGCATCTTCCAGCGTGCGCAGCGTGTGCACCTGCGGCAGGTCCATGCCGGGCACCGGCAGCCGCCGCGGCCGGCCGCCGGTGGCCAGCAGCAGCCGGTCGTAGGGCAGCGCGCTGCCGCCCTCCAGGTGCAGCGTGTGGCTGTCGCGGTCGATGCGCAGTGCACGTGCACCGGCCCGCCAATCGAGGTTCAGGCCAGCCCAGGTGTCGGCCGGAAAGAGGTGCGTGCTGGCAGGCTGTGCCGTGCCGGCCAGCACCGCCTTGGACAGCGGCGGGCGCTCATACGGCGGGTGCGGCTCTTCGCCCACCAGCGTGATAGCACCATCGAAGCCTTCGCTGCGCAGCGTGTGCGCCGCCCAGCCGCCGGCCTGCCCGCCGCCCACGATGACGACGCGCTTCATGGCGCCTGCACTTCCAGTCGATCGCCCTGCACGCGGGTCTTGTAGATGCGCACCGGCGTCACGCACGGTGCCTTGCGGGCGGCACCGGTGCGCAGGTCGAACAGGCCCTGGTGCAGCGGGCATTCGATGCAGCCGTCTTCCACGAAACCTTCGGACAGCCGGGCCACTTCATGGGTGCAGATGTCGTGCACGGCCAGGAACTCGTCGCCCAGGCGCACCACGGCCACGGGCTCGCCGGCCACCATCACCGCACGCGGTTCTTCTTCGATGAACTGGGCGGTTTCGCCCACGTCCTGCCATTGGCTCATGGTGGGCTCCTTCAGATGGGCGTGGCCAGCAGGGTGTACACGCGCGAGGTGTCGTACACCGCATGCTTGCGGCGGTAGCGCCATTGGCCATCGACCTTGACCACGGTGTCGCGGTAGCAGCCGGCCTGGTAGACCACCGAATCACCGGCCAGGCCGGTGTTGACGACGATGTAGCTGGAGGTGGTCTCCACCACGTCGCCGTCGACCTTCTCGATCGTCAGGCCGCTGACCGCATGGCGGTAGGTGTGCGCCTCGTAGATGTTGGCGTGCCGCGTGGCCACCACGCGGTCGCGCATCATGGCCCGGTTGCGGCAGAAGACGATGGGCGCCGGCAGGCCGCGGTCGTCGTTCTCCTTGCTGATGATCTTGTACTCGGCGTCTTCGGTGAACAGCTCGGGCCACTGCTCCAGCAGGCCGCTGTCCAGCAGGTGCACGTAGCGCTGCTGGAGGGCATTGAGCTCCAGCCACAGGATGAGTTGCTGGTCCATGTTCAGTACCCCATGGCCTTCTGATAGCCGGCCCAGAAGCGACGGATCAGGCTTTCGGTGATGTTGGTGCGCGTTTCGTCGGGGGCGTCCAGACCCATGCCCATGAAGGACACCTTGTCGCCATCACGCACGGTGCCGCGCTGCACCAGTTCGGTGGCCTCGGTGTCTTCCATGCTGATGTAGCCGGCCGGCCCCACCAGGTTGGCCTGCAGCAGCCGCATCTCGCGCAGCTCGGGCGTGTCGTCTTCGTAGCCGAAGAAATGGAATACCAGCTCGAAGTTGCCCGGCCCCTTGGGCAGCAGCTGCCGCGCCACCAGCGTGTTGTGGATCTGCTGGATCACCAGCTGCGGAAAGATCGGCTGGATGTGGTTGGTGCAGTCTTCTTCGAACTCCTTGATCTGCCCCAGCAGGTAGCCGTCTTCCAGGCTGAAGCCTTCCTGCATCGAGCGGATGTCCTGCTGCTTGTAGGCCGCCGCGGTGTCCGACTCCACCGGCGGCTTGGTCACCGTGATCAGGCTGTGCAGGCCGTGCTTGGCATCGGGCAGCGAGCGCGCCTGCATGCCCACGCGGAAGATGTTGAAGGTGGTGTGGAACAGGTGCAGCAGGCTGGCGTGGTAGGGGTCCTTCACGTTCTCGAAGTACAGCTTCCAGTTGCTCTTGCTGTACTGCCGCGTGCAGCCCAGGTACACCGTGGGCTTGTGGAACACACGGTCCACCCAGGGCTTCATCTCGGGGCCCAGGTAGTCTTCGATCGGCGGCGCCTCGTCGCTGAAGGTGGCGAAGATCAGGCCCTTGTAGTTCACGGCGCGCAGCTTCTGCAGGCCGTGGTCTTCGGGCTTGAAGGCCTTGGTCATGCCGGCCAGCGTGCCGTTGTCGGTGCGGATGCCGCGGCGGAACGGCAGGCCCTGCAGGTCGCCTTCGCAGTTGTAGGCCCACTGGTGGTACACGCAGGTGTGGCTGGCCGCGTTGCCGTGTTTTTCGCGGCACACCATCGCACCGCGGTGGGCGCAGCGGTTCACCCAGCAGGCAAAGCCGTTGGCCGTGCGCGTGACCACCACCGGCGTATCGCCCACGAAGGTGCTCTTGAAGTCGTGCACGTTGGGCAGCTCAGCGGCCAGCGCGACGAAGCTCCAGTACGGGCCGCGGTAGAGGCGCTCCTGCTCGCGGTCGTACACCGCCTGTGAACTGAACACCGCATAAGGCACGGAAGACCCGTCTGCCTGCGGGAAGGAGATGGACCGCTCGCTGGGCGCGCGTTCCTGGATCGGCGTGTCCGCCATGGGCTTCACCTCTTGCGTGACTTGACGCTGTTCAGTGTCGAGACCCGGGAATGCCACAGCTATCCAGCTTTGGCAGACTTCGCGCACAGTCGGTCCAGTTCTTGCGAAATTGGCTCACCGTCACCCGACCGCGCACCACAAATGCCCCTGACCCTCAGCAGCAAGGCGCTCTCGCCTCTCACCGCGCAGTGCCTGTTCCGGTCGGACGAACGGGTGGCCGTGCACGACCACGTGGCCCGCGAACTGGCCGACCATGCCCTGCGCTGGCGCCGCGGCGCGCCCGACGCGGTGATGCACAAGGGCCGCACCGAGCACCTGCACGTCTACATGCTCAAGTACGGCGCCGAGGTGGAGGTCACGCCCCATCCCTTCGACGACTTCTGCCTGGTGCACACCTCGCTGGTGGGCGGGCTCGAGGTCGAGACCGAAGGCCAGCGCCTCTACATCGCCGAAGGTCGTTCGGCCGTGCTGCCGGCACGCCGCGGCGTGCGGCTGCACTGGCAGCCGGGCACCGCGCAACTCATCGTGCGCGTGCCGCACAACCTGCTGCGCGAAGTCACCGGCATGCAGCCCGACCAGCCGGTGGACATCGGCCCCGGCCATGTGCTGCCGCGCGAGCACACCGCGCTGTGGGACCTGCACACCGAGGCCCTGCTGGGCGCGATGTCACTCACCGCCGATACGCCGATGCGCGCGGCCTGGCTCACCCACTTCGAGCGCAGCGTGGCCATGTTCGTGGCGGCGCAGGCGCGCACCGCGGGCAGCGCGCCTGCGGCCGAGCCGCCAGCAGCCGAGCGTGGCACCGCCCCCGGCGGCAGCCGCCAGTCGCAGCGCATCGAAGCGGTGATGCACTACATCGACACCCACCTGGGTGCGCCCATCAGCCTGGAAGACCTGGCCCGTGCCGGCAACATGAGCGTGCGCACGCTGCATGAGCTGTGCGCGCAGGTGCACAACCTGTCGCCCATGGCCTGGGTGCGTGAACGCCGGCTGCAGGCCGCACGCAGCCACCTGGCGCTGCATCCGCAGGCCACCGTCACGGAGACGGCGCTGCGCTTCGGCTTTGCGCATGCGGGCCGCTTCGCCAGCTACTACAAGGCCCGCTTCGGCGAGGTGCCGAGCCAGACGCAGGCGCGTGCGGGGCATTGAGCGGGCCGTGGGGCCGCGCCTTCAACGTGGCATGAAGGCCGCGACGTTTTTCGCCTGGATCTGCCGCACGATCTCGTCGGCCATCGATTGCGCGCGGGCCAGCAAGGCGGTGGCCCTGGCCATCTTTTGCGCATGCGTGAGCTGCGGGTCACGGTCCAGGTCGTCGTAGATCATCAGCGCCACCAGCTCCTGGCGGTTGGTGGCGGCGCAGTACATCGGGTTCTGCGCACACTTCAGGGCCAGTTCAGCGTCGTCCGCGCTGTTGCACACGGCACCAAAGGCGCACTCCACCAGCAACGGGCTGTTGGACAGGGCCACGCCGGCATCGTCGCCGCCCTGCAGCGGGTAACGCTCGCCGTTGAACCACACCGCGGCGGGCTGATCGTTCTCGGGCCTGCTGACGGGCAGCAGGACGCGCGCATACGCGGGGTCGAAGCGGTTCAAGGCGTCTGCCAGCGCTGCTTCACGGTCGCGCCGCTGAAACACCAGGTCGTTCAACACGTTCAACAAGGGGTCGGGCTGGCCGGGCTTCGTGTAGTGGGCCACCGCAAAGTCGGCGTCCTTCTCCGGCCCCACCGCCGGACCGCACCAGGCCTCCAGCCGCTCCACCGCCGCCTGGTGTCGCCCATAGAGCGGGTGGTTCACGTCGATGGCGGGCAGCATGGCGTGAAGGTCCTTCGCCTCCTGCGCCGTGCCACACAAGGTGCCGATCCGCTGCGCCAGCACCAGCCCGCCCACTGCCGGCCGCGCCTGCGCCTCGTTCAACAGCGCACGCAGGTTGGTCGACAGCCGCAGGCGGGCGAGCCACTCGCTGCGCTGGCGCAGGCCGGGGTCCAGCGGTGCGGCCGCGGGCGGCACTGCAGGCGCGGGCTCGGAGGCAGCGGCGATCGGCTCGAACACCGGCGTCTGCGCGGCGGGCGGCCAGATGCCCGTGTCCACCGGGCCAGGGCTGCGCACGACCAGCGGCGGGCGGGGCGCTGGCGGTCGCGTCAGCAGCCAGGCAACCCCGCATGCGCTCAGCAGCAAGGCAAGCCACACCCATCTCTTCCGCCGGCTCGACACCATCGACCCCTCCCTGGACTGGCGCATTGCAGGCGACCTGGCCGGGCGCGGTCAATCGTCCACGCCCGGCGCTCGCCGAGCGCTCCCATGCCGTTGTCGCCTGACTGACGCGGGCCTGAGCCGACCATGCGGAGCGCAGGCGCAGCGGCTGGCCGATGCCTGGTGCCTCAGTCGCTGGCGTACTGGCCTTTGATGGCCATGTCCGTTTGCCGGCTCCAACGCCACAATCAGATCAACTGAGCACCCTTATTAAGGCAAGAGGCGGCACGCTCCCCGAGACCTTGATCTCGATCGACACTGCAAAACCCGACAAGTAGGTTGGTTGCAATGCAGCCACAGATAGTCCTTTCGGGTGACCCTGCGACAAAGACTTCGACCTGTTGAGCAGCTCCATCACGCTCTTCCTCGTTCTTGCAACGGCGAAGAACTCTCATCCAGAGCGAAAAGTCGCAGCTCCTGGAAGGCGGGGGCATCGTCGGGTCAAGTGCTCGGATGATCACTTGCGTTCGACATCGGCGGTCACCGGCGGCTTGAACCAGTCCGGTGGA
Source organism: uncultured Aquincola sp. (assembly GCA_937883885.1). The sequence goes on along the minus strand of CAKZXL010000776.1, from coordinate 1,082 downwards.
ACGAAAGGTTCAGCCTAGCCAGCGCTCTATGGGAGCCTGCAAGTCAAGCCTGAGTTAGGGCCACCTGGGACACCCAAAGCAGACTCGATAGTGACGAAGTCATTCTTGCGCAAAGCCTCCAAGAGGACGACGACCGGAACGGAAGTGCCGATCTTGGCTTCCGATTCGGGCCGAGGTTGAGCCACAGCCTTGCCGCGATAGACGACAAGATGATCTTGCCCAGCTTCAGTTGCTCGGATACAAAGAGCTCGAACATAGATGCGATTGAACTCACCCTCGGCCAGTTGCACAGCGGAACTCTCTTGATTGATTCGACGAGTGAACTGCTTCCCGTTTCTCGTGTACGACTCCTCCGAGCGGAAATGACCATGGGCCAACAGTTGCTCAGCAAGCCAGTCGTCGTTTTCCCGCGCAACAGCATTCGCAAGCAGCCCTGGCCAAGCTGCTAGACCCGCAGCCGTTAGCCTCGGGCTCATGTAGTGATTGCCGAGAGCCACCTCATCAGCCATGTGTTTCCGAGTGACGTCGTCAAGATTTTGATAGTCAATTCCCATTGGTATCTCCTTATCGTTGAGTGTGGGACATAACTCGTTCTCGATAGACAGCCACTGCTGCTCAAGAAGGGCTGATTGCGCAACAATAACTCCCCCAGATTGGACGCTGCAACTGCTTGACTCGTCAGAGCTTCCTCAGAGGGTTGCCAAGCGCAAACGCTCGCTAAATTGCCGAAAAAAGCGCCCACAGCTAAAGCTCCTGGTCACGGGACGCGTAACGCGCTAGCCGCTGTTCGCTTCAACCTCGACCCCATCGGCACGCCTAGCCAGGCCAGTCGCAACAACCTCCTCCTGCAACCATCAGTCCTCCACCCCCGCCCCAAACGCCCGCAGCGCAAACGCAATGAACCCCTGCAGCTTGGGCGAACGCTGGCGCTCGGGTGCGTACAGCAGGTGCATCGGCCGGCGCGGCAGCGCGTAGGGCTGCAGCAGCGGTCGCAGCCGGCCTTGCGCCACGTCGTCGGCCACCATCACCTCGGGCAGCATGGCCAGGCCCAGGCCGGCCAGGGCTGCGCGGCGCAGGGCCTG
>CAKZXL010000775.1 GCA_937883885.1 uncultured Aquincola sp. | reverse complement strand
GGACACGCCGGGCCTACATGTGGGCCTACGCGCGAAGTTGGCACGACGCGGTGCCCGGCGTCGTCTACGACTTCTGCCGAGGGCGCGGGGCGCAGTACCCGGTGGCCTTCCTCAACGGCGACGAGCGACGCGGCGAACGACGATGGTCCGGGACGCTGCTCACCGACCGCTACGGTGGGTACGAGGCCGTGGTGGACCCTCAGCATTACCCAGGTCGCATGAGCGCCGCATGCGCTGCTCATGCGCGCAGGAACTTCGAAGAGCTGGCGCACGAAGGCACGAGCCCCATCGGGCTGGACGCACTTCGGCGGTTCGCCCGCATCTACGAAGTCGAGGGGGAGCTGAAAGCCCTCAGTGACGAGGAGCGAAGAGCGCAGCGGCAGCGCCTGGCCAGGCCGCTATGGAACGAGCTTCGCCAGTGGCTCGAACTCGAGCGGCGTGTGGTCGCTGAGGGTGGCGCGACGGCCAAGGCCATCGACTACACGCTGCGCCATTGGACGGCTCTCACGCAACACCTCGCAGACGGCGCCGTCCCGCTGGACAACAACCACCTTGAGCGGCAGATCAAGCCCTGGGCGATGGGACGCAAAGCCTGGCAGTTCGTGGGCAGCGAACTCGCAGGCGAGCGCGCGGCCATCGTCATGAGCCTGGTGCAGTCGGCGCGGATCAACGGGCATGAGCCTTGGGCCTACCTGCGTGACGTGCTGCAGCGGTTGCCAACGCTGCGCAACTCCCAGCTCGACGAGCTGTTGCCACATCGCTGGACGCCTGCACACGCGTGAGCTTCTGATCGCCGTCAAGGTGGGAAGGCCAGACGCTCACCCACGTTCATCTCCGTGGGAACGTAGGCTGTGAGAGCTCAGCCTCGGCTGCCAGAGCGTGCTCCTTCGATCGCCTATTTCACACGAACATCCAGGTCGCTCCCGCCGAGACTTCAATGCTGAGTCACTCCGTATCACCGACGCGGCCGCGGCACGCCACCTTTCTGCTCTTTCCGGCGCAGGATGCGGCGGATGCATCTGACTATGTAGGGCGTAACGAACACGACAGCGAGCGCCACTAGCCATATCGCTGCGAGCGTTAGACCCAAGTCCATCGAAATCGCGCGGTGCATAGTGGCTCCAGAGGCTACTCGGTAGCACTGATCTGACCTGACCCGATCAGCATGGCCGCATTTCGGACGTCTTGGGCGACGAGCAACACGCAGCTCCATCCCGCTATCCGGGTAGATGAAACCAGCTCGCAGTAGCGTCGACAAGTTGCCGACTGGCAGATTCGCGAACAGTGGGCTGACGCCGTGAAGCTGCGCAGCAACGATCGCGGGTGATACAGATCCGAGTGATATGCGGGGCAGTTCAGCACAGAGGAGTGGCGAACGGCCCTGACCTTTTGCGTCAGTCCGTGTTTTGGCAACCAATGCGGGTATGAATTCCCCAGCTACTAGTTCGGAACCTGCAGAGCTTGGTATCCCGCACCGCCACGCACGGGGTCTACTCTGTGCATGGCCGACGATGACTCTATAGCCATCGCCGTACTCGTGCAGTGTAGTCATCGAACTCGGGGCCGAAGCGCTCGCGCAGCGCGGCCTCTTCAGGCTTGATCTGCAAGGCGGTGAGATAGAGAACGAACACCGGCGGCATTGCAAACGCCGAAAGCTTGGCCAGGTACAGCGCCCAGGCGAGCAATACCACCAGAAAGCCCAGGTACATGGGGTTGCGCGAGTAGTGGTAGATGCCGCGCACGACCAGCGACGTGGCCGCAGCTGGATGCATGGGGTCCACCGTTGTGCGAGCCAAACGAAAAGCTAGAACGCCGGCCAAACAGATCGCCGCACCCGCCAGCGCAAGCGCGGCACACAGCTCGTCGTGCCAGGGATCGAGGCGAGGCACCGCCGCAACGGAGGGCAACAGCCACATCGCCACACCGAAGAAAGCCATCAACACCAATGGCGGCACTCTCAGTGCGAATGCTCGCAAGGCTTGCTTCTCCAAACGCTCATTGCTGCTCCTGTGCCGCCCTGCTGTGCCCGAAGCAATCGCTGTGCACTTTCATCCACTAACGCTCCAGCCGATCGGATCTTAGTCCTGCAAGGCGCTTCGGCGTCTCGCCAAGCAATGTCGGGCGAGGAAGCCTATATGACATTCCTGTCAGGTGGCTGTCCGCTTTCCGTCGAGGTCACCTTCGTAAATTTGCTGCCGTGGGACGCGAAAGGCGTTCCTCGGTAGAGGCCCCTCGAGCCTCATCAATCTGCTGAAGGAAACCTAGACATGAACAAGACGATGATGGCCGCTTTGATCGCAATGGGCACGCTGAGCGCCGGCATGGCCCAGGCCGACACGATGTGGAACGGACAGTCGGTGTACGGCCGTTCGGTGACAGCTGATGCGTCGACAAAGGTGGTGGACCTGGCGAGTGCCAAGGCGCTGAACGTCACCTGCGGCGACGTTGTCACGTTCGTCAACGGCAGCCAGCGCTTCACGTGGCGCTTCGACACGGTGTCCCACCGAGCAGTGCCACTGTCCAAGGTTGCGCCGGCCAGTTTTGGCGCGACCCAGCAAGTGGTGTACGTCAGCCGTAACGCCATGGAACGCAGCTGAGTTCGGCGTTGTTCTGACGGTGATACTTTAGGCGCATAAGGGACGGCCGATATACTTTGCTGCCATGCGCCGTTGGTTTGCTGTCTTGCTTCTCGTCGTGCTTTCGCTGCAGCTGCCTTGGGCGGCTGCGGCGAAGTACTGCTCGCATGACGACGGCGGCAGCACCAGTACCCACTTTGGGCACCACGAGCACGCGCACCCAGCCTCCGACAGTTCGCCGACGGGCGGGGACCACTACGATTGCGGCGTGTGCCACCTGAGCGCCGCCAAGGCGATCGAGGGCGTCCGCGATCTCCCGCCGCCGACTGCAGAGCGCAAGCGCCTGCCCCCCGCGGCCATCGCGGGCTATGCGTCCGCACCCGAGCGACCCCGCGATCGCCCCAACTGGCTGCCGACCGTCTAGGTCCGGCGCGCCGCCCCTCTTCGTTCTCGCCTTCTTGAACGACCGTCTGCGCTAACGCGCGGTGCGGCACGCCGGACTCCTTGGCCTCGACCCTGGTTTCTGGAGATCCGAATGCGAAGAGTTCCTTGGCCGTGGGCGCTACTCGCCCTGGCCGGCGGTGCGTGGGCGCAAGTCGCCACGCCCACCACCCCGACGGCTGCCGAGTCGCCTGTTGCCGCGCTGACGCTGCCGCAGGCGATCGCGACAGCGCTCGAACGACACCCTGAGATGGCGGCCGCCCGCCATGCCCGTGAGGCCGCTGCGGCGGCTCGCGCCCAGGCCGACGTTCGGGCGAATCCGACACTCGACATGGAGGTGGAGGACACGCGCCGTGCGACGCGCACCACCACTGTCCGTCTCACGCAGCCGATTGACCTCGGCGGACAGCGCGCCGCGCGCGTGGACGCTGCCGAGCGCGCCGAAGCCATCGCGCAGGCGCAGATCACGGCGCGCCGCATCGAACTTCGCAGCGCCGTGACGGCCGCCTACTTCGACGCGCTGATCGCCGACGAGCGCGTGCGTCAGGCCCAGGCCTCGCTCGACCTTGCACGGCGCGGCACCGAAGCGGTCGGCAAGCGCGTCGAGGCTGGAAAGATCGCGCCGATCGACGACACGAAGGCCCGCGTTGCCGAAACCGGTGTGCGGCTTGAGCTCCAGCAGGCTTCCACCCAGCGCGAGATCAGCCTTGCCCGCCTGCAGGCCGAAATGGGCCAGCCCGACGTAGCCATCACGCGGCTCGACGGCCGGGTTGACGTGCTTCCGCCAGAGATGTCGCCCGACGCACTCGCGAGCCGCTTGGAGGGCGCGCCCGCGCTGCGCGAGGCGCGGCTGGAGGTGGATCGACAGCGTGCGCTCGCGCGGCTGGAGCGTGCACGCCGGGTGCCTGATCTGGCGGTCAGCCTGGGTGCCATGCGTGCGGAAGATGAGGGCCGCACGAAGGCGGTGATCGGCGTATCGATCCCGTTGCCCTTTTTCGACCGCAACGAGGGCGCGCTGCGCGAGGCCTTGCGGCGCACCGACCAGGCGGACGCCACCGCGGCCGCGGTGGCCCTGAAGCTGCGTGCCGATGTGTACGACGCCCATGCTCGCCAGCGGGCGCTGCGCACGCAGGTCACTTCGCTGCAGCGCGACGTGCTGCCGGGCGCCGAGGCGGCCTACGAGGCGGCCCGCACCGGCTTCGAACTCGGCAAGTTCCCGTACCTCGACGTGCTCGATGCCCAGCGCACTTTGTTCCAGGCCCGGGCGCAATACCTCCAGGCGCTGGCCGACGCGCACCGCGCGACGGCCGACCTGGATCGCCTGCTCGACGAACCGAACTCCACGACCGCCTTCGCGCGGCAGTCCCCATGAAGAAGATTTCGAACGCCTCGGCCCCGCGCGTGGGCCGCAAGCAGTGGATCGTCATCGCCGCGATCCTGATCGTTGGCGCCATTGCCGCAGCCTTCATCCTGATGTCGCCCGTGCGATCGTCCGGCGAGGGCGATGGCCACGGCCATTCCGAAGCTGGAGGGCACGGTGACGAACATGGCCATTCCGAAGAGGGCGGCGAACACGCCGACCACGAAGGCGAGGAGAAGGCCGCCAAGGGTCCGAACGGTGGTGACCAGCTGACCGACGGCGACCAGGCCGCCGAGGTGCTGCTTTCGGAAGCCGAAGGTGAGCCTCGGCTGGCCGTGTGGCTGTCGCGCGCCGGCCAGGCGGTCGCCGGGCAAGCGGCGACGCTGACGCTGAAGCTCGTGCGGCCGGATGGCAGCGAGCAGGAGATGCCGCTGCGTGCGCAGGCTGACGGGCGCTACGTCAGCGCAGAGGCGATTCCGGAACCCCATGTGTTCGAGGCTACGCTGATCGCCCTGGTCGGCGGTGAGCCCTTTTTGTTCACCTTCTCGCGCGACGAGGGCAAGGTCGCGATGAGCGACGCGCAGGTGCGTGCGGCTGGCGTCTCGCTGGCGACCGCAGAGCCCGCGCCGATCCGCAGCGGGCTCCAGCTCCCGGGCGAGATCCGCTTTAACGCCGACCGCACAGCCCACGTCGTGCCGCGGGTTGCCGGCGTGGTGGAGCGGGTCGCTGCCGACCTGGGGCAACAGGTCCGCAAAGGCCAGGTGCTGGCGGTCCTGTCCAGCGTCGCGGTCTCCGAGATGAGGGCGGAACTGCAGACCGCAGAGAAGCGCAGGGCGCTGGCCGAGACGACGTACCAGCGCGAGCGCAGCCTGTGGGAACAGAAGATCTCGCCCGAGCAGGACGTGCTGCAGGCCCGGCAGGCCTTCGACGAGGCCGCCATCGCTGTCGCGAACGCGCGGCAGAAGCTGGCCACGCTGGGTGCCGCCACCGGCGGCACGCTGGGCCAGATCGAGCTGCGCGCGCCGTTCGACGGCATGGTCGTAGAAAAGCACATCGCGCTCGGCGAGGCAGTGCGCGAGGACAGCAACGTGTTCACCATCTCCGACCTGTCGAGCGTGTGGGCAGAGTTCAATGTGGCAGCGCGCGATCTGCCGCAAGTCCGTGTCGGCGAGCGTGTGAACGTGCGCGCCACGAGCTTCGATGCGCAGGCGTCCGGCAAGGTCACCTATGTGGGCGCACTGGTCGGTGAACAGACGCGCACTGCGCCGGGCCGCGTGGCGCTCGCCAACCCGCAGCTCGCCTGGCGGCCGGGGCTCTTCGTGAACGTGGAATTGATTGCGCAGGAGGCGGCCGCGCCCGTCACGGTGCCGGCCGATGCGCTGCAGTCCATCGAAGACCAGCCGGTCGTGTTCCTCCGCGTGCCGGGGGGCTTCGTGCCGCTGCCGGTCAAGCCGGGCCGCTCGGACGGCAAGCGCGTGGAAATCCTCGGCGGCCTGCAGGCGGGGGCCTCGGTCGCGGCTGCGGGCAGCTTCATCGTCAAGTCGGAGCAGGGCAAGGGCTCTGCGACGCACACGCACTGACCGGGCCGCCATTACCATGTTCGAACGCATCATCCGCTTCGCCATCGAGCAGCGCTGGCTTGTGCTGCTCGCCGTGCTCGGCATGGCGGCGCTCGGCATCTTCAATTACCAGAAGCTGCCGATCGACGCCGTGCCCGACATCACCAACGTGCAGGTGCAGATCAACACCAGCGCGCCCGGCTACTCGCCGCTGGAGACCGAGCAACGCGTCACCTATGCCATCGAGAACGTGATGGCGGGCCTGCCCGGGTTGAAGGAGACCCGCTCGCTGTCGCGGTACGGCCTGTCCCAGGTCACCGTGATCTTCGAGGACGGCACGGACATCTACTTCGCGCGGCAGCTCGTGGGCGAGCGCATTCAGTCCGCGCGTGAGCAGATGCCGGCCGGGGTCGACCCCATGATCGGGCCCATCTCCTCGGGGCTGGGCGAGATCTACCTGTGGACCGTTGAGAGCGACGAAGGAGCGCGCAAGCCCGATGGTCAGCCTTACACGTCCACCGACCTGCGTGAGATCCAGGACTGGATCATCAAGCCGCAGCTGCGCAACGTGCCTGGCGTCACCGAGATCAACTCAATCGGGGGCTTCGCCAAGCAATACCACGTGGCGACGAACCCGGCCAAGCTCTCGGCATACGGCCTGACCCTGGCAGACGTGGTGGGTGCGCTGGAGCGCAACAACGCGAACGTGGGCGCCGGCTACATCGAGCGCCGCGGCGAGCAGGTGCTGATCCGCGCGCCCGGCCAGGCCCGCGGCGTGGAGGACCTGAACAACATCATCCTCGCCAACGTGGGCGGCGTGCCGATCCGCATTCGCGACGTGGCCGAGGTCGGTCTGGGTCAGGAGCTGCGCACCGGTGCGGCCACCGACAACGGGCGCGAGGTCGTGCTCGGCACGGTGTTCATGCTGCTGGGCGAGAACAGCCGCACCGTGTCGCAGGCCGTCGACCTGAAGATGGCTGAGATCAACCGCAACCTGCCGGAGGGTGTGAAGGCCGTGACGGTCTATGACCGCACGCGGTTGGTCGACAGGGCAATCGCGACCGTCAAGAAGAATCTGCTCGAAGGTGCGGTGTTGGTCATCGCGGTGCTGTTCCTCTTCCTCGGCAACATCCGCGCGGCGCTCATCACCGCGATGGTGATCCCGCTGTCGATGCTGTTCACCTTCACCGGCATGGTGAACCAGAAGATCAGCGCCAACCTGATGAGCCTGGGCGCACTCGACTTCGGAATCATCGTCGACGGTGCGGTGGTGATCGTCGAAAACTGCGTCCGGCGCCTTGCCCATGCGCAAGCACACCACGGTCGCCCGCTGACACGCAGCGAGCGCTTCCACGAAGTGTTTGCCGCTTCGCAGGAGGCGCGGCGCGCGCTGCTGTTCGGACAGCTCATCATCATGGTGGTGTACCTGCCCATCTTCGCCCTCACCGGCGTGGAAGGGAAGATGTTCCATCCGATGGCCTTCACGGTGGTGATCGCGCTGCTGGGCGCGATGATCCTGTCGGTCACCTTCATCCCCGCGGCGGTCGCGCTCTTTATTGGCAACCGTGTCGCGGAGAAGGAGAACCGGCTGATGACGGCGGCCAAGCACCTGTACGAGCCGGTGCTGCACAGCGTGATGGCCGCGCGCCCCGCGGTGCTGACGTTTTCGGTTGTCGCGGTGCTGCTGTCCGGCCTGCTGGCCACGCGGTTGGGCAGTGAGTTTGTGCCCAGCCTCAACGAAGGCGACTTCGCGGTGCAGGCGCTGCGCATCCCGGGCACGAGCCTGTCCCAGTCGGTACAGATGCAGCAGCAGCTCGAGCGCACGCTGGTGGCCAAGTTCCCGGAGATCGAGCGGGTGTTCGCGCGCACCGGTACAGCCGAGATCGCGGCCGACCCGATGCCGCCGAACATCTCCGACGCGTATGTGATGCTGAAGCCGCAGGACCAGTGGCCGCAGCCGCGCAGGACGCGCGACGAGTTGATCGCCGCGGTGCAGGCCGAGCTCGCGAAGCTGCCGGGCAACAACTACGAGTTCTCGCAGCCGATCCAGCTGCGCTTCAACGAGCTGGTCTCCGGCGTGCGCGCGGCGGTGGCGGTGAAGGTGTTCGGCGACGACATGGACGTGCTGAACCGCACCGCGTCGCAGATCGAATCGGTGCTGAAGGACATCCCGGGCGCCACGCAGATCAACGTCGAGCAGACGACCGGCTTGCCGATCCTGACGCTCGACATCGACCGTGAGAAGGCGGCGCGCTACGGCCTCAATATGTCCGATATCCAGGAGACGGTCGCCACGGCGATCGGTGGCCGTCCTGCGGGCACGATGTTCGAGGGCGACCGGCGCTTCGAGGTGCTGGTGCGGCTGCCCGAGCACCTGCGCGGCGATCTCCGGGCGATGGAGCGCCTGCCCATCGCGCTGCCGCGCGGCGGTGAGGGCCAGCGCGCAAGCTTCATCCCGTTGTCCGAGGTGGCGAGCGTCCGTGTCGGGCCCGGCCCCAACCAGGTCAGTCGTGAGAACGGCAAGCGGCGCATTGTTGTCAGCGCCAACGTGGAGGGCCGTGACCTGGGTTCGTTCGTCGCCGAAGCCCAGCGCGTGCTCGACGAACGGGTCAAGGTGCCCGCCGGGTACTGGCTGGATTGGGGCGGCCAGTTCGAGAACCTGCAGTCGGCCACCGAGCGGCTGCAGATCGTCGTGCCGGTATCGTTGCTGCTGGTGTTCACGCTGCTGTTCGCGATGTTCGGCAACGTGAAGGACGGCCTGCTGGTCTTCACCGGCATTCCCTTCGCGCTGACGGGCGGCATCGTCGCGCTGTGGCTGCGCGACATCCCGCTGTCCATCTCCGCGGCCGTCGGCTTCATCGCGCTCTCCGGTGTCGCGGTGCTCAACGGCCTGGTGATGATCTCCTTCATCCGCAACCTGCGCGAGAGCGGCTATCGGCTCGACGACGCGATCCACGAGGGCGCATTAACCCGGCTGCGGCCCGTGCTGATGACGGCGCTGGTGGCGTCGCTCGGCTTCGTTCCGATGGCGATCGCGACAGGTACAGGGGCCGAAGTGCAGCGGCCGCTGGCGACCGTGGTGATCGGCGGCATCCTCTCGTCGACCGCGCTGACCTTGCTGGTGCTGCCGGTGCTCTACCGCATCGCGCACCGCCGTGACGAGTTGGCCGAGTTTCCCGACGCGGCTGCAACACCCGACCAAAACCCCTCGGCGCCGCCCGTGGCGCAACAACCTGTCTGAACAAGGAGCTACAGCCATGATGAACAAGAAACTGGGTTTGATCGCAATCGCCGCCGCCTTCACGCTGCCCGCCTGGTCGGCCGATGACCACAAGGGCCATGACCATGACGAGAAAGCAGGCGAGCACGCTCACGACGCCAAGCCGGCGCATGGGGGCGTAGTCAGCGTCGTCAAGGATGTCAACTACGAGCTTGTTGCGAAGGCGGACAGCCTGGCGCTGCACGTGGCCGACCACGGCAAGCCCGTGGACCTCAAGGGCGCGTCGGCGAAGCTGACGCTGTTGTCGGGCACGGCGAAATCCGAGGCGACGTTGGCGCCGAATGGCGATCGCCTCGAGGCCAAAGGCAAGTTCCCGGCCGGCCCGGGCACCAAAGTCGTGGCGGTCGTCACGCGTCCCGGCAGCGGGCCGGCGTCGGTGCGCTTCACGCTGAAGTAGTCGTCCCAGCTAGCAGTGCTTGACCCTGGAATTGCTCCGGGGTCTCCGATCGTCCCTCGGACATCGAAGTACAGACAACGTGCAGGCAACCTGCTGCCCGACGACCCGCTGAAGGTGGTCCAAAAGCCGGGCACCTTGGGACATGTGGGGACTGTGGCCAATGGCGTCAACGGTTCCCTGATCTGTGCTGCGGCCACCATCAGATTCTCGATGGTCCTGAACGGACTGACACAGCTAGCGAAGCAGTCGAATCCTCATCATTGGCGACGACCTGCGCAGGGTGCGGATACGGTGGCGCCGTCCAAGCCGACATGCGCGTTGCTGTGGCAGAACATACTGCTGGCCGTGGGCACTAAGGCGGTCCTCCTTGTCCTGGCGGTATTCGGCAGCGCCACAGTGTTGCTGGCCGTCTTCTTTGTCGACAAGGGCGCAAGCTCGCTTGGTGATGCTCATCGCAAGGCGCTTGTTGAGCGTGATCAAGACGTAGCTTGCTTGAGCGCGCGCCTTCCAGATCTGCGGGAGCAGGGCGGCACCCAATTGCGGCGGCGTCCCGCCGGCCCACTTTATCGGCATTTGCCGAACAGTCTGCTGACACGGGGATAACAACAGCGTCATGTTGTCCCCGATGGGGATCTCCAGAATGACAGGCCCGCTGCAATGGCAATTCGCCAATGGATTGACGAACGGCAGCGCGGCGCCAGGCCTCCCTGGCTTGTTCGAGATCAACAAGTTACCCAAGCAGGAGAATCTAATGAAGCAATTGCTCGTCGCGTCGATAGTCGCGGCAACCGGATCGATGGCATACGCTCAGTCGTCGGTCACCATCTTCGGCATCATCGACACCAATGTCCGCTGGACAGACAACAATGGAACTCGTTTGACGGAGATGTCGAACAGCGGCCTGGCGACGAGTCGGCTGGGCTTCCGTGGCGTCGAGGATCTCGGCGGCGGCCTGAAGGCGGGTTTCTGGCTGGAATCGGCCGTCAACAGCGATGACGGCACTTCGAATGCCACTCGCTTCTGGCATCGCCGCGCTACGGTCAGCCTGCTGGGCGATTTCGGTGAGATCCGCCTGGGCCGTGACCTGGTCCCCACTTTCAACGGGTGGCTTGACTTCGAAACGTTCGGTACCGTCGGCGTCGGCTCGCTGCTGAACCTGTACACCACGGTCGGCGCGCCAGTGGACACGCTGGTCCGGGCCGACAACATGGTGAGCTACTTCCTGCCGTCCAACCTGGGGGGCTTTTACGGGCAGCTCTCCGTGGCTGCCGGCGAAGGCACCGTGGGCAAGAAGTACATGGGTGCGCGGGGGGGTTACAAGACCCAGACCTTCAACGTGGGCGGCTTCTACGGCGAGACCGAATCGACGGGCGACGACAAGTTCAAGACGGGTGGCATTGCAGCGAACTACGACTTCGGTCTCTTCACGTTGCAGGGCATCGTGTCGGAGAATAAGTTCAGGAGTGCCAAGGAACGGCACTACACCTTCAGCGGCTTCGCGCCTTTCGGCCAGGGGACGATCCGAGCCTCGTACACCAAGGTGCAGGGTAAGGGCACGCTGGACGGCAACGACGCCGACCAGTTCGCCGTAGGCTACGTGCACAACCTGTCGAAGCGAACTGCGCTTTACGGCACCTACGCGCTGATCAAGAACGATGGCAATGCCGATTACCGCGTCGGTGGCCGCGCCTCGGCGTTGGGGGACGACTCTCAGGGTCTCGAAGTTGGCATCCGCCATACCTTCTAAGTGATCTCAACGGGCCAGCTTGCGCTGGCCCGCATGTGTCACTTCGGCTTGCAAGCGGCGGTGATGTCCAGCGTCGCTTCGTACGCCTGGGTGTCGATCTCGAAGAGGCCGATGACCGAATGGAAGAGGTTGTCGTGCGCCCACGGCTTGCTCGTCTGGTGGGCCATGCAGCCGAGGTCGATCGCGGTGTCCTTGGCCAACTGCGGCGACAGCCACAGAATCATCGGCACCTGCGTCTGCTCGGACGGCGCGATCATCCAGGGCGCGCCATGCAGGTAGAGCCCTTTTTCGCCCAGCGATTCGCCGTGGTCGGAGACATAGAGCATGGCGGTGTCGTACGTGTTGGACGCCTTCTTCAAGTGCTCGACCACCGCGGCAAGGAAGTGGTCCGTGTAGAGGACCGCATTGTCGTAGGTGTTGACGATCGACGCCTCGGTACAGCTGCGCAACTCCTGCGTGTCGCAGGTCGGCGTGAACCGCCTGAAATCGGATGGGTAGCGCTTGTAGTAGGCGGGCCCATGGTTGCCCAACATGTGCAGCACGATCACGCGATCGCCAACGTTCTGCTCAATTAAGCGGTCGATGTCGTCTAACAGGATCTCGTCGTAGCAGCGGGATTCAGAGCACAGCGGGCCGCCGGCTGCGGCGTCGGTGCGCACCTGGGTCAAGCCACTGCAGACCCCTTTGCAGCCGGACTGGTTGTCTTTCCAGAGCACGTTGACTTTCGCCCGGTCCAAGACGTGCAGCAGCGACTCGGATGAACGGATCCGGGATTCGTCGTAGTCCCGGCGACCGATGGCCGAGAACATGCAGGGCAGCGAGACCTCGGTACTCGTGCCACAGGCTGTCACGTCGGAAAAGCTGAGGACGTCCAGCTTCGACAGCTTCGGTGTAGTTTGCCGACGGTATCCATTCAGACTTACGTTCTCAGCTCTGACGGTCTCGCCCACGACAAGCACCAGCAGCTTCGGCTTGCGCTCCACCAACGGACGGCGCTGCTGCGCATCTGCACCGACCACGAACTTTGATGAAGGCGACTTCCCCGCCGACCCCACAGACAGTTTGGTGATGGAATAGATGTAGTTCGCCGGCGTGATGAGGTAGCGGATCTCGCGCTGGTTGCGCATCAAGGACGAGAAGTCTTGGAAAACGAGGAGTATCGAGCCGACCGTCGCCGTGATTGCCGCGAGCAGCACGACGAGGCGAATGGTGACCGCTCGCCACAGTAGGCGCTGCCGGATCTTCACGAGCGAGATCAGGGCGATTGGAACTGCGCAGTAGAGAATCATCGAACCGAGTGCACCGGATGTGAACAGCTCGAGTGCCTCAGGCACGTCGGAGTTGAGCACGTTCGCCAACATGCCGGGGTCCAGATAGACTTGGTATTGACGCATGAAGTGGCTGGCAACAGCAGTGCAGGCGACCACCATTACCAAGACGGGTCGCGATGCGCGCCCAATCGCCAGAACTCCCAGCAATACGATGTGCAGCGAGACGAGCATGACGAGCATTGCCGCAGCGAAGGCGAGCGTGCCGGGATCGGTCCAAGACCGCCCGCGCAAAGTTGCGGTCCAGAATGGCCCGTTGAATACCAACGCACCGTAAAGACTCAGCAGTGCGATCAGCGTCTCGGGACTGATGCCTCTGCGGCTACGCGTTGCAGAGAGAGGCCCGACGGGAAAGGCGGCGTGTCGATGGTCCAACGAGAATCAACTTCGAGCAGATCGGGGTCCGCACGCTAATTCTCCGGGGATGACAGAAACCGGACATTCGTATAACAGCGACGTCGTGGGGACGCTGGACACGATGAGGCCGTTTCACGCGATAGTGCGAGGGTACGTTCGGTTGAACAGGAGGTCTGACCTCATTGGACCTGGCGGGACGATCCCGTCAGGTCACTTTTTTGTTCATTCGCGGACTGCGCCTTGACCGTGAAGCCAATGGTCGTGTGGCCGCCATCGGACGTAGCGAAGGTCTTGCCGTCGTGCATGCGGGCGATGGCCGCGACGATGGCGAGCCCCAGGCCATAGTGGTCCTTCCCGGCGGTCCTCGACCGTGCTGATTCTTCGCGGTAGAACCGGTCGAACAAGCGCGGCAGGATCTTCGGGTCGACGGGGGTGCCGATGTTGTGCACCTTGATGCTCACCTCGTCTGCCTTCTCGGTTGCGATGTCGACGCTGATCTCCGATGAAGCATGTGCATACCGCGTCGCGTTCTCGACAAGGTTGGAGATCGCACGGCGCAGCAACCCGGCGTCGAATGCGAGCCGCGCGTCACCGTGCACGCCAACGGTCAATTCCGACTCTTCGATGGCTGCCTCGTGGAACTCCAGCACCCGAACGACCTCTTCCGCCACGCTGGCTGCGTCGCCGCGCCGCGCCTTGATGCCGCGGTCCGCCCGCGACAGGAAGAGCATGTCGTTGACGATGGATGACAGCCGGTGCAAGTCCTCGAGGCTCGCGCCCATGCTGTCGCGCAGTTCTGCCGCACTTCGGTCGGCCTGCAGGTCGAGCTCGGTGCGAGTGACGAGGGTGGCCAGCGGCGTTCTCAACTCGTGGGCGACATCGGCGTTGAATCCCTCCAACTGTTGGTAAGCGCCTTCCAGGCGAGACAACAGAAGGTTGAACTGGCGGATCCATGGCTGTAGCTCCCGCGCGTAGCCTTCGGTGCCGAGCCGTTGATCGAGCCGGTGGGCTTCGAGCTCGCGCGTCTCGCGAGCCAGTCGCCGCAGGGGCATCAGTGCTTGCCTCACCTGCCAGAAGCCACCGAACGACACTGCGGCCGCGCCGATGATCGTGGCCGCCAGCAGCGTGGCCGCCAGCCCCTGCAACACAGCTTGGTTGTCCGAGGTATCCAGCTTGATGCGCAAGTGGACGGGTTCTTCGACAACACTTCGCAGCCAGGTGGTCTGCAGTTCGGTCTGTCGAGACCGGCTGAAATCACTCGCAGGAACGTTTCGATAGACGGTTTGGCCGCCGGCGTCGACCACGACGACCTCTAGGTCGCCGTGACCGGTCAGGATGTCATCGAGCTTATGGCGCAGGGCAGGGGTGTCCTTGCCGCCGGGGGCTTCCCGTACTACGTGGCGCAACAACTCCACCTTGGCGCGAAGCTCTTCTGTTTCCCTTGCCGCGAGGATCAGAGACATCGCGACATAGATCGAGACGGACACGACGCCGAGTCCGATCAGCGTTTGTATCGCCAAGAGCCATGACAGCTTCTTGACAAGGCTCGGCGCCTGATGCGGCGTCACGACGACTCCCGGTCGTCCAGCACGTAACCCATGCCACGAACGGTGTGCAGCAGCTTGGTGTCGAAGGGGTCGTCGAGCTTCCTACGCAGTCGCCGTACGGCCACTTCGATCACGTTGGAATCGCTGTCGAAGTTCATGTCCCAGACGAGCTCCGCCAGCATCGTCCGCGACAGCACCTCGCCCCGGCGGCGCAACAGGAGCGCGAGCAGGTTGAACTCCTTGGCTGTCAGGCTCAGCCGCGTGCCCGCGCGCATGGCCCGCCGGCCGATCAGGTCGACCTCGAGGTCATGCAACACCAGGCGGCTGGGATTGACGACACGGTCAGCACCGCCGCGCCGCAGCAGGGCGTGCACACGCGCCATCAGTTCGGAGAACGCGAAGGGCTTAGCCAGGTAGTCGTCTGCCCCGCCTTCCAAGCCTCGCACGCGGTCTTCGACGGAGTCTCTCGCCGTCAGCATCAGGACGGGAAGCTGTCGTGTCCGTCGCACGGTCTTCAGCACCTGGAAGCCGTCCATGCCCGGCAGCATGATGTCCAGAATCAAGAGGTCGTATACACCCTCGACCGCCAGATGGGCACCGTCGACACCATCCAAGCAGACGTCGACGACATGGCCGTGTTCCATCAGTCCTCGGCGAATGCCATCGGCCAGCCGAACCTCGTCTTCGATCACCAAGATACGCATGGATCGATTGTGGGGCAGTTCCCCATCGCCAACATGACGCGCCTGTTAGGTTGCGGTCCGAATCCCGTGGGCTTCCGAGTTCTAGAGTTCAACCCGTGTGCTGCGTTGCATGCACGGCCCGACCGGGTCGCCGTTTTGTTATCACTTAGGAGTTGAACAATGTCTCTGGTTCGCACGCTGTTCGTCGTTGGCCTCTCGTCCTTTTCTGTGCTCGGCGCATCCGTTGCGTCGGCAGCTCCCTGGGGAACCGACAAGCTGATGAACGGCCGATCGGTCTACGGTTCGCCCGACAACGGCCAATACAGCGGCTATGTCGTCGACGTCCGGACGCAGAAGTACGCCAACATCCGCTGCGGGGATGTGGTCACCTTTGTCGACGGCGACAAGCGCTTCAGCTGGAAGTTTGCCGTCGTCGGCCATCGCGCTGTGGATCTTCAATCCATCGCGCCCAGTGGCTTCGGCGCGGGCAATCTCAAGGTCTACGTGGCCCCCAACGAGGCGGAACGCGAAGGCTGATCGCCGCAGCACCTTCGGCCGTTGGCGCGGCGACGGCTGACGTGTGCGATGAGGGCAGCGCCATAGTCTGCGCGCGGTGTTCAGTGACGATGTACGCCCCGTAGGTGACCCGTCGGCTGGGGAGCATCGCCGGGTTCCCGCGCCGCCTCGGAGAGCCCAGCCAGGATGCCGCATTGGTCGGCGCTCTGCTGGCTGCAGCACCGCTGCCGCAGGTCCTTCAGTTGCTTCTCGAGCGTTCGCAGTTCCTTGATGCGGGTCGAGACGTGGCCGATGTGTGCGTCCAGCAGCGAGTTCACGTCGCCGCAGTCCGCCGTCGGGTCGTCCTTGAACCGCAGAAGAACTCGCACTTCGTCGAGCGACATGTCCAGGCTGCGGCAGAAGCGTATGAACTGCAATCGTTCGAGATGCGGGGCTTCATAGGTGCGGAAGTTGCCCGACGTCCGTGGTGGCGCTGGCAGCAGACCCTCCCGCTCGTAGAAGCGAATGGTCTCGATTTGCGTGGCCGAGGCCGCAGATAGCTCGCCGATCTTCATGCCAGCCCCCGGAAGATGAGTCTGTAGTAGCTACAGAATTGTACGTGGCAGCGCCCACGAAAGTCGCTGTCCACAGCAGGGCCTTGACTCTGTAGTGGGTACAGGTATTCAAATGCTGCGGCTACCGAGACGCTGCCATGACGACCCCCATCACATTCCACCGTTCCAGGCCCCAGCCGCCCGTGCCTGCACCCGCGGCGGACAGTTGCTGCGCTTCTGGCGACTGTGAAGGCGGCAAATCCCCGCAGGCTCCGCAGCGCATCCTCGGGGTGCCCGCGATGTGCTGCGGCCATGAGGAACGACAGGTCCGCGCGGCCCTTGCGCAGGTGCATGGGGTCACCGATCTCAAGTTCGACATGGCCGGCTGTTCGGTAACGATGCGCGCGGAGGACGCAGCCTGGGACGCAGCTCGCGCCGCCGTCAACAAAGCGGGTTTCCAAACGGACCCGCCTTTGCCGAAACAGGCCGAAGACGCCTGCTGCTCGGCCGGAAGCTGTGCAGCGCCTATCCCGCTTGCATCTCCGGCGTCCGGCATCGCGTCTGCGATGGCGCCTGCGCCGGCAGCGCCCAAGGGTTCTTTGCTGCTGCGCATTCCCCAGATGGACTGCCCGGTCGAGGAAGGTCAGATTCGACAAGCGCTGGAGTCGTTCTCCGAAGTTCGTCGTCTGCGCTTCGACCTTCCTGCGCGAGCCCTGACCGTCGAGGCACCTGCCGAGTCGTGGGAACCGGTCATCGCCGCCATCAGGAAGCTGGGGTTCACGCCGGAACAGATTGCCGCTCCGCCGGCTGCAGAAGAGACAGCCAAGGCCCAGCGAACCGAGCTCGTTCGGCTCATCGCGGCGCTGGGCGTCGCGGTGGTCGCCGAAGTCTTCCACCTGGCCTTCCCGGACACGCTGCCGTGGCGGGTGGCAGGCATGGCCGTCGCCGCGGTCGCCATCGCGTTGTCGGGCCTGGCCGTGTTCAGGAAGGGGCTTTCCGCGCTGTTCCGTGGCCAGCTGAACATCAACGCCTTGATGAGCGTGGCGGTCATCGGCGCCTTCCTCATCGGCCAGTGGCCCGAAGCGGCCATGGTGATGGCGCTGTACTCCCTGGCCGAGCTCATTGAGGCACGGTCGGTCGAACGCGCCCGAAATGCAATTGCGGGGCTGCTGGCGCTTTCGCCCGCTCAAGCCGAAGTGAAGCAGGCCGATGGATCCTGGGCGTTGACCGATGCCAAGGCTGTTTCAGTCGGCGCGGTAGCGCGGGTGAAGCCGGGTGAGCGCTTCGCCCTGGACGGGAAGGTCTCGGCCGGACACGGTGCCGTCGACCAATCGCCCGTCACGGGGGAGAGCATCCCGGTCGACAAAGGGCCGGGTGACGACGTCTTCGCAGGCACCATCAACCAGAGCGGCTCGCTGGAGTTTCAGGTCACCAAGCCTGCCAGTGACACAGTCCTTGCTCGCACCATCCATGCAGTTGAGGAGGCGCAGGGACAACGTGCCCCCACGCAGCGCATCGTCGACAAGTTTGCCGCGGTGTACACGCCCGCTGTGTTCGCGCTCGCCGTAGCAGTTGCCGTCGGCTTCCCTTTGCTGGCCGGATGGCCGTGGTTGGAGGCGGTCTACAAGGCGTTGGTCCTGCTGGTCATCGCCTGTCCATGCGCGCTCGTGATTTCCACGCCGGTCACCGTCGTCAGCGGCCTCGCGGCAGCAGCCAAGCGCGGCATCCTGGTCAAAGGCGGCGTTTACCTGGAACAGGCGCGCAAGCTCACTGTCATCGGCGTGGACAAGACCGGCACGCTGACGGAAGGCAAGCCCAAACTGGTCGCCCATCAGGTGCTGAACGGCGATGCCGCCGGCGAGCCAGTCCTGCGTGTGGCACGAAGCCTTGCGACACGCTCCGACCACCCGGTGTCCAAGGCCGTTGCCGCAGGCCTCGAAGGTGCGACCGAGGAGGTGCAGCATTTCGGTGCCGAGCTCGGCAAGGGCGTGCACGGCAGCATCGGCGGGTACAAGTACATCTTGGGCAACCACCGTTGGCTTCATGAGCGCGGCCAGTGCTCGCCAGCGCTGGAAGCGCTGATGAAAGAGCACGAGGCCCAGGGCCGCACGCTCTCGGTCCTGGCCGACGACAGCCGAGCGCTCGTGCTCTTCGCCGTTGCCGACACGACCAAGGAGACCAGCAGGCACGCCGTGGCCGAGCTGAGGGCGATGGGTGTGCGCGCAGTGATGTTGACCGGCGACAACGCGACGACGGCTCAAGCCATCGCACAGCAGGTGGGTATCGACGAGGTACGTGCCGGTCTGTTGCCTGAAGACAAGCAAAAGGTGGTGGCCGAGCTGCAGGGCGCTGGCGAGCAGGTCGGCATGGTCGGTGACGGCGTCAACGACAGCCCATCTCTGGCGGCGGCGCAGATCGGGTTCTCGATGGGCGCGGCCGGCACCGACACCGCCAAGGAAGCGGCCGACGTTCTCATCATGAACGACGACCTGCGCAAGGTGGCCGAGACCATCCGGCTTTCGAAGAAGACCTACGCGGTGCTCTGGCAGAACATCGTCCTGGCGCTGGGGATCAAGGCCATCTTTTTCGTGCTGGCCGTGTTCGGCAGTGCCACGATGTGGATGGCGGTCTTCGCCGACATGGGGGCCAGTCTGCTGGTGGTGTTCAACGGCTTGCGACTGCTGCGTGGCGTGCACAAGGCATCCTGATGAACTCGTTCTGAAAACGCAGGAAGCAGAGCTTCACGCTGCGGTGAGGGAAAGGACGGTCGGTCAGTGAGCTCAAAGCTTCCGGTACCCTGAGCGAGCGCACGTGCTCGAGCAACCAACTCGATAGCCGAATTGAAGAGCTGCTGCCTCATCGATGGCGGAAATAGGCGTACCGCTGCTACTGGTGCCGCCACACCTTCACCGCGGAGATGAGCAAGATGGCCGCAAGGGCGGGCAGCAGGATGCCAGACGGGACGACGCCCAGAAGCTGGCCTCCGATGGCCGCGCCAACGATGGAGCCTGCCGCCATTGCGATGACGAACGACCTGTGCCCACGCAGGATGCTGAACGCCTGGTCCTGGCTGTAGCGTGCGAAGCCCACCATCATCGTCGGAAGGCTGATGGCCAACGAGAGCGAACCTGCCAGCTTGATGTCGACGCCGAACAGCAGCACCGGCGTCGGGATCAGCAGTTCGCCGCCGGCCACGCCCATGATGGAGGCGACCACGCCGATGCCGAAGCCGGCAACCACACCGGCCACGAGCTGGGCGGTGCCGGTAAGGATGGGGTCCTGCGTCGCGCGGTCGTGCCCCAGCATCAGCACCACGGCGATCACGACGAGCAGGCCCGCGAGCACCTGGTACAGCGTTCGGCCCTTCATGCGTGAGGCCCAAGAGGCGCCAACCCATGCGCCCAGCAGGCTGCCGGCCAGCAGGTTCACGATGACAGGCCAGTGGCTCGCCACTTCTGCAAACGGGATGGTCGTACTGCGGAAGATCAGCGCGCTCGCCACCACCACCAAGCTCATCGCCTTGTTCAAGATGACCGCGTGCAAAGCGGCGAACCCGAAGAGGCCGATCAGCAGCGGCAGGCGGAACTCGGCACCGCCCAGGCCGATGAGCCCGCCCAGCGAGCCCACGGCGCAGCCAGCCACAAGGGCGCGGATCAGTGAGGAACTGCCAGGTGCTCCGGTCGTGCTGGTCATGGTCAGGCTTCCAAGCGCGCGGTGGCAGGCTTGCCTGCCACCATCACCACGGCAACCGCCTTGGTGCCGGGGCCAACCTTGAAGCTGCCAGTGGCCTCGAGCTTTTCGCCGGCCGGCTTCAATTCGACCTCCTGCTTCTCGGTGCCGGTCAGCAGCGTGACCTTGGCCGTGGCCTTGGATACGTCGGCGGTCTTGCCGTGGTCGCGCAGGAATAGCTGGATCGTTGTCGCCTTGGCGACGAGCTCGTAGTCCATGTCCTTGACTTCGACGACCACGCCGCCGTGCATCGGCTTGTGCTCATGGGCGTGGTCGTGCTTGTCGTCAGCGGCAAAGGCCGAGCCTGCGAGAGCCAGGGCGAGCGAAGCGAGAACGGTGGGTGTCTTCATGGAAGTCCTTTCGGAGTTGTGTGTGTAGGCAGGGAACGGGTCAGAGGGCCTCGGCGTCCTTGTCGTCCAGCAGCGCTTCGGCCGGCTTGCGCCCGAAGAGCCAGAACATCGCGGGCGTGAGGAAGGTGTCGAGCAGAGTCGAGCTGATCAGGCCGGAGAAGATCACCACGGCGACCGGGTGCAGCACCTCGGTGCCGGGCTGCTCGGCCTCGAACAGCAGCGGGGCCAGCGCGAAGGCGGTGACCAGGGCGGTCATCAGCACGGGGCTGAGCCGCTCCAGCGAGCCGCGCAGGATCATCTTCTGGTCGAAGGCCTCGCCCTCGAAGCGCATCAGGTTGATGTAGTGGCTGACCTTGAGGATGCCGTTGCGCACCGAGATGCCGGCCAGCGTGATGAAGCCGACCAGGGCCGCCACGCTCAGCGGCTGGCCCGACAGCCACAGGCCGATCACCGCACCGACCAGGGCCAGCGGGATGTTCACCATGATCAGTGCCGACAATGCCGCCGACTTGTAGCGGCTGTAAAGCACCACGAACATCAGCGTCAGCGACACGATGGACAGCAGGCCGACCAGGCGGGAGGCCTCCTCCTGCGCCTGGAACTGGCCGCCGAGGGTGATGAAGTAGCCCTCGGGTAGCTTGGTCTCGGCCACGACCTTACGGATGTCGGCCACGATCTCCGACAGCGCGCGGCCGGACGCATTGGCCGACAGCACGATGCGCCGCTTGCCGTCGTCTCGGCTGATCTGGTTGGGTCCGTCCCCGTCCTCGATCGTTGCGATCTTCGACAGTGGGATGCGGCCGTTGGGCGTCTCGATCAGGATCTGGCCCAGGCCCTCGACCGATCGCGCCGACTCCGGCAGCCGCACGACCAGCGCGAATCGACGACCGCCCTCGACGATCTGCGTGACCTTCTCGCCCTCGACGAGGGCCTGCAGCGCCGACAGCACCTGCGGTGCCGGCACGCCGTACTGGGCGGCGGCCGCGTAGTCGACGCGCACCTTGATCTGCGGCGCCAGCACCTGCTTCTCGATCTGCAGGTCGGCGATGCCCGGGATGGTGGCCAGCTTCGCGCGCAGCGCATCGGCCTGGCCGCGCAATGCATCGAGGTCGTCCCCGAAGATCTTGATCGCGATCTGCGAACGCACGCCCGAGAGCATGTGGTCGATGCGGTGCGAGATCGGCTGGCCGATTTCCAGCGCGGCCGGCAGGTTCACCAGCCGCTTGCGGATGTCGGCCTTGATCTCATCCATGCTGCGCGTGAGCTCGGCCGTGGGCTTCAGACCCACGTCGAGTTCACTCACGTGCACGCCTTCGGCGTGCTCGTCGAGTTCGGCCCGCCCACTGCGCCTTCCGACGTGCGTCACTTCGGGCACCTGCTTGATGAGCACTTCCGCCTGGCGTGCCAGTGCCGAGGTTTCGCTGAGCGTCACGCCGGGGTTCAGCCGCAGGCCGATGAGCAGCGTGCCTTCGTTGAACGGTGGCAGGAAGGTCGTGGGGAAGAACGGCACGGCGGCTGCGGCCACCAGCACGGCGGCGCCAGCCGCCGCCATGGCGGCTTTGGGCCGGTCCAGCACGCCTTGCAGGCTGCTGCGGTAGCGCGCCTTGAGCCAGGCCAGGACCTTGGTGTCGCCGTGGTCCAGGTTCTTCATCCGCGGCAGCAGGTAGAAGCTGAGCACCGGCGTCACCGTCACCGAGACGATCAGCGAGGCGAGCGTCGAGACGATGAACGCGATGCCCAGCGGCACGAACAGCTTGCCTTCCAGCCCCGGCAGCGCGAACAGCGGGATGAAGACGAGGACGATGATCACCGTCGCGTAGAGGATGGCCGAGCGCACCTCCATCGTTGCGTGTGCGACGACCTCGATCGGATGCAGCCGGCTGTGCGGGTGGTTCGCCCGATCTGCCTTCAGCCGCCGCAGCACGTTCTCGACGCCGACCACCGCGTCGTCGACCAGGCCGCCGAT
>CAKZXL010000774.1 GCA_937883885.1 uncultured Aquincola sp. | reverse complement strand
GGTGCATGCCTCGGTGCTCACCGCCTTTGCGGTGGGCCGCTTGCAGCGCTATGCGCGCTCGGGCTTCAAGCGCCTGCCCACCGAGCACCTGGAAGCCTCGCTGCAGCTGCTGGCAGGCTGAGGGCGCCTGCCGCGCGCGGCCCGCACGGCCGTTCGCTGCTACCGTCGCGCCATGTTCGATGTGACCTGGGGCGGTGAACAGTTCCGCCTGCTGCCGCAAAAGGCGGCTTATCTGCCCGACCACGGCACGCTGTTGATCGCCGATGCCCACATCGGCAAGGCCGTGAGCTTCCGCCGCCTGGGCGTGCCGGTGCCGCGTGGCACCACTTCCGAGAACCTCGCCCTCATCGACCAGCTGCTGCAGCTGCACGACGTGCGGCACCTGGTGTTCCTGGGCGACCTGCTGCATTCGGCCCATGCCCATGCGCCCGACACGCTGGCCGCGATGGGCCGCTGGCGCGAGCGCCATCCGCGGCTGGACGTGACCCTGGTGCGCGGCAACCACGACGACCGCGCGGGCGATCCGCCCGGCTGGCTGGACATCCGCTGCGTGGACGAGCCGCTGCGCCTGGGCGGCCTGGCACTGTGCCACCACCCGCGGCCGCGCGTCGGCGCGCAGGTGGTGGCCGGCCACATCCACCCCGGTGCGATGCTGGGCCGCGGCTTCGACCGCGTGCGGCTGCCGTGCTTCCATCTGCGTGAGGGCGTGGCGGTGCTGCCGGCCTTCGGCAGCTTCACCGGCCTGCACCCGGTGGACCGGCAGCCCGGCGACCGGCTGGTGGCGGTGGCCGACGGCCAGCTGTTCGAGGTGCCCGCTCGCTAAACTGCCCGGTTTGTGTTGCGCCGGCCGCCCCGCCGTTGCCCTTGCGATGTCCATCGATCTCGAACGCTTGATGCAGCGCGCCGATGCGCTGCTGGCCCGGCTGGAAGCCGTGCTGCCGCTGCCGGCGGCCGCCCCCGACTGGAACGCCGCCATCGCCTGGCGCTACCGCAAGCGCCGCGGCGCCGGCGTGCTGGAGCCGGTGCGCCATGTGGCCACCATCCGCCTGGCCGACCTGCAGGAAATCGACGGCCAGAAGGAGCGCCTGGTGCGCAACACGCGCCAGTTCGTCACCGGCCGTGCAGCCAACAACGTGCTGCTGACCGGCGCCCGCGGCACCGGCAAGAGCTCGCTGGTCAAGGCCTGCCTGAACGAATTCGCACCCAGCGGCCTGCGCCTGATCGAGGTGGACAAGGCCGACATGGTGGACCTGCCCGACCTGGTGGACCTGGTGGGCGACCGGCCCGAGCGCTTCATCGTCTTCTGCGACGACCTCAGCTTCGACGAAGGCGAGCCGGGCTACAAGGCGCTGAAGTCGATGCTCGACGGCTCGGTGGCGCAGGCCAGCGACAACGTGCTGATCTACGCCACCAGCAACCGCCGCCACCTGCTGCCCGAGTACATGAAGGAGAACCTCACGTACACCCACACCGAAGACGGCGAGGTGCACCCCGGCGAGGTGGTGGAAGAAAAGATCTCGCTGTCCGAGCGTTTCGGGTTGTGGATCAGCTTCTACCCCTTCAGCCAGTCCGAATACCTGGCTGTGGTGGCGCAGTGGCTGCAGCACTTCGGCGTCGATGCGGCGCGCATCGAGGCGGCGCGGCCCGAGGCGCTGGTGTGGGCGCTGGAGCGCGGCTCGCGTTCCGGCCGCGTGGCCTACCAGTTTGCGCGCGACTTTTCGGGGCGCAGCGAACAATGA
This sequence comes from uncultured Aquincola sp., assembly GCA_937883885.1. The sequence continues at coordinate 9,018 of CAKZXL010000774.1, read as the reverse complement.
CTGAGTCTGTCCGCGCCGAGCGCACCCCGGTCGACGTGGCCGTGGGCGTCCTCATCGACCCCGACGGCCGCTTCCTGCTCACCTCGCGCCCGGAGGGCAAGGTGTACGCCGGCTACTGGGAGTTTCCGGGCGGCAAGCTGGAAGCCGGCGAAACGGTGGAACAAGCCCTGCGCCGCGAGCTGATCGAGGAGCTGGGCATCACCATCGGCCCGGTGCAGCCGTGGCGGGTGGAGATCGTCGACTACGAACATGCGCGCGTGCGGCTGCACTTTTGCAAGGTGTTCAGCTGGACGGGCGAGTTCGAGATGCGCGAACGCCAGCAGATGGCCTGGAACCAGCTGCCGGTGCAGGTGCGGCCGGTGCTGCCGGGCACCGTGCCGGTGCTGGCCTGGTTCGCCGAAGAACGCGGCTTTGCCGGCCCCACCCACCCCGAGACTTAAACTGCCCCCATGGATTGGCTCGACAGCATCAAGTGGGACCGCGACGGGCTGGTGCCCGTCATCGCCCAGGAACGCGGCAGCAAGGACGTGCTGATGTTCGCCTTCATGAACCGCGAGGCCCTGGCCCGCACCGCCGAGCTGGGCGAGGCGGTGTACTGGAGCCGCTCCCGCCAGCGGCTGTGGCACAAGGGCGAAGAGTCCGGCCACATCCAGAAGGTGCATTCGATGCGGCTGGACTGCGACGCCGACGTGCTGCTGCTGGAAGTGACCCAGCTGGGCCATGAGCCGGGCATCGCCTGCCACACCGGGCGCCATTCCTGCTTCTTCCAGCGCTACGACAACGGCGCCTGGCACACGGTCGATCCGGTCTTGAAAGACCCTGAAAGCATCTACAAATGAGTGGCAACGACACGCTGGCCCGGCTGGCCGAGGTCATCGAATCGCGCAAGGGCGCCGACCCCGACACCAGCTACGTTGCCCGGCTGTTCCACAAGGGCACCGACGCCATCCTGAAGAAGATCGGCGAAGAAGCCACCGAGACGGTGATGGCCGCCAAGGATGGCGAGCGCAGCAAGATCGTCTACGAGGTGGCCGACCTGTGGTTCCACAGCCTGGTGGCGCTGGCGGCCTTCGACCTGAAGCCGGCCGACGTGCTGGCTGAACTTGAGCGCCGCGAAGGGCTCTCAGGTCTGGAAGAGTTCGCGCTGCGCAAGGTGAAGCAGCGCGAGCACCAGGGCGACTAGCCTGCCCCCTCACCTGCGAAGGACCGCCTTTTGAACCCGATCGTCGACGTCACCCCCGGCTCGCAGCGCGAACAGTCGCTGCGCACCATCGGGCACATTAGCTACGCGCTGCATGCCATCGTCGCGGTGAGTGCGGTGCTCCCGGCCTTCCAGCCGACGGTGCTGCTGCTGGTGGCGGCCTTCATCCTCGACCTGGTCAAGCGCAGCGATGCCGACGGCACCTGGCAGGAATCGCACTTCAGCTGGCGCATCCGCAGCGTGCTGTGGGCGGCCGGCCTGTACCTGGTCACCGCGCCGCTGTGGCTGCTGTTCTTCGTGCCCGGGTGGATCGCCTGGGGCGTCATCTCCATCTGGTTCCTCTACCGCGTGGTGCGTGGCTGGCTGGCCCTGAACGACGGCCGGCCGATGCCCTGACCCCCGCGCCCCCAAGCCCATGCACACCGACCCCAACTGCATCTTCTGCAAGATCGCCGCCGGCCAGATTCCTGCGCGCAAGGTGTACGAAGACGATGAGCTCATCGCCTTCCACGACATCGCGCCCTGGGCGCCGGTGCACATCCTCATCGTGCCGCGCGAGCACATCGGCTCGATGCAGGAGGTGACCGAGGCGCAGCAGGCCCTGCTGGGCAGGATGATGGTGCTGAGCACGCGGCTGATGCGCGAGCTGGGCGTGACCAACGGCTACCGCCACGTCATCAACACCGGTGCCGACGGTGGCCAGGAAGTGGGCCACCTGCACCTGCACGTCATGGGCGGACCGCGCCCGTGGAACAAGGGCTGAGCCGGGGCTGAGTCCCCCACGGCAAAGCTGTCATGTCGCCCCCCTAGAATCGTCGGATTCCCTCGAAGGAGATTGATATGGGTTCGTTCAGCATCTGGCATTGGCTGATCGTGTTGCTCGTGGTGGTGCTGATCTTCGGCACCAAGAAGCTGAAGAACATCGGCTCCGACCTCGGCGGTGCGGTCAAGGGCTTCAAGGACGGCGTGCGCGGTGGCTCCGAAGGCGTCGGCGAGCCCGACGTGCCGCCCCAGCAGGTCACCGCCGCCCAGCGCGCTGCTGCCGACGCGCAGACGGTCGACGTCGAAGCCAAGCGCAAGGCCTGAGCTTCGCCGCTTCCTGATGAAGTTGTCCGCATGAAGTTGTCCGCATGAGCGCTGCATGATCGATTTCGGTTTCGACAAGATCGCGCTGATCGGGGCGGTGGCGCTCATCGTCATCGGCCCCGAACGCCTGCCCAAGGTGGCCCGCACGGTGGGCCACTTCGTGGGCAAGGCGCAGCGTTACGTGGCGGAGGTCAAGGCCGAGGTCAACCGCTCCATCGAACTCGATGAGCTGAAGAAGATGAAGACGCAGTTCGAGGACGCGGCGCGCAACGTCGAGCAGACGGTGCACAGCGAGTTCAACCAGCACACCACCGACCTGCAGCGCGACTGGGACGATGCGGCCACGGCCGGTCTGGCGCCTGCGGTGGGCACCGATTCGCTCAGCACCCCGGTGCCCGAGTACCGGCACCCGGGCAAGAAGTGGCGCCTCAAGCGGGGCGCCATTCCGCACTGGTACAAGCAGCAGGCTGGCATCCGCACCAAGGCGCAGTCGGGCGCCGCACGGGTGGCCCGTCACCGGCCGAAACGCTGGTCATGAGCACCCAGGAGAAAGACGAACTCGAAGGTACCGAGCAGCCCTTCGTTTCGCATCTGGTCGAGCTGCGCGACCGCCTGATCCGGGCGCTGATCGCCGTGGGCGTGGTGTTCGGCGTGTTGTGCGTGTGGCCCGGACCGGGCGGCTTGTACGACCTGCTGGCCGCGCCGCTGGTGCACACGCTGCCGGCCGGCGCCACGCTGATCGCCACCAACGTGATCTCGCCCTTCGTGGTGCCGCTCAAGATCACGCTGATGGCGGCCTTCCTGATCGCCTTGCCGGTGGTGCTGTGGCAGGTGTGGGCCTTCGTGGCGCCGGGCCTGTACTCGCACGAGAAGAAGCTGGTGCTGCCGCTGGTGGTGTCCAGCACGCTGCTGTTCTTCGTGGGGGTGGCGTTCTGCTACTTCTTCGTGTTCGGCCAGGTGTTCAAGTTCATCCAGAGCTTTGCACCCAAGAGCATCACCGCCGCACCTGACATCGAGGCCTACCTCAGCTTCGTGCTGACGATGTTCATCGCCTTCGGCGCTGCGTTCGAGGTGCCCATCGTGGTCATCGTGCTGGCGCGCATGGGGCTGGTCAGCATCGAGAAGCTCAAGTCCTTCCGCGGCTACTTCATCGTGCTGGCCTTCATCATCGCCGCGGTGATCACGCCGCCCGACGTGGTGTCGCAGCTGGCGCTGGCGGTGCCGATGTGCCTGCTCTACGAGCTGGGCATCTGGGCCGCGCAGCTGTTCATCAAGCACACGCAGGCGCCTGACAGCGAGGCGGAAAGCAACACCACCGCGGGATGACGCGGGTCAGCGCGCCGGCTGCGCCCGCGGCCGCTGCGCCACCTTCACGCTGGCTTCCACCGCCTGCTTGCCGCGCTGCAGGCCGATGGTCACGCGGGTGTCGGGCTTCAAGGCCGCCACCGCACCCAGCAGCTGCTGGGTGTTGGTCACGGCATGGCCGGCCACGCTGGTCACCACGTCGCCGGGGCGGATGCCGCCCTGGCTGGCCGGGCCGTCCTGCAGCACGCCGGTGATCAGCACGCCCTGGCTGACGGGCAACTGGAAGGTCTCGGCGATCTCGGGCGTCAGGTCGCGCGGCTCCACCCCGATCCAGCCGCGGGTGACGCTGCCGTCGCGGATCAGGCTTTCCATCACCTGCCGGGCCGAGTCCGCCGGGATGGCGAAGCCGATGCCCAGGCTGCCGCCGCTGCGCGAGAAGATGGCGGTGTTGATGCCCACCAGGTTGCCGTTCACGTCCACCAGCGCGCCGCCCGAATTGCCGGGGTTGATGGCCGCATCGGTCTGGATGAAGTTCTCGAAGGTGTTGATGCCCAGCCGGCTGCGGCCCAGCGCGCTGACGATGCCGGAGGTGACCGTCTGCCCCACCGCGAACGGGTTGCCGATGGCCAGCACGATGTCGCCCACCTGCAGCTCTTCGGATTGCCCGAAGGTGATGGCCGGCAGCCGGTCGAGCGAGATCTTGAGCACCGCCACGTCGGTCTCGGGGTCGGCGCCGATGACCTGGGCCGAGGCCTGGCGGCCATCGACCAGCTGCACCTCGATCTCGCTGGCGCCGTCGATCACGTGGTTGTTGGTCAGCAGGTAGCCTTCGGGCGAGACGATGACGCCCGAGCCCAGGCCGCGCTGCGGCTCCTGCTGCTGCGGGCCATTGCCTTCGCGGAAGAAGAAGCGGAACCAGGGGTCTTCCGCATGCGGGTTGCGCTGCGGCGCCCGCATCGCGGTGACGCTGACCACCGAAGGCGAGGCCTTGCGCGCCGCGGTGCTATAGCCCGCCATCGCGGCGCTGGCCGGCAACGACGAAGCCACCGGCGCGCTGACGATGGAGACGATCTCGGGCAGCAGCGTCTGGCCGGCGCGGCGCGACAGCCAGTCGGGCTTGAGCGTGGCCACCACGAACAGCACGGCCAGGGCGACCGTGACCGCCTGCGAGAAAATGAGCCAGGTTCTACGCATGCAACAGGAAGGAAGGCGAGGAATGGTCCAGCGCAACGAGGTCGAAGCCTACTTGGGCCGTTTGCTGGCCGTGGACCGCTTGAAGGATTATGGGCCGAACGGTCTGCAGGTCGAGGGCGGTGCGCAGGTGCGCCGCATCGTCTCCGGTGTCACCGCCAGCCGGGCGCTGATCGAGGCGGCCATCGCCGATGGCGCCGACACGATCCTGGTGCACCACGGCCTGTTCTGGCGCGGGCAGGACGGCCGGCTGACCGGCTGGCTGAAGGCCCGGGTGCAGCTGTTGATGGCGCACGACATCAACCTGTTCGCCTACCACCTGCCGCTGGATGCGCATGCCGAGCTGGGCAACAACGCGCAGCTGGGTTTGCAGCTGGGCCTGGTGGCCGATGCACGCTTTGGCGAGCAAGACCTGGGCTTCATCGGCCAGGCCAAGGGGCTGGACAGTGCGCAGGCGCTGGCCCTGCGCGTGGAGGCGGCCCTGGGTCGTGCGCCGGTGCTGTTGCCCGGCGACGGCCGGCCGCTGCAGCGCGTGGCCTGGTGCACCGGCGGCGCACAGGGCTACTTCGAATCGGCCATCGCCGCGGGGGCGGATGCCTTCATCACCGGCGAAATCTCGGAGCCGCAGGCGCATCTGGCCCGCGAGACGGGCGTGGCCTTCTTGGCCTGCGGCCACCATGCCACCGAGCGCTATGGCGCGCCCGCGGTGGCCGAGCACCTGGCGCAGACCTATGGCCTGCAACACAGGTTCATCGAGATCGAAAATCCAGCTTAGAGGCAACCCCGAGCCCGCGCCGCTCGCGGCCCCCGAGGGGCGCTCAGTCCCTTGGGGCGGCCCGGCGGGACTTAGAACGACACGTTCAGGCCGATCGAGTACTGGTCGGTGTTGCTCTTCTGGTCGAAGGCGTCCAGGCGGTAGCGTTCCCATTCGCCGCGGATGGCCATGGTCTTGGACAGGTTGTACTGCACGCCCAGGCCGAACTTCGGGATGGTGCTGCGGTCGCTGTCGCCGTTGGCGCTGGTCTTCACGCTCGCCACGCCCAGCTTGGCGAGGGCCGTCCAGTCGGTGGCAAAGGGCAGCATGCCCACGGCGTCCAGCGCCACGCCGTTGGCCTTGGCATCGCCGCCGTTGCCGCTCAGCTTGCCCAGGCGGAAGGCACTGCCTTCCAGCGCGAAGTTGGGGTTGAACTGGTAGCCGCCGTACAGCTTCAGGCCGGTGCCGGAAGAGTCGCCTGACACGCCGTTGATGTTGTCGCCACGCCAGTCGGGCTTGGCGATGGAGCCACCCACGTACAGGCCTTCGGCCATGGCGGGCAGGGCGCTGGCGGCCAGCAGGGCAGCAGCAACGGCAGCGCGGGTGCGGGTCTTCGAGTTCGTCATGTGTTTTGTGTCCTCTCAACAGGGCCGGCGGATGCCAGCGTGGAACCATGTTGGAAGGAGCGCGTGAAGAAGGTGCCCGGCTTTGCGTGAAATGTTGTTGCGCCACCGGTGAGCAGCTGATGCAGGCGTCAGCAGGCGTATCAGCGCCACCGGGCTGAAAATGGGCCATGGCCCCGACAAACACACCCCATCAGCCGCCCCTGTTGGTCACACTCGGTGACCCTTGCGGCATCGGCCCCGAGATCGTGGCCGGCGCCTGGCTGCGGGGCGAGTTGCCCGACGCAGTGGTGGTGGGCGATGCCGGCGTGCTGCGTCGCGGCCTGCGTGCGTTGGGCCAGGCCGCCCCTATCGCGCTGCTGGATGCGCCGGGTGACCTGGCCGCCTGCCCGCCGGGCGCACTGCCCCTGCTGTCCGGCGGCGAAGACGCGGGCCTGGCCGACTTGCCCTGGGGCCGCATCGATGGCCGGGCCGGCGCGGCCGCGGCGCGCTGGATCACGCAGGCCGTGCGCCTGGTGCAGGCCGGCGAGGGCCGGGCCATCGTCACCGCGCCCATCCACAAGGAAGCCTTGAGCGCCGCGGGCGTGAAGTTCCCGGGCCATACCGAGATGCTGCAGTCACTGGCGGCCGGCCCCGACGGCGCGCTGCCGCCGGTGCGCATGATGCTGGCCAACCCCGAGCTCAAGGTGGTGCTGGTCACCATCCATGTATCGCTGCGGCGGGCGCTGGAGCTGCTGGACCATGACGCGGTGCTGTCCACGCTGCGCATCGCCCACCGGGCCGCGGCGCGCTGGGGCCAGCCGCGGCCGCGCATCGCGGTGGCCGGGCTCAATCCGCATGCGGGCGAGGGGGGCTTGTTCGGCGATGAAGAGCTGCGCTACATCGGCCCCGCGATCGAGGCGGCGAGGGCCGAAGGCATCGATGCGCAAGGCCCGTTTCCGCCCGACACGGTGTTCATGCGCGCGCGCCGCGGCGCCTTCGACCTGGTGGTGGCGATGACGCACGACCATGGCCTGATCCCGGTGAAGTACCTGGGCGTGGAAGAGGGCGTGAACGTGACGCTGGGCCTGCCGTTCGTGCGCACCAGCCCCGACCACGGCACCGCCTTCGACATCGCCGGCCAGGGCCTGGCCGACCCGGCCAGCCTGGTGACGGCGGCGCGCATGGCGCGCCAGCTCAGCGGCGCAGGCGCCTAGTGCCTGGCGGGCGCGGCGCCTGAAGGCCGCAGGGCCGCCAGCTGCTTGCGCGCGCGGGCGGTGGCCCGCTCGATCAGGAATGCGTTCTCGAACGCGCGGAAGCGCCCCGCCTCGCACAGGCGGTGCAGCATGCGCGAGGTCAGCGACACCGTCTTCTGGTGCTTGCTGCCGCTGGTGAAGACGAAGAAGGCACGGCCCGGGCTCACGTAGTTGAGCTTGACCTTCTGCCACTGCTCGTCCACCAGCATCTGGTAGGCAAAGCCCAGCTGCACATGGTCGGCCAGCGAGGCACCGCGGCTGGGCTCCACCGGCTCGGGCGGCGGCAGGCCGTCGAGCTGGATGTCCACCGCGCTCAGCTCGGGCTCGAGGTTGAGGTCGATGTCCACCTGGCGCTGCCAGTTGACCGACTCTTCCTTCACCAGGCCGATCTGCGCCGCTTCATCGTCGCTGAAGTGCACCTGGTCCACCGCGTCCTTGAGCACCGGCAGCGTGCCGCCTTCGGCCACGCGCGGCAGCGGCATCGCGAACACCGCGTCCAGCTGCTTGACCATCAGGTTGAAGTCCAGCGGCCGCAGCGACTGGCCTTTCAGCGATTCGGCATGGGCGGGCAGCAGCTCGGAGAAAAAGGCCTTCTGCGCCGCATCGGGCCAGCCGATGATGGCCAGGCCGTGGTTCAGGTCCTTCATCAGCTGCGGCAGCGACATCAGGAAGGTCTTGCGGTCGGCCGGCGTGCCCTTGGGCTGCACGCTCATCACCACGTCGCGTGCCGCGCGCCTCAGGCGCTGCGAGAGTTCGCCCGCCTCGCCACCGCGCCGGGCGGCCAGCACCAGCGCCTGGCTCCACACCTGCGCCAGGAAGCTGCGCAGAAAGGCCGGCATCTCCACCGGTGCCAGCGCGGCCTGCAGCTGCCGCAGGTACTGCTGCTGCACCCGCAGGTCCTGCTCCTTGGCCTCGACCATCTGGGGCGCGTTGCTGCCCTGCTCGCGCACTTCGTCGCGGGCCTGCGCGGCGATGAAGCCTTCCAGGGCGCCGAGCTTCTGCTCGTACACCTCCATCTGGTCGAAGTCGCCGTCGACGATCTCCTGCACCAGCGCCCGCACCTGACCGATGAACTGCTGGCCCGGCCCGCTGCCGAAGTCTTCGAAGGCGCAGGCCAGCGACGCGATGCGGTTGACGAAGCGGCGCACCGGATGGCGGCGCGACGAGAAGAAGCTGGGGTCGCCCAGCGCCACCCGCAGCACCGGCAACTGCAGCCGTGCGATCTGGCGCGCCATCTGCGGCGGCACCTTGGGGTCCGAAAGGATCTGCTCGAACAGGCTGCCGACCACGTCGATCACCATGTGGTCGAGCCGGCCGGTGGCCGCCTGGCGCAGCTCGTCGCGGTGGGCGTAGATCAGGTTGGGCAGCGGGCCATCGCCAGAAGGCCCGAATCCCGAACTGGCCCCGGCGCCGGCGCCGGTGCCGGGGCCGACAGGGCCGTAGGCGGCCGCGGCGCCGTCCTGCCACGGGCTTGCGGCGCCCGCTGCGGCGCGGCCGCGCTGCGTGGTCAGCTGGCGGATCAGCGACATCACCCGCCCGTCCACCCGGCCGAACGGCGTGCCGCCGCCGACGGCGCCTTGGCGCTGCGGTGCGCCGGGTTCTTCGCTCAACGCAGCGCCGCGG
>CAKZXL010000773.1 GCA_937883885.1 uncultured Aquincola sp. | reverse complement strand
TTTCCGATCTTGCACAAAGGCTTTACTGCTAGCATTCAAGTAACTTCTTAACAATCGCTGAAGTGCGCGGTACACAAAGGCCGCGCTTGGGAGAACCCGGTGAGCTTTCTGGACGCGCTGCTGGGCCGCAAGCATCCGCCTACGATCGGCCTCGACATCAGCTCGTCCAGCGTCAAACTGGTGGAGCTCGGTCTGAACAAGTCCGGCGACTACGTGCTGGAGCGCTTCGCGTCCGAGCCTTTCGAAAAAGGCTGGATCACCGACGGCCAGATCGAAAAGTTCGACGAAGTGGCCGATGCCGTGCGCCGCGTGGTGGCCAAGAGCGGCAGCCGCACCAAGCAGGTGGTCATGGCCATGCCGCAGTCGGCCGTCATCACCAAGAAGATCATGCTGCCGGCCGGCCTGCGCGAGGAAGAACTCGAGCTGCAGGTCGAGTCCGAGGCCAACCAGTACATCCCGTTCTCGCTGGACGAGGTCAGCCTCGACTTCTGCGTCATCGGCCCCAGCCCCACCTCGATGGGCGACGTGGAGGTGCTGATCGCCGCCTCCCGCAAGGACCGGGTGCAGGACCGGCAGGGCCTGGCCGAAGCCGCCGGCCTGAAGCCGGTGGTGCTGGACATCGAGTCGCATGCCTCGCGGCTGGCGATGAGCCGCGTCATCCATGCCCTGCCCAACGAAGGCAAGGACGCGCTGGTGGCGCTGTTCGAGATCGGCGCCGACGTGACCAGCCTCAAGGTGCTGCGTGATGACGAGATGCTGTACGACCGCGATCAGGCCTTCGGCGGCTCGCAGCTCACGCAGCTCATCTCGCGCCAGTACGGCTTCTCGTTCGAGGAAGCCGAGCAGAAGAAGCTGTCCGGCGACCTGCCGGAGGACTACGAGTCCACGCTGCTCAACACCTTCGTGGACAGCCTGTCGCAGGAGATCGGCCGCGCGCTGCAGTACTTCTTCACCAGCACGCCGCACCACAAGGTGCACTACGTGATGCTGGCCGGCGGCACCGCCACGCTGCCTGGCCTGAAGGAGCGGGTGACGGACCTCACCGGCTTCGCCTCCATGGTGGTCAACCCGTTCGACCAGATGAAGCTGGGGTCGGCCGTGCGCGAGGCCAAGGTGCGTCGCGAGGCGCCGTCGTACCTCACGGCCTGCGGGCTCGCGATGCGGAGATTCACGCAGTGATCCTGATCAACCTGCTTCCTCACCGGGAAGCGCGGCGCAAGCGCCGCAAGGCGGCCTTCTTCGCGGGCCTCGGCCTGGCCGCGCTGGTCGGCCTGCTGCTGGTGGTGTTGTGGTACCTGGGCCTGCAGCACCTGAAGTCGGTGCAGGACGGCCGCAATGCGCTGCTGCAGCGCGAGATCTCGCTGCTGGAAGGCCAGATCAAGGACATCGCCAACCTGCGGGGCGAGATCGAGAGCCTGAAGGCGCGCCAGAAGGCCGTGGAAGACCTGCAGACCGACCGCAACGTGCCGGTGCACCTGCTCAACGAGCTGACGCGGCAGACGCCCGAGGGCGTGTACCTCACCGCCATCAAGCAGACCGAGGGCGTGGTGGCCATCAACGGCATCGCGCAGACCAACGAACGCGTCTCGGAGCTGCTGCGCAACGCGCTGTACAACTCCGAGTGGCTGGAGCGGCCCGAGCTGGTGGAGATCAAGGCCGCCACGGTGCGGGCCGACAACCGCGAGCAGCGCCGGCTGTTCGAGTTCTCCATGCGGGTGTCCATCAAGCGGCCGGCGGCACCGGCGGCCGCGGCCAGCGCGGCCTCGGCGCCGCGGGCAGCTTCCTGAAGGGGCCGCCATGGCAACGTCTTCCAAGCGCATGAGTTTCGACCTCAACGAGTCCTTCGAACGGGCGGCGGCGCAGTTCCGCGGCCTGGACATGAAGGAGCCCGGCCAGTGGCCGCTGCTGCCACGGCTGGCGGTGTTTGCGCTGGCCCTGCTGGTGGCGGTGGCCCTGGGCTGGGTGCTGCTGCTGTCCGAGCAATCCGACCTGCTGCAGGCCGAGCGCGACCGCGAGCCGGCGCTCAAGGCCGACTACCGCGCCAAGCTGGGCCAGGCCGTCAACCTCAGCGAGCTGCGCAAGCAGAAGCTGCAGGTCGAGGAATACGTGGTGCAGCTGGAAAAGCAGCTGCCCGGCAAGGCCGAGATGGACGCGCTGCTGTCCGACATCAACCAGGCCGGCCTGGGCCGTGGCCTGCAGTTCGAGCTGTTCCGCCCCGGCCAGGTGGTCATCAAGGACTACTACGCCGAGCTGCCCATCGCCATCCGCGTCAGCGGCCGGTACCACGACATGGGCGCCTTCGCGGCCGACGTGGCCAACCTCTCGCGCATCGTCACCTTGCACGACCTGACCATCAGCGCGCCGCAGCGCGATGCCAACGGCGCACTGGCCATGGAGGCCACCGCGCGCACCTACCGCTACCTCGACCCGGCCGAGATCGAAGAGCAGCGCAAGGCACGCGCCGCCGCCAAGGCCGCGGCAGGAGCCAAGCGATGAGCCGCCTGCCTGCCCTGCGTGCGCTGCCCCTGCTGGCCCTGGCCGTCCTGGCCGGCTGCAGCGCCGACGACACCGAGCTGAGCGCCTGGATGCAACAGCAGAAGAACGAGGTGCGCCCCAGCGTGCAGCCGCTGCAGGCGCCCAAGCGCTTCAACCCCCAGGCCTACACGGGGGCCGATGCGGTCGAGCCCTTCAGCAACCAGAAGCTGACCGTGGCGCTGAAGCAGGAGGCGCGGCAGCCCAGCAGCCTGCTGGCCACCGAGCTGAACCGCCGCAAGGAACCGCTGGAAGCCTTTCCGCTGGACAGCATGACGATGGTGGGCAGCGTCAGCCGCCAGGGCGCGCCTTACGCGCTGCTGCGGGTGGACAACCTGCTCTACCAGGTCAAGGCCGGCGACTACCTGGGCCAGAACTACGGCCGCATCACCCGCATCACCGAGACCGAGGTGGCGCTGCGCGAGATCGTGCAGGACGCCGCCGGTGAATGGATAGAACGCAGCACCAGCCTGCAGTTGCAGGAGGGCAAGCGATGAAGAACGAGCAGGAGAAGCGCACTATGACCCGTTGGAAAGCCTGGGGCACGGCCCTCGTGCTGGCCGTGGGCGTCCCCGTCGCCGCCTTGGCGCAGGGGGTGATCCAGTCGATCACCAGCACCCAGCAGGCCGGCAGTGAGGTGGTGCGCATCGAGATGAGCGAGCCGCTGGTCGCGGTGCCTGCGGGCTTCGTGGTGCAGGCGCCGCCGCGCATCGCCATCGACCTGCCGGGCGTGAGCAGCGCGCTGCCTCGATCGGTGGTCGAGCTGAACCAGGGCAACCTGCGTTCGGTGAACGTGGCCCGGGGCGGCGACCGCACGCGCCTGGTGCTCAACCTCAAGCAGGCCGCCAACTACAGGGCGCAGCTGGAAGGCAAGGCGCTGCTGATCGTGGTGGACAACGGCGGCGGTGCCGCCGACGTGTCGCAGGCCGCGCCCGCCGCGGCGCCGGCCACTGCGCAGGCAGCGGCGCCGTTGCACTTCGCGCCCAGCCAGAACGCCGACCCGCTGTCGCTGCGCGACATCGACTTCCGCCGCGGCCAGGACGGCGCTGGCCGGGTGGTGGTGGAGCTGCCCAACAACCAGGTCGGCGTGGACATCCGCCAGCAGGGCCAGCAGCTGATCGTGGAATTCCTGCGCTCGACGCTGCCCGACCGGCTGCGCCGCCGCCTGGACGTGGCCGACTTCGGCACGCCGGTGGGCGCCATCACCACGGTGCAGACGGGTGACCGTGTGCGCATGACCATCGAGCCGCGCGGCGCCTGGGAGCACAGCGCCTACCAGAGCGACAACCAGTTCGTGGTGGAAGTGCGGCCGATGGTGATCGACCCCAACAAGCTGGTGCAGGGCCCCGGCTACTCGGGCGAGAAGCTGTCGCTGAACTTCCAGAACATCGAGGTGCGGGCGCTGCTGCAGGTCATCGCCGACTTCACCAACTTCAACGTGGTGACCAGCGACACCGTGACCGGCACTGTGACGCTGCGGCTCAAGGACGTGCCCTGGGACCAGGCGCTGGACATCATCATGCAGGCCAAGGGCCTGGGCCTGCGCAAGAACGGCAACGTGCTGTGGATCGCGCCCAAGGATGAGCTGTCGGCCAAGGAACAGGTGGAGCTGGAAGCGCGCAAGAAGATCGCCGACCTGGAGCCGGTGCGCACGCAGTCGTTCCAGCTCAACTACACCAAGGCCGAGGAAGTGGCCAAGGGCCTGACCGGGCAGACCACCAGCCAGGGCGGTGGCGCCGGCGCCGGCGGCAACACCGTCAACACCCGCATCCTGTCGCCGCGCGGCAGCGTGATCTTCGAGACGCGCACCAACCAGCTCTTCGTCTCTGACATCCCGAGCAAGCTGGAAGAGGTGCAGGCCATCATCGCCAAGATCGACATCCCGGTGCGCCAGGTGCTGATCGAGGCCCGCATCGTGGAAGCCGACGACACCTTCGGCCGCGCGCTGGGCGTCAAGCTGGGCGGCTCCGACCTGCGCGGCGTGCAGGGCGGCATCCCGGGCTGGGGCGTGGGCGGCGGCAACTACGTGACGGTGGGCGGCGGCTACAACGCCGTCAATGGCCAGACGGGCCAGAGTCCCAGCACCGACGTCAACGCGGTCAACACCACCACCGGCCGCTACAACAACCAGTTCGTCAACCTGCCGGCCAACGTCGCCAACCTGGGGGGCTCGCAGGCGGCCACGTTCGCGCTGTCGCTGTTCAGCGCCTCGGCCAACCGCTTCCTGAACCTGGAGCTGTCGGCGCTGGAAGCCGACGGCAAGGGCAAGATCGTCTCCAGCCCGCGGGTGGTGACGGCCGACCAGATCAAGGCCGTGATCGAGCAGGGCGAAGAGATCCCGTACCAGGTGGCCACCTCCAGCGGCGCCACCTCCATCCAGTTCAAGAAGGCGAGCCTGAAGCTGGAGGTGGTGCCGCAGATCACGCCCGAGGGCAATGTGATCCTGACGGTGGACGTGGCCAAGGACAGCCGCGGCACCGCCACCACGGCCGGCCCGGCCATCAACACCAAGCACGTGAACACGCAGGTGCTGGTGGAAAACGGCGGCACCGTGGTGCTGGGCGGCATCTTCACGCAGGAAGAGCGCAACGACGTCAACAAGGTGCCGCTGCTGGGCGACATTCCGGTGGTGGGCAACCTGTTCAAGAACACCGTGCGGTCGAGCAACAAGACCGAGCTGCTGGTGTTCATCACGCCCAAGGTGGTGACCGACCGCGTGACCGCGCGGTAAGGCCCGGGCAAGCAAGCGAGCGAGAAGACAAGATGATCCGAACTTTCAAGACGTGGCTGTCCGTTGCGGCGCTGTCGCTGGTGGCTGCCTGCGGCGGGGGCGGGGGCAGCTCGGGCGACCCGGTGCTGGGCGGCGGCGGCAGTACCGGCGGTAGCGGCACGGCCACGGCGGCAGATCTGGTGGTGGCGCTGTCGGCCGACTCGCTGGCCAACGACGGCACCTCGGTCGTCACCGCCACGGTGACCGCGCTGGACGCCAACCGCGCTGCGCTGCCCGGTGTGGCGGTGCAGCTGTCGGCCGACAGCAATGCCATCGTCACGCTGACCACAGCCAGTGGGTCGGGCGACACCACCACCACGAACAAGTCGATCACCAACGCCTCGGGCGTGATCACGGCCACCGTGGGGGCCGGCACCGACCGCAGCCTGCGCACGGTCACGGTCACCGCCAAGTCGGGCAACGTCACCAAGACCGCCACCTTCGCCGTGGTCGCGACCCCGGGTGCGGCCGTGCCTTCCGTGATCGAGGTCATCGCCTCGTCCACCACGCTGGGCAGTGGCGGCGACCAGGTGGTGCTGACGGCCTTTTTGAAGGACGCCAACAACAACGCGATGCCTTCCACGCCCGTCACCTTCACCACCGACACCGGTCGGCTGCTGAACGTGAGTGCCGCCACCAACGCCTCGGGCGCGGCCGCCGCCACGCTGGAAGCCGGGCAGGACAAGAGCAACCGCACCGCCACGGTGAAGGTGTCTTCCGGCACGGTGCAGACCACCTACACCATCCCCATCGTCGGCACCCGCCTGACCGTCTCGGGCAACACCACGCTGACGCAGGGCAATACCTCCCAGCTGTCGGTGGCCGCCGCGGACTCCAAGGGCAACCCGTTGCCCGGCGTCGCCATCACCCTGGCCAGTTCGCTGGGCAACGGCTTTTCGCCCGCCGCCCCGACGACCGATTCGAGCGGCCAGGCCACGGTGACCTACACGGCCACCAACGCCGGCACCGACACCGTGCGCTTCAGCGGCGCCGGCGCGGGCGCGTCGACGGTCGTCACCGTCAGTGGCGAGGACTTCGTGTTCCTGCCGGCCACCGTGTCGCCGACCGTGGGTGCGGTGTATCCGCTGCAGGTGCGCTATCGCCGGGCGGGCGTGCCGCAGGCCAACGTGCAGGTGCGCTTCGCCGCCACGGTCGGCACCTTGGGTGCTACCCAGGTGACCACCGACAGCCTGGGCGTTGCCAGCGTGAACCTCACGTCCAACTTTGCCGCGCCGTCCACCATCAGCGCCACCGTGCTCGATGCCAACGGCGGCACCGTGGCCGTGGCCACCACCACGGCCACCTTCGTCGCCACCACGCCGCGTGACCTGGTGCTGCAGGTGTCGCCTTCGGCGCTGGCGCCCAACACCGCGGGCGGCTCCGACAGCCAGACCAACGTGATCGCCCGCGTCACCGACGCCTCGGGCAACCCGGTGCAGGGCCTGACCGTGAACTTCAGCCAGGACCTGGACCCCAGCGGCGGACGCCTGAGCGCGGCCACGGCCAAGACCGGCCCTGACGGCCAGGCCAACGTGAACTACATTGCCGGCGCCTCCACCACCGCCAACAACGGTGTGCGCCTGCGTGCCACCGTGGCCACCAGCAGCAGCGTCACCGGCACCGTCTCGCTGACGGTCAACCAGTCCGCCTTGTTCATCGTGCTGGGCACCGGCAACACCATCACCAACTCCGACGTGGACACCTACCAGAAGACCTGGACGGCCTACGTCACCGACGCCAACGGCATCCGCGTGAGCGGCGTGACGCTGACGGCCAAGGGCATTCCCACGTACTACGGCAAGGGCGTGATGGCCTACGACGAAACCGCCCAGCGGTGGCGCTACGTCACCACCACCGTCAACAGCTCGGGCAACATCGTCCAGACCTTCAGCGACAGCATTCCGCTGGTCTGCCCGAACGAAGACGTGAACGAAGATGGCCGTCTCAACGAGACCGACACCAATGGCGACGGCCAGCTGACGCCGGGCAACGTGGTGGCGCTGACCAGCCCCACGGTCGTGACCGACGGTGAAGGCAAGGCCACCATCACGCTGCGCTACGCCGAGATGTACGCGCCGTGGATCGTGCTCAAGCTCACCGCCACCGGCATCGTCTCGGGCACCGAGTCGTCCAGCTACCGCGAGTTCGCGCTCGACCGGCTGGCCAGCGACTTCTCGAACAAGGCCATCACCCCGGCCGGCGCGGTCAGCCCCTTCGGGTCGGTTCTGAGCTGCACCACACCCAACTGACCGTGCTCGTTTCCCTCGTCGGCATGCCCGGCGGTGGCAAGTCCACCGTCGGGCGTCAGCTTGCGCGGCAGTTGGGGGTGTCGTTCGTCGACACCGACCATGTGATCGAGGAGCGCCTGGGCGGCTACATCCGCGACTACTTCGCCCAGCATGGCGAGGTGGCCTTTCGCGATCTGGAGCAACAGGTGATCGACGAGCTGACCCAGAGCGCCACCGGCGTGCTGGCCACCGGCGGTGGCGCGGTGCTGCGCGAAGCCAATCGGCAGGCGCTGCAGGACCGCAGCACCGTGGTGTATCTGCGGTCGTCGGCCGAAGAGATCTACCGCCGCCTGCGGCACGACACGCAGCGGCCCTTGCTGCAGGTGGCCGACCCGTTGCGCAAGCTGCGCGACCTGCACCGCGAGCGCGACCCGCTCTACCGCCGCACCGCCCACTTCGTGATCGAGACCGGCCGGCCGTCGGTGCCCACGCTGGTGGGCATGGTGCTGATGCAGCTGGAACTGGCCGGGCTGGTGGACGCCTCGGTCGTGCCTTCGCCGGTCGACCGCCTCGCGCGCTGAGCTGGCGGGCCCGCCCGTAAACTCGGGCGCCATGACCGCCGCACCCGTCGCCCCCATCGCTTCCGCCTCCGTCGTCACCGTGCCCATCGCGCTGGGCGAGCGCAGCTACGACATCCGCATCGGCGGCGGCCTGCTGGACGATCCGGCTTCCTGGCAAGGCCTGCCGCGTGCCGCGGTGGCGGCCATCGTCACCAACACCACCGTGGCGCCGCTGTACGCCCAGCGGCTGGCCGCGGCGCTGGCGCCGCATTACGGCCGCGTGCTGACCATCGAGCTGCCCGACGGCGAAGCCCACAAGGACTGGCAGACGCTGGACCAGATCTTCAGCGCACTGCTGGCCGCCAGCGCCGACCGCAAGACGGTGCTGTTTGCGCTGGGCGGCGGCGTGGTGGGCGACATGGCCGGCTTTGCCGCTGCCAGCTACATGCGCGGCGTGCCTTTTGTGCAGGTGCCCACCACGCTGCTGGCGCAGGTGGATTCGTCGGTGGGTGGCAAGACGGCCATCAACCACCCGCTGGGCAAGAACATGATCGGCGCCTTCTACCAGCCGCTGCG
>CAKZXL010000772.1 GCA_937883885.1 uncultured Aquincola sp. | reverse complement strand
GAGGTGCGTG
Source organism: uncultured Aquincola sp. (assembly GCA_937883885.1). The sequence continues at coordinate 13,476 of CAKZXL010000772.1, read as the reverse complement.
GCATGCGTGTGCCTCGTCCAGTGCGGCGTGGCCTGCCGCAACTTCTCGGCGAGGGCCGGGGTGCCTTCCTCCACGACGTCGGCTGCAGTGCTGAAGAACCGCTTCATCAGCTGTCGGATGAGCAGCTCACCCGGCTGCTGGCGGCCGTGCATAGCAAGCGCCGTGGCCGGGGTGGCGGCTCGGTGCTGGAGTGGCTCAAAGGCTCCGTCGGTAAGCACAGCCCGAGCGGCCTTGCCGAGGTGACCAACAAGATCAGCTACCTGAAACAGCTTGGCGTGCATGACTGGACCTTGGAAGGCCTATCGGGACCCCGAATGCGCGCCTACGGCCAAGGAGTCGTCAACCGACCGCCCATCGAAACCAGGCGCCTCAAGCCCGACTCGCAAGCCTTGGAAGTGGTCTGCTTCCTTCGCATGACCCTGCTGAACTTGACCGACACGGAGCTGTTCATGGCCGCGCGTCGCATCAGCGACCTGATGCGGCATGCCACCGTACGCGTGCAAGCCAAACAGACTCGCGGCCTGACGCACTACCGCGAGCGCCAGAACCAGATCCGCGCGATCGTCCATGGTGAGGACCAGGCCGACGAGCAGAAGATCGCGGCCCCCAAGCAACTGCTACCCGCCCATGAAAGCGAGCAGCGCTTCAGTCGGGCCGCCCTGGTGCGCCAAGGCCTGGTGGACGACGCGGCAAGAGTTTCCGCCTTGCTCAATGCGCTGGTCGGGCTGGACATCCAGGGCCATGTCGCCACGGCCTCGCTCAAACTGGTCGGCGTGCTGCGCGCGCTTCGCGAGGGCAACGCCAGGGAGTTGCCGAGGGACTTCGATCTGGGTCAGGCCGATCCGACCTGGCACGCATTGCTGAGCGACCCCAACCGCGTACGCGCGCTGGCAGCGCTGCGCGCCTGCACCCTGGTCTCGGTCCGCCGGGACCTGCGCGCCGGGCGGCTCTGGATCAATCACAGCCAGGAGTACCGCAACCGGGAGGAGATGCTCATCCCGCCCGCGCAATGGAAGAAGGAGCGCAGCCAGCTGATCAGCGCCCTGAGCCTGACGACCGATCGGAAGAAGTTCCTCGAACGCTTGAACGCCAATCTGGAGGTCGGCCTGCGCGGCCTGGCCGAGGCGATCGAGGGGGGTGGCGTGGAAATCGATGCGCAGGGAGAGTTCCGCCTGCCCGCGCTCGCGCCGCTGGAAGTGGATGACGAGGTGCGGCGCAACCGAGAGTTGATCGCCGCCGCGATCGGTGAGACGCAATTCAGCGACCTCATCGTCGAAGTGGATGTGCACGTTGGCTTCAGCGAAGTGCTGCTGGGCCGCAAGCCCGGTTCGATCCAAGAGCTGCTCGGCTGCTACGGTGCCTTGCTGGCCCATGGCACGGAGAACGACGCCAAGGGAGTCGCCGCCATGGTGCCCGGTCTGGAGGCCGCCCATGTCACGGCCGCCATGCGCGCACTTGAAGCCCAGGGGCGGCTGCGCCGCGCCAACGAGCGGGTCGTCGCCTTCCAGCGCCGCTTTCCGATCGCCGAACTCTGGGGCAAGGCCGACAAGGCCTCGGGCCGACATGATGGCCTTGGATGCCTCCAAGCACCTCTTCAGCGCCCGCATCGACCCGCGCCGGCGCACCTACGCCGTGGGCTTCTACACCCATGTGCTCAGCACCTACGGCGTCATCTATGACCAGCCGATCGTGCTCAACGAGCGCCAGGCCGGCGCCGCGCTCGAAGGCGTGGAGCAGCACAACGCCCGCGTCGAGGACGGCATCAAGCTGTCGCTGCTGGCGGTCGATACGCATGGCTACACCAACGTCGCGATGGCGGTGGCCAAGCTGCTGGGCTTCGATCTGTGCCCTCAGCTGCGCAATCTCTCCGAGCGGCGCCTGTTCCTGCCGCGAGGGATGGCGGTACCGGCGGCAGTCCGCACGGCCGCCCTCTGCGACGTGTCCAAGCGAGCGATCGTCAAAGGCTGGGATGAACTGCTGCGCCTGGTCGCCTCAATCCGAACGGGGCGGATCTCTGCAAAGCTGGTGCTGGAGCGCATGGGCAGCGCGGCCCAAGGCGCTCCCCTGCACAAGGCCGCTGACCACCTGGGCCGCCTGCTGCGCACGCTCTACCTGTGCGACTTCTTCAGCAACCCGGACTTCCGTCGAGAGATTCATACCCTGCTCAACCGGGGCGAATCGGTGCACCAGCTGCAGCGCGCCATCTTTCATGGCCGGCTGCTCCCGGAGCGCGGCCGCCGGGGCGACGAGATGCGCGCCATCTCGGGCTCGCACGCCCTGCTGACCAATATAGTCATCGCCTGGAACACCATGAAGATGCAGGAAGTCGTCGACCGGCGGCGCAAGGAGAAGCAGCCAGTCGAAGAGGCCTGGATCCGCCGCATGGGGCCGGTGCAGTTCGGGAACATCAACTTTCGGGGGACCCTGTCCTTTGGGATCGAGCGGCACGCGGCCACGCTCCTGCAGCGCCAGCAGCCACAGCGCAGGCGCGCTTGAATGGGCGGAACTGGGCCGAGCTGGCCGGGCCCTCTGCGACGGTTCAGCTCCGCCCCCCGCGCCAGCTACCTCGCCATGGGATCGGTGCAGAAGAAGCGGTTTCGAAATCCGCGCTTAAACGAATCAATGACTTACTGCGTTCCGGCCAAATGGCTATCCTTGGGATCGGTGCAAAAAGTAGCGGTTTCCCTCTCCGAGCTGCATCGGCGCCCAAACCGGCGTGCACGGATGCCCCTTGGCTCTCGCCAAAACGGGGCACTCGAGTGCAGCGGATCGGCTTACCTGTCGTTACCAAATACCTGCCCATTTCCCACCTTTGGGGCGTGTCCAAGGTCAGTACCGGGCTGCGGCAGTCCGCGCGCAGATCCATGCCTTCGCTGAAGTTCGTGCTTGTGCCCTGATGACGAGTGACCCGGGGCTCACGCTGGGCAGTGGGCCCTGGCCGGCCTGCGCTGCGCCACGGTGCAATACTGGAAGCTCTATGAGCCGTACCATGCCGCCGTGCCCCGTGCGCCCGCCGGGGCAATGCCGTTAGCAGCTCTTCACGGGCATTTCGCGCGATCCGCCAACCTCGGGCAATCATCCAGCCTCTATAAACTCAGGTTCTGGCACATGCGGTCGATCGGCATTCAACATGCCCAGTTGGTCTACCGGCGGCTCTTGGCCCACGCGGGGAGCAGTGCCTCAACGGGCGAAATTGACGGTTGAACTTGGCCCCGGCCGGCTTCCCGCGCTCGCGCCTCTGGGCACATGGATGAAGCAGGGCGGCGCAACGGAGTGAGAGCGCCGCCGCGATCGGTGAGGCGCAGTTCGACGACCTCAATTTCAAAGTGGGCAGGTGTGCTGGTTGTTGCCAATAGGGTCAGCGCGTGGCTCACTCTGCTGACTGGTCATAGGCGAAATGGGCTAAGTCATTCGGCTTCAGCGGGGCGGAACTGCTGTGCGGGGCGCCGCATTCCGAAGGCTGCGATCCTACCGGCACCGCGATGCGTGAGTGCCCGCTCTTCGACATCCGGACTTGTACTCACGACCCATTTCCGTGATCCTGCACAAGTCACTCAGCATTTCCAAAGGGTACGCTCAATTTGACTGTTAAGTGGGCGGCTGTCGATAGGTGTTGACCAGGGCTCCCCGTCGGCTGAACGCTTCTGCGTTCGCTGCACCGGCAATTGGGTTTGATCAATTCATTGGAGGTCGTTATGGAACTGGACCTGAAGAAGTGGGCCCCCTGGAACTGGTTCAAGAAGGAGCAGGAGGACAACCGGACGACGTCCTCGCTGCCCGCGCCGCGAGCCGAAGTGTCGGCGAGCGGCGGGCCGGGGAGCCCGATCCTGCAACTGCACCGCGAGATTGATCGCCTGTTCGATGACGCGTTTCGCGGCTTCGGCTTTCCGGCGCTCTCGGTACCGCAGCCTGCCGACTGGCCGGCCATGCTGAAGCCGGCGCTCGACATCCAAGAGACCGACAAGCAGTACACGATTTCCCTGGAGGTGCCGGGCGTGGAGCAGAAGGACATCCAGATCTCGCTCGACGACGATGTCCTGACGGTCCGCGGCGAGAAGCGCCAGGAGCAGGAGAAGAAGGAAGGCGGCTTCCACCGTGTGGAACGCTCGTACGGCAGTTTCCAGCGCGCGCTGAACCTTCCGCAGGACGCCAACCAGGAGTCGATCCGGGCCTCATTCAAGAACGGGGTGCTCACCATCACGATCGACAAGCGCGAAGGGAACGCGCCCCGGCAGGGTCGAGCGATTCCGATCGAGAAATGAGGTAGACTTTGTGCCGCGATTGCGGCGCAATCTGATCACGGGGCGCGGCGTCGCGAGATGCGACGGCCTGCCGGTTTCACAATCCTGCGGAGCACCGGGATGGCGAAAAAACAATGCCAAGTCTGCGGCCAGCCCGCCACCGTGCGGGTGGAAGCCGACCTCAACGGCCGCCACAGCACCATGCTGCTGTGTGACGATCACTACCGGCAGCTGGTGCGCCAGCAGAAGCGCACCATCTCGCCCCTCGAGGCCCTGTTCGGCTCGCGCAGCGGCCTGTTCGAAGACTTCCTCGGCAGCGGGTTCTTCCGGCTGGGCGACGAGCCGACGTCCGTTGCCGCGGATGCCGACGAGGTGGTCGACGCCTCGTTCGGAGAGCCGGCGGCCACTGGCACCGGCGCTCCCCGTCGGCGCGGCAGCGGGCTCGCCAGCCGGATCAGCGAGCAATCCGAGGGCCTGCTGCAGGAGGCGGCCCGGCGCGCTGCCGAGTTCGGCCGCTCCGAGGTCGATACCGAGCACCTGCTGCTCGCCCTGGCCGACAGCGATGTGGTTAAGACCATCCTCGGGCAGTTCAAGATCAAGGTCGACGACCTCAAGCGGCAGATCGAGTCCGAGGCCAAGCGCGGAGACAAGCCGTTCGAGGGCGAGGTAGGTGTCTCGCCGCGCGTCAAGGACGCGCTCAGCCGGGCCTTCGTGGCCTCCAACGAGCTGGGCCACTCCTACGTCGGCCCGGAGCACTTCCTGATCGGCCTGGCCGAGGAGGGCGACGGCCTTGCGGCCAACCTGATGCGCCGCTACGGCCTCACGCCGCAGGCCTTGCGGCAGCAGGTGAACAAGGTGGTCGGTAAGGGAGCCGAGGATGGGCGCGCGGAGACGCCGACCAACACCCCGGAGCTCGAGAAGTACTCGCGTGACCTGACCAAGATGGCGCGCGACGGCAAGCTGGACCCGGTCATCGGGCGCGCCCAGGAGATCGAGACCACCATCGAGGTGCTGGCGCGGCGCAAGAAGAACAACCCTGTGCTGATCGGCGAGCCTGGCGTGGGCAAGACCGCCATCGTCGAGGGGCTCGCGCAGCGCATGGTGGCCGGCGAGGTGCCCGAGACGCTACGCGACAAGCGCCTCGTCGAGCTGAACATCAACGCCATGGTGGCCGGCGCCAAGTACCGCGGCGAGTTCGAGGAACGCGTGCAGAAGGTGCTCAAGGAAATCGCCGAGCACCAGGGCGAGCTGATCCTGTTCATCGACGAGGTGCACACCATCGTCGGTGCCGGCCAGGGCGGCGGCGAGGGCGGGCTGGACGTGGCCAACGTCTTCAAGCCGATGATGGCGCGCGGCGAGCTGAACCTGATCGGCGCGACGACGCTCAACGAGTACCAGAAGTACATCGAGAAGGACGCCGCGCTGGAGCGGCGCTTCCAGCCGGTCATGGTGCCCGAGCCGACGGTGGCGCAGACCATCATGATCCTGCGCGGCCTGCGCGACACCTTCGAGGCGCACCACAAGGTCAGCATCACCGAGGACGCCATCATCGCGGCCGCCGAACTGTCCGACCGGTACATCACGGCGCGCTTCCTGCCCGACAAGGCCGTCGACCTGCTCGACCAGGCGGCCGCGCGCGTGAAGCTGTCGGCCACGGCGCGCCCCGTCGCGGTGCAGGAGCTGGAGTCCGAACTGCACCAGCTGCGCCGGGAGCAGGACTACGTGGCTTCGCGCAAGCAGTACGACAAGGCGGCGGAGATCGGCAAGCGCATCGAAACCAAGGAGGCCGAGCTCAAGAAGCTGGTCGAGGACTGGGAACGCGAGCGCGGCTCGGGCAGCGCCGAAGTCAAGGCGGAACACGTGGCGCAGATCGTCTCGCGCCTGACCGGTATCCCCGTCAACGAACTGACGGTGGAAGAGCGCGAGAAGCTGCTGCACCTGGAGCAGCGCCTGCACGAGCGCCTGGTGGGCCAGGACGAGGCGGTGCGCGCCGTCGCCGATGCGGTGCGGCTGTCGCGCGCCGGCCTGCGCGAAGGCAGCAAGCCGGTGGCCACGTTCCTGTTCCTGGGCCCCACCGGCGTCGGCAAGACCGAGCTCGCCAAGGCGCTGGCCGAATCCATCTACGGCGACGAGGGCGCCCTGCTGCGCATCGACATGTCGGAGTACGGCGAGCGCCATACCGTGGCGCGGCTGGTGGGCGCCCCACCGGGCTACGTCGGCTATGACGAGGGCGGACAGCTCACCGAGAAGGTCCGCCGCAAGCCCTACAGCGTGCTGCTGCTCGACGAGATCGAGAAGGCCCACCCCGACGTCTACAACATCCTGCTGCAGGTGTTCGACGACGGGCGCCTCACCGACGGCAAGGGTCGCGTGGTGGACTTCACCAACACCATCATCATCGCCACCTCCAACCTGGGATCCGACATCATCCAGCGCCGCCTCAAGGCGCGCGGTGCGGCCGGCGAGGAGTACGAGAAGACCAAGGCGGAGGTGATGGACGTGCTGCGCGGGCACTTCCGGCCCGAGTTCCTCAACCGAATCGACGAGATCATCGTCTTCCATGCGCTGGGCAAGGAGGAGATCCGCCATATCGTCGGCCTCCAGCTCGATCGCGTGGCCCGCAATGCCGCGAGCCAGGGCGTGACGCTGACGTTCGACGCGACGCTGGTCGATCACTTCGCGGAAGAAGGCTACCGTCCGGAGTTCGGTGCCCGCGAGCTCAAGCGCCTCATCCGCAGCGAGCTGGAAACGGCCCTGGCGCGCGAGATGCTCGGTGGCGGGATCGGCAAGGGTGATCAGGCGAGCGCGCGCTGGGACGACAAGGCCGAGCGCGTGCAGTTCGAGCGAAAACAAGCCGAGCCGGCCAAGGACGAAGCACCTGCCGCACCGGCCTCGCCCAAGGAGGCGGGCAAGGACTCGACCAAGGAATCGGGCAAGGAAGCCCGCAGGAAGAAGGCTGCGAGCGACCCCGCATGAGGGGCCAGGCTGTCATGTCGATCCCGGACGGGATGGCATGGGCAGCCACGGCGCTGTCGCTGTCCGCGGCGCTCGCCGCGGCGGGTCATGCCGTGGTCTACAAGCGCGACCCGCGGTCCGCCACGCTGTGGGTGCTGCTGATCGGCCTGCTGCCGCTCGGCGGGGCGCTGCTGTACCTGTTCTTCGGCATCAACCGCTACCAGCGGCGGGCGCGCAGGCTCTCGGGCGCGCGGGCGGCCCCTTGCGCAACGGCCCCGACCGCGGTGCCGCCGGACCTGCCGGACGCGCTGGCCGGCCTGGCGCGATTGGTCGGCCGTGCCACCGGACTGCCGTTGACGGAAGGCAATCGCATCACCCCGCTGTTCGACGGTGCGCAGGCCTACCCTGCGATGCTCGCAGACATCGACGCAGCGCGGCACAGCGTTGCACTCGCGTCCTACATCTTCGATGGACGCAGCATCGGCCAGGCCTTCGTCGAGGCGCTGCAGCGCGCGCATGCGCGAGGCGTGCGCGTGCGGGTGCTGATCGACGATGTCTATGCGCGCCTGCTGCCCTGGAGCGCCTACGCCGCCTTGCGAGGGTCCGTCGGGCGGGTCGCTTCCTTCAACCCGACGCTCATCCCGGCGCGGCTGCATGCCGCGCACTTGCGCAACCACCGCAAGCTCCTCGTCGTGGACGGTACGGTGGGCTTCACCGGCGGCATGAACATCTTCGGCCCCTACTGGCGGCCCGAGGCGCCGGAGCAGGCGTGCCACGACCTGCACTTCCGGCTGGAGGGCCCGGTGGTCCGGCACCTGGTGCAGACCTTCGTCCGCGACTGGTTCGACACCACGGAAGAGCGGCTGGATGCCGACTTCTTCGGCGCCGCCCCCACGCCGGGCAGCGAGGCGGGAACGAGCTGGGCCCGCGGCATCGAGGCCGGCCCCGACGAAACGATGGACAGGTTGCGCTGGACCTTCATGGGCGCCCTGAGCGCGGCGCGGCGGACCGTGCGCATCTGGACACCCTACTTCGTCCCCGACCAGCCCTTGATCGCCGCCCTGAACACGGCCGCCTTGCGCGGCGTGCGGATCGACCTGCTGACACCGCAGCACAGCGACCACCCTGCCGTGCAGTGGGCGGCGCGTGCCCACTACTGGCAGGTGCTGGAGCACGGCGCCCGCATCTTCGAACGCCCGGGGCCTTTCGACCACACGAAGCTGATGCTGGTCGACGGCCTGTGGTGCTGCCTGGGCTCGGCCAACTGGGACGCACGCAGCCTGCGGCTCAACTTCGAGTTCAACGTGGAGGTCTACGACCCCTCGCTCTGTGCGCGCCTGGAGGCGGCCTTCGACGCGGTGCGCGAGGAATCCCGGCCCGTCGCGTCGGCGGCTCTGCGCGCCCAGCCGCTTGCCGTCAAGCTGCGCGACGGCATCGCCCGCCTCTTCACGCCCGTTCTCTAGCCACAGCCCACGTCGAGGACCCCCGCCATGGAGAAGAAGGATCAATGGAACGTCGGCTACTGGATCGTGGCCCTGATGCTGCTGCTGATGCTGCAGAACTACTGGCAGGCCGCGAAGACCGTCGAGCCCGTGCCCTACAGCGAGTTCGAGAAGGCCCTGGCCGAAGGCCGCGTCGCCGAGGTGCTGGTGTCGGACCGCACCGTGACCGGGCGCCTGAAGTCGCCGGACGGTCGCGGCAAGACCACGATCGTCGCGACCCGGGTCGAGCCCGATCTGGCCGAGCGCCTGTCGAAGTACGACGTCCCGTATGCGCGCGTGGTGGAGAGCACGTGGCTGCGCGACATCCTGTCGTGGATCCTTCCGGCCGTGGCGTTCTTCGGCGTCTGGTTCTTCCTGTTCCGCCGGTTTGCGGAGAAGCAGGGCATGGGCGGTTTCCTGAACATCGGCAAGAGCCGGGCCAAGGTGTTCGTCGAGAAGAACACCGGCGTGACCTTCGCGGATGTCGCCGGCGTGGACGAGGCCAAGGCGGAACTGGTCGAGATCGTCGAGTTCCTCAAGCACCCGCAGGACTACGGCCGCCTCGGAGCACGGATTCCCAAGGGCGTGCTGCTGGTCGGGCCGCCCGGCACGGGCAAGACGCTGCTGGCCAAGGCCGTGGCCGGCGAGGCCGGCGTGCCGTTCTTCTCCATCTCCGGCTCGGAGTTCGTCGAGATGTTCGTCGGCGTCGGCGCGGCGCGCGTGCGCGACCTGTTCGAGCAGGCCCGCAGCCAGGCGCCGGCCATCATCTTCATCGACGAACTCGATGCGCTCGGCCGTGCGCGGGGCGTGGGCGGGCCCATCGGCGGTCACGACGAGCGCGAACAGACGCTCAACCAGCTGCTCACCGAGATGGACGGCTTCGACAGCTCGGTCGGACTGATCATGCTCGCCGCGACCAATCGCCCGGAGATCCTCGACCAGGCCCTGCTGCGCGCCGGCCGCTTCGACCGCCAGGTGCTGGTGGACCGGCCCGACAAGAAGGGCCGGCTCGACATCCTCAAGGTTCACGCCCGGAAGGTCACGCTGGCAACGAACGTCGACCTCGAACAGGTCGCCGCGCTGACGACGGGATTCTCCGGCGCCGATCTCGCGAACCTGGTCAACGAGGCGGCACTGGCAGCGACGCGGCGCAAGGCAGCGGCCGTCGAACTGCAGGACTTCACCGCCGCCATCGAACGCATCGTCGCCGGCCTCGAGAAGAGGAACCGCGTGCTCAACCCGAAGGAGCGCGAGACCGTGGCTTACCACGAGATGGGGCACGCGCTCGTGGCGCTGGCCCTGCCGGGGACCGACCCGGTGCACAAGATCTCGATCATCCCTCGCGGCATCGGCGCGCTCGGCTACACGCTGCAACGCCCCACGGAGGACCGCTTCCTAATGACGCGCGCCGATCTGGAGCACAAGATCGCCGTGCTGCTGGGAGGCCGCGCCGCCGAGAAGCTCGTCTTCGGCGAGCTGTCCACCGGCGCGGCGGACGACCTGGCGCGGGCGACCGACATCGCGCGCGACATGATCACGCGCTTCGGCATGGACGAAGGCCTGGGCTACATCGCCTACGAGGCGCAGCGGCCGCGATTCCTCGACGTGCCCGAACTCGCGCACGGGGGCTGCCGGGTGGCCGAGTCGACCCAGGCCCGCATCGACCAGGCGATCCGCGACATCGTGATGGGTGTGTTCGAACGCGCCTACCGGATCCTCGATCGCAACCGCGACGTGCTCGAGCGATGTGCCCGCGAGCTCCTGGCGCGGGAAACGCTCGACGAGAACGACATTCGCCTGTTGACCCGCGGGCTGCAGCCCGCGGCAGGCGACCGCTCCGCCCCGACAGGGGACTTAACGCAACTCAGCCCCCTGGGAGCCGCCTCATGAGCGACAGCGTCCACATCGTCTGCCCGCACTGCCAGTCCGTCAACCGCGTGCCGACCGCCAAACTCGATGACCGGCCCAACTGCGGCCGCTGCCAGCACACGCTCTTCGCCGGCGGGCCCATCGACCTGACCGCGGCGACGTTTGCGCGTCACCTCGAGCGCAGCGACATTCCGCTGGTGGTCGACTTCTGGGCCCCGTGGTGCGGGCCCTGCAAGGTGATGGCCCCTCAGTTCCAGCAGGCGGCGCGCCTGCTGGAGCCGCGGGTCAGGCTGGCCAAGGTGAACACGGAAGAGGAGCCGCATCTCGGCGCCCAGTTCTCCGTTCGCAGCATCCCGACCCTGGTGCTGTTCCGGGGAGGGCGGGAAGTGGCGCGCCAGTCTGGCGCCATGGGAGTGCAGGACATCGTACGCTGGGTCTCCGCGCAACTGCGCTGAGCACTTCGGGGAGACCAGGGTGGAAAGGAGGGGAAAAGTGAAAGCGGAAGACCGGTCCAGAACGCCACTTCAGCAGTTCCGCCACGAATGGGCGCTGATGAACTTCTACGAGCGCTTCGAGCAGGTCGTCGCCGTGATCCTGTCGGCGGTGATCGCGGTGATCATCGTCGTGTCGCTGCTCCAGTTGGTGCAGATCGTCTTCAGGCTGCTGGTCATCGATGCCTTCAATCCGCTCGACCACCGGGTGTTCCAGACCGTGTTCGGCATGATCATGACGCTGTTGATCGCGATGGAGTTCAAGCATTCCATCGTGCGCGTGGCGATGCGCCGCGACAGCATCATCCAGGTCAAAACCGTTATCCTGATCGGCTTGATCGCGCTGTCGCGCAAGTTCGTGGTCCTCGATCCCGACACCAGCCCGGCCAAGGTGGCCGCGCTGGCCGGCGCCGTCCTGGCCCTGGGCCTGACCTACTGGCTGCTGCGGCAGCGCGACGACCGGATGGCCCAGGACGCCACGTAAGGCAGTGAGTGACCCCCACGACGACCGCCGATCCGGGCCGCAGCAGGGCTCGGGTACCGCACCGCCCACTCCGATCCGATACACAAGCCACAAACCTGGAGGGATGCCATGGCTTACCCAGACCCGTACGGACGCCCATTGCCAGACCGGTTTCTCCGGCGCTGGCTGGTTGTCGCCGCGTGCGTCGCGGCGCTCATGCTGCTGTGGCAGTTCCTGCCCGCCATCGAAGCATGGTTCAGCCCCCGCCAGGCTGCCGATCGAACCGTCACCCCCCGCGGAGACCTCGCTGCCGATGAACGCACGACCATCGAACTCTTCGAGAAGTCGCGCGATTCGGTCGTCTACATCTCGACGGCCCAGCTGGTCCGGGACGTCTGGAGCCGCAACACCTTCTCCGTGCCGCGTGGCACCGGCTCCGGCTTCATCTGGGACGACGCGGGGCATGTCGTCACCAACTTCCACGTGATCCAGGGCGCTTCCGCGGCAACCGTGAAGCTCGCCGATGGCCGCGACTATCAGGCCGCCCTGGTTGGCGCCAGCCCGGCTCACGACATCGCCGTGCTCAAGATCGGCGTCGGCTTCAAGCGTCCGCCGCCAGTGCCCGTGGGCTCCAGCACCGACCTCAAGGTGGGTCAGAAGGTGTTTGCCATCGGCAACCCCTTCGGCCTGGACTGGACCCTGACCACGGGCATCGTCTCGGCGCTCGACCGTTCCCTGCCGGGCGAGACCGGCGGCCCCACGATCGAGCACCTGATCCAGACCGACGCTGCCATCAACCCCGGCAACTCGGGCGGCCCGCTGCTCGACTCCGCCGGGCGGCTGATCGGCATCAACACCGCCATCTACAGCCCGTCCGGCGCGTCGGCAGGCATCGGATTCTCCGTGCCGGTGGACACCGTCATGCGCGTCGTGCCGCAGCTCGTGAAGTCCGGCAAGTACGTGCGGCCGGCCCTGGGCATCGAGGTGGACGAGCAGTTCAACCAGCGGCTGCAGACGATCACCGGCCGCGAGGGCGTGTTCGTGCTGTCGGTCCGATCGGGGTCCGCCGCGCAGCGGGCGGGGCTGGTTGGCATACGCGCGACGCAGGAGGGAATCGTTCCCGGCGATCTCATTACCGCCATCGATGGGAAGCCGATCGAGGGTGTGGCCGGCCTCCTCGCGCGACTGGATGATCGGCGCGTCGGTGACGTCGTCGCCTTGTCCGTCGAACGAGAGGGCAAGGCCCGCGAAGTGCGCATCGAGCTGCAGCCGGGCACCTGATCCCGAGGCGGCCGGGAACGACGCCCCCCTCGCCGTTAACCCCGCGCAGCGGGCCTGAGCGAGGCGGTCGGGGCCGCCCTGCGGCCGCCAGGCCCGATGGCCTCACCTTGAATGCGAAGCGCCAGCGCAAATCTCTGGCGCTAGAAGCGAACCTTCACCGGAGGATCACGGCATGCGCAGTCATCTCGACGAGTTGCTCGCACGAATCCGTGCGCTGCAGGAGGATGTCGAACAAGAGTACAGCCAGCAGCGTGGCGTCTGGGAAGCCAAGCGCAGGGAGCTGGCTGGCGAGCTGGCGCGCCAGCAGCGCCGCCACAGGGTGGGACTGGTTCGTTTCCTGCGGCAGTCCAACCTGCTCGTCGTCCTCACCGCGCCGGTGATCTATTTCGGCTGGATCCCGTTCCTGCTGATGGATCTGTTCGTCACGACCTACCAGGCCGTGTGCTTCCCGATCTATGGCATCCCGAAGGTGCGACGCTCGGACTACCTCGTGTTCGATCGGGAAGACCTGCCCTACCTCAACGCCATCGAGAAGTTCAACTGCTTCTACTGCTCCTACGGCAACGGCGGGGCCGCCTACTGAACCGCCCCGGGATTGAACTGACCCCCAGAAGTTGGACACAGTTCAAGAGGTCCCATGGGGAAGTACGAAACAAGGCTCAAGCTCAAGGTCGTCGAGAGCTTTCTGGCTGGGG
>CAKZXL010000771.1 GCA_937883885.1 uncultured Aquincola sp. | reverse complement strand
GCCACGAACACGCCGCCCATGATGGCCAGCACGATTTCCTGCCGGGTGATGACGGCGATGGTGCCCAGCGCGCCGCCCAGCGACAGCGCGCCCACGTCGCCCATGAACACCTGCGCCGGGTGGGCGTTGAACCACAGGAAGGCCAGGCCCGCGCCGGCCATGGCGGCGCAGAACACCATCAGCTCGCCCGAGCCGGGGATGTACGGGAACAGCAGGTACCTGGAGTACACCGAGCTGCCCACCACGTAAGAGAACACGCCCAGCGCCGAGCCCACCAGCACCACCGGCATGATGGCCAGGCCGTCGAGCCCGTCGGTCAGGTTGACGGCGTTGCTGCTGCCCACGATGACCAGGTAGGTCAGGATGATGAAGCCCCACAGGCCCAGCGGATAGCTCACCGTCTTGAAGAACGGCACCATCAGGTCGGCATTGGGCGGCAGGTCGCTGAAGCCGCTTTGCACCCACTGCAGGAACAGCTCCAGCACCCGCAGGTTGGAGGTCTCGGACACGCTGAAGGCCAGGTACACCGCGGCCACCAGGCCGATCAGCGACTGCCAGAAGTACTTCTCGCGCGAGGCCATGCCCTCGGGGTTCTTCTGCACCACCTTGCGCCAGTCGTCGGCCCAGCCGATGGCGCCGAAGCCGAAGGTCACCAGCATCACGATCCAGACGAAGCGGTTGCTCCAGTCGAACCACAGCAGCGTGGACACGCCGATGCCGATGAGGATGAGCACGCCGCCCATGGTGGGCGTGCCGCTCTTGGCCAGGTGCGTCTGCATGCCGTAGCCGCGGATCGGCTGGCCGATCTTCAGCGCGGTCAGCCGGCGGATCACCCAGGGCCCGAAGGCCAGGCCGATCAGCAGCGAGGTCATCGCGGCCAGCACAGCCCGGAAGGTGAGGTACTGGAACACGCGCAGGAAGCCCAGCGCATCGGGGTACAGGCCTTGCAGCCATTGGGCCAGGCTAAGCAGCATGGTCGCCTCCGGCGTTCTGCAGGGCGGCCACCACCCGTTCCATGCGCATGAAGCGCGAGCCCTTGACGGCCACCGCGCCCACGGCAGGCAGGTCGGGCAGCGCGGCGATCATGGCTTCCACGGTGTCGAAGTGGCGGGCGTTGGCATGCGCCTTGGCCGCATCGGCGCTGGCAGCGCCGGCGGCCCACAGCAGCTCGATGCCTTGCGCCTGCGCATGGGCGCCGACCTCGGCATGGAATTCGGGGCCGCGATCGCCCACTTCGCCCATGTCGCCCATCAGCAGCGCGCGCGGCGCGGCCAGCGTGGCCAGCACGTCGATGGCGGCGCGCATCGAATCGGGGTTGGCGTTGTAGGTGTCGTCGATCAGCACCAGCGGCTGGCCACGGTGCACCGCCTGCTTGAGCTGCGAGCGGCCCTTGACCGGTGCAAAGCCCTGCAGCCCCTGCACGATGGCGGCCAGCGGCGCACCGGCGGCCAGCGCGCAGGCCGTGGCGGCCAGCGCATTGCGCACGTTGTGCTCACCGGCCACGGGCAGCGTGAGGCTGGCGGGGCCGGCCGGGGTGTGCAGCGTCAGGGCCCAATGCGCGCCCATCCACAGCGCTTCGCAGGTGACGTCGGCCTGCCCCTGGCGCGCGAAGGTCAGGTGCGGGCGGCTGCCGGCCAGCGCCAGCCACAGCGGCGCATGGGCGTCGTCGGCCGGGAACACGGCCACGCCGGTAGGGCCCAGGGCTTCGATGGCGCTGCCGTTTTCGCGCGCCACGGCTTCCACCGTGGCCATGAATTCCTGGTGCTCACGCTGGGCGTTGTTGACCAGGGCCACCGTGGGCGCGGCGATGCGCGCCAGCAGCGCGATTTCGCCCGGGTGGTTCATGCCCAGTTCCACCACGCCGGCCTGGTGCCAGCGCTGGGGGTTCTGGCGCAGGCGCAGCAGCGTCAGCGGCACGCCGATGTGGTTGTTGTAGTTGCCTTCGGTGGCCAGCGCATCGTCGCCCAGCCAGGCCCGCAGGATGGCCGCGATCATCTGCGTGACCGTGGTCTTGCCGTTGCTGCCGGTCACGGCGATCAGCGGCAGGTCGTGCTTGCGGCGCCAGGCGGCGGCCAGGAATTCCAGCGCGCGCTGCACGTCGGGCACCTGCAGGCCCGGCAGACCGGCGGTGGCCAGCCCATGCTCGGCCAGCGCAGCCACGGCGCCGGCCTGCCGCGCCTGCGGCAAAAAGTCGTGCGCGTCGAAGCGCTCGCCACGCAACGCCACGAACAGGTCGCCCGGCTGCAGCGTGCGGGTGTCGCTGTGCACACGCAGCACCGGCGTGGCGGCATCGCCCACCAGCAG
>CAKZXL010000770.1 GCA_937883885.1 uncultured Aquincola sp. | reverse complement strand
CGCGGGTCCACCACCACGTCCAGCAGGCCGCCCTGGCCGCCGGCGTCCACCTTGGGCAGGCCGGCCAGCGGCTTGCCCACCGTGCCGTCGGCCGCCACGATGCGCAGCCGCCCGGCCTTTTCGGTGACCAGCATGCGGCCATCGGGCAGGAAGGCCAGCGCCCAGGGGTTCTGCAGCCCGCGGGCCACGGTGACGGTGCGGGGTTCGGCACCATGGGCCGACAGCAGGGCCAGCGACAGCGCGCAGCCGGCGGCCAGGGCAAGCAGGGATCGTTTCATGGCCTGATGGACCCGCGGCGGGTCCGCCGGTTCCGTGGCTGCTTGCTATACAACAGCCTCGACCATCATCTGTACGCGCTGCTGGCCCTGGTACTCGTCCAGGCAGATGCGGTAGGCCAGCCGAGCGCGGGGCGGCAGCGGCTCCACGCGGCCGAACCAGATGGCGTCGCGCAGCTGGCCGCCCAGGCGCAGCCGCAGCTTCAGGTGCTTTTCGCCCACCAGGCGCTGGGCCACCACGTCCACCTCGTCGCAGAAGGTGGGCGCCTCGAAGGACTGGCCCCACACCTGGCCGTCCAGCACCTGCACCGTCTCGGCGTTGTAGTACTCCACCGGCAGCGCGCCGTCGGTGCGCAGCCGGCGTTGCAGCGTGTCGGCGTCCAGCCATTCACGGGCCACCTGTTGCAGCGCCTCGGCAAAGGTGGCAAAGCCGCTCTCGTCCAGCGTGCAGCCGGCGGCCATCGCATGGCCGCCGAACTTCTTGAGCACGCCGGGGTGGCGCTTGCTCACCAGGTCCAGCGCATCGCGCAGGTGAAAGCCTGGAATGCTGCGGCCCGATCCCTTGAGCAGCCCGTCCTGCCCACGCGCGAACACGAAGGTGGGCCGGTGCAGCCGGTCTTTCAGGCGGCCGGCCACGATGCCCACCACGCCTTCGTGGAACTCGTCGTCGAAGATCGCCAGCGCGGGCGGTGCCTCGCCATCCGGCATCAGCCGGTCGAGCAGGGCTTCGGCCTGGTCGCGCATGCCGCTTTCCACGGTGCGCCGTTCGCGGTTGATGGCGTCCAGCTGCGCGGCCAGCTCGGTGGCGCGGGCGCTGTCGTCGGTGGTCAGGCATTCGATGCCCAGCGTCATGTCGGCCAGCCGGCCGGCGGCGTTGATGCGCGGGCCCAGCGCAAAGCCGAAGTCGAAGGCGCTGGCCCGGCTGGCATGCCGGCCGGCCGCACTGAACAGCGCCGCCACGCCCGGCTGCATGCGCCCGGCGCGGATGCGCTTGAGCCCCTGGGCCACCAGCCGGCGGTTGTTGGCGTCCAGCTTCACCACGTCGGCCACGGTGCCCAGCGCCACCAGGTCGAGCAGGGCGTCCAGCTTGGGCTGGCTGGTGGCGTCGAACACGCCACGTGCACGCAGCTCGGCCCGCAGCGCCAGCAGCACATAGAACATCACGCCCACACCGGCCAGCGACTTGCTCTCGAAGCTGCAGGCCGGCTGGTTGGGGTTCACGATCACGTCGGCCTCGGGCAGCACCACCTGGGTGCCCACCAGCGCGGGCAAATGGTGGTCGGTCACCAGCACCTGCAGGCCCAGCGCGCGGGCGTGGGCCACGCCTTCCAGGCTGGCGATGCCGTTGTCCACCGTCACCAGCAGGTCGGGCTGCTGCTGCATCGCCAGGTCGACGATGGTGGGCGTGAGGCCGTAGCCGTGCAGCGCCCGGTCGGGCACCACGTAGCGCAGCGTGCCGGGCCGGGCCCCCAGCATGGCCAGGCCGCGCAGGGCCACGGCGCAGGCGGTGGCGCCGTCGCAGTCGTAGTCGGCCACGATGCAGATGCGGCCGCCGCGGGCCAGGGTGTCGGCCAGCAGCACCGCGGCTTCATGCGTGCCCAGCAGCTGGGCGGGCGGCAGCAACCGGCCCAGGCCGTCGTCCAGGTCGTCGGGTGTGCGCACGCCGCGGGCGGCGAACAGCCGGGCCAGCAGCGGGTGCACGCCGGCCTGCTCCAGCGCAAAGGCCACCCGCGGCGGCACGTCGCGGGCTTCGAGCAGGATGTTGGCGGTGCTCACAGGGTCTCCAGCAGGGGCGCCACGGGGCGGCGCGAAGGGCGCAGCCGCTGCCACAGCGTGGGCTTGGCATGGGTGTAGGTGATGGCGCTGGCTTCGCCACACAAGGTGAGGCGCGCGCCCGGCTGGTCGGCCAGCGCGGCGATCGGTCCGGCGTCCAGCGCCTGCCAGGCCTGCAGCCAGGCGCCCCAGTCTTCGGCCAGTGCAGGCGCGGTCAGGCGTTGGTCCAGCTGGGGTGCGGCGGCTTCGTCGGCCGGTTGCCAGGCGCCGCTGGCGCTGACCCAGAACGAATTGACCGGCAGCAGGCCCTGCGCCTCACGCGCCTCGTTCAGCGGGTGGTTGTGCAGCAGCATCTGCACTTCGTTCTGCAGCCGGCGCCACAGCCGCGCCGGGCCCTGGCCGGCGGCCCGCGGCAGCCACAGGTCGATGCCGCGGTGGGTCACGCGGTCGAGCGAGGCGGTAGGCAGCTGGGCCAACGAGTGGTGGCGGGCCGCCCAGCGGTCGGCGCCCTGCCAAAGCAGGTGGATGCTTTCGCCCTCGAACAGCGGCCGCATGGCGTCGAAGGCCGCGCGCGAGCCGGCTTCGTCCAGCTGCATGGCGGCGGGCGGCAGCAGGGTCACGCTGTCGCTGCCCACGGCCCAGTGCGCGGGCGTGATCCAGCCCCAGCCGGTGGCGGCCTCACCGGCGGGCGGCGTGCCCATCTCGCGCGCGGCCCAGGGCAGCAGGCCGTCGGTGGCGGGCCAGCCCAGCGCGCGCGCCAGCACGCGCTCATGCGGCGGCGACAAGGTGGTCTCGTCGCCGCTGTCGCGGTCGGTCTCGGCCCAGCGGGCCAGCAGGGTTTCCAGGTGGGGCAGCTGCAGTTGGCTCAGCGCATGGCGGCCGATGTCGGACCCGGGCGCCGCATGGGGAATCAGCAGGTGCATGGCGCGATTATCCCGGCTGGCGCCGCCCTACAAACGGGCAACCCTGCTGGGCTACCATGCGCGCCGCATGACAAGACCCTCGAGCTCCTGGCCCTACGAGTTGCAGATCGGCTGGCGCTACACGCGTGCGGGCCGGGCAGGGCGCCGCAACGGCTTCATCTCCTTCATCTCCGGCGTGTCGATGCTCGGCATCGCGCTGGGCGTGGCGGCGCTCATCATCGTGCTGTCGGTGATGAACGGCTTCCAGAAGGAGGTGCGCGACCGCATGCTCAGCGTGATCCCGCACGTCGACCTGTTCGATGCGCAGGGCGCGCCGCTGCCCGACTGGCAGGCCACCGCCGCCAAGGTCAGGCAGCTGCAGCCCGAGGTGATCGGCGCCGCGCCCTTCGTGGCGCAGCAGGCGCTGGTGGCCCGTGGCGACGACATGCGCGGCGTGCTGGTGCGCGGCATCTCGCCGGCCGACGAGGCGCAGGTGACGCCGCTGGCCGCCAGTGCGCAGGGCCAGGTGTTCAGCCTGCTCAAGCCCGGGCAGTGGAACATCGTGCTGGGCGCCGAGCTGGCGCGGCAGCTGGGCGTGGTGCCCGGCTCGCAGGTGACGCTGGTGGCGCCCAATGGCCAGGTCACGCCGGCCGGCGTGGTGCCGCGGCTCAAGCAGTTCACGGTGGCGGGCACCTTCGAATCGGGTCACTACGAATACGACAGCTCGCTGGTGATGGTGCACCTGGACGACGCTTCGGTGCTGTTCCGCACCGGCGGCCCCACCGGCCTGCAACTCAAGCTGCGTGACCTGAACGAGGCCCGCAGCGTGGCCGCCGCGCTGGGCACCGGCCTGGGCCCCGAGGTGGTGGTGCGTGACTGGACCCGCACCAACCGCAACTGGTACGACGCGGTGCAGCTGGAAAAACGGATGATGTTCATCATCCTCACGCTCATCGTCGCGGTGGCGGCCTTCAACCTGGTGTCCACGCTGGTAATGACGGTGACCGACAAGCGGGCCGACATCGCCATCCTGCGCACGCTGGGCGCCAGCCCGCGCAGCATCATGGGCATTTTCATGGTGCAGGGCGCGGCTTCGGGCATCGTCGGCACCGTGGCCGGCGTGCTCATCGGGCTGCTGGTGGCCTTCAACATCGACACCATCGTGCCGGCCATCGAGCGGCTGCTGAACACCAGCTTCCTGCCGGCCAGCGTGTACGTGATCAGCCGCATGCCCAGCGATCCGCAGTGGAACGACATCGCGCCCATCGGCGTGATCTCGCTGGTGCTGGCCTTCGTGGCGACGATCTATCCGAGCTGGCGTGCCAGCCGCATCAATCCGGCGGAGGCCTTGCGTTATGAGTAGCAAGGCCATCCTCCGCAGCACCGGCCTGCGCAAGCGCTTCCACGAGGGTCAGATTGACGTCGAGGTGCTCAAGGGCATCGACCTGGCCGTGAACGCCGGCGAGACGCTGGCCATCGTCGGCGCCTCGGGCTCGGGCAAGAGCACGCTGCTGCACCTGCTGGGCGGGCTGGACGCACCCAGCGCCGGCCAGGTCGAGCTGATGGGCCGCAACTTCGCCGGCATGAGCGCGGCCGAGCAGGGCCGCTGGCGCAACCAGCACCTGGGCTTCGTCTACCAGTTCCACCACCTGCTGCCCGAGTTCACCGCGCTGGACAACGTGGCCATGCCGCTGCGCATCCGCCGCCTCAGCGTGCCCGAGGCGCAGGAGCGTGCGCGCGAAGCCCTGGGCCGTGTGGGCCTGGCCGGGCGCGTCAGCCACCGGCCATCGGAGCTGTCAGGCGGTGAGCGCCAGCGCGTGGCCATCGCCCGTGCGCTGGTCACCGGCCCGGCCTGTGTGCTGGCCGACGAGCCCACCGGCAACCTCGACCGTGAGACCGCGCAGGTGGTGTTCGCCGAGATGCTGGCCATGGCGCGCGAGCGTGGCACCGCCTTCGTGCTGGTGTCGCACGACGAAACCCTGGCCTCGCGCTGCGATCGCATGCTGCGCATGCGCAGCGGCGTGCTCAGCCAGGACTGACTCGTATCCCGCCGCAAACGCGGCGATGTCCTACACGCAGACGCGGCGCACTCGGACAGTCTGCACCCCACCTCGCCTGGACGATGAAGGGCCGGCCCCGGCACGTCCGTGGGTCGTCTCGGCCATCGCTGCCCATAACCACGACAACGAGGAGAGTGCATGACCGATTCGCTGTGGTCCTGGTTGATCACTGCCCCGTGGGCCTTGCGCCCCGACACCCTGCTGGGTGCCAGCTTGCTGATGGTGGCCGCCGCCCTGCTGGGCGAAGTGGCCTGGCGGCGTTTGCGCTGGCCGCGCCTGACGGGTTATGCGGCCGTGGGCACCGTGCTGGCGCTGGCCGGCCTGGGCGCCGATGGCAACGAAGCTGCGTTGCGCCTGGCGGTGGACGTGGCGCTGGCACTGCTGCTGTTCGAAGCCGGCGCGCGCCTGAACCTGCGCTGGCTGGCCCGCAACCCGTGGCTGCTGGCCACCAGCCTGTTCGAAGCGGCGCTGGCCGGCATCGCGGTGCTGGTCGCGGCGCGGCTGATGGGGGTGCCGCCGACCGTGGCCGGCCCGCTGGCCATCATCGCGATGGGCGTGTCGCCCGCGGTCATCCAGCGCGTGGTGGGTGAATGCAATGCCGCCGGCCAGGTGACCGAACGTCTGATGGCCTTGTCGGCGCTGAACACGCTGTATGCGGTGCTGGCGCTCAAGCTGCTGAGTGCCGGCCTGCTGCTCAGCGACCCCGGCACCTGGCTGAGTGCGCTGCCCGAGGTCATCGT
>CAKZXL010000769.1 GCA_937883885.1 uncultured Aquincola sp. | reverse complement strand
TGGTGGGCCCCGCGCTGGCCGGCGACGACCGCACCGACCCGCTGGTCTCGATGCAGCACTTCTGGCGCCATGCCGCCGAACAAGGCCTGTCCATCCCGGCCGGCGCCATCGTCACCACCGGCACGCTCATCAAGCCCTGGGACACGATGACCCCCGGCACCTACGAAGGCCGGCTGGGTGAGGCGCGGGTGGTGTTTTCGGTGGCAGACGCGGTGGCGTAGCGCAGCTTCGGCCGGGTGGGCCACAATCGTCTGTAACAGAAGCCTGCACCGCGTCGGGGAGCGGCGGGCTCCCCACCCTCAGGCAGACCGTTGTGACCCCACTGAATCACGTCGAGGAAGTGGTGCTCGTCGAAGACGACCACCAGCACGCCGCCTGGTTGCGAAGCTGCATCGAGCAGCAGCCCGGCCTGTCCCTGGCCTACTGGGTCGTGAGCGTCGAGGCCTGCCTGCACCTGATCCAGGGCTGGCGGGGCAAGCCGCCGGCATTGGTGCTGCTGGACCTGCACCTGGGCAATGGCAGCGGCCTGACCCTGCTGCCGGTGGCCCGCGAGCGCTGGCCCGACACCCATGTGATGGTGGTCTCGCAGCGCAGCGACGAACACAACTTCGTGCAGGCGCTGCGCCGCGGCGCCCGTGGCTACCTGGTCAAGGACGGCGACAGCGATGCCGTGGCCGCGGCCATCAATGCGGTGCGGCGCGGCCAGTTCCTGGTCAGCCCGGGGGTGGCGCGGCATCTGCTGGCACTGGGCAGCGCGGCCAGCAACGATGCCGCGGCAGCCGAAGCGCCGCCAGAGCCCGCGCTGGCGCTGACCGACCGCGAACGCCAGGTGCTGGTCTGCCTGGCCGAAGGGCTGAGCTATGGCGACACGGCGCGAAGCATGGCCATCAGCCAGTCCACCGTGCAAACCACATCCGCCACCTCTACCGCAAGCTGGACGCCACCTCCAAGGTCACGGCGCTGATGCGCGCCCGGCTGCTGGGCGTGCTGGGCCGTGGGTGAGGGCCGGCTGCGCATCGCAGCCGTCTGCCTGGTGGCCTTGTGCCTGGCCGCGCTGTGGGCCTGGCTGCACCGCATCGGGCCCGGTGATGCCCAGCCGGCCTCGGTGGCCTTGGCGGTGGCGGCGCCGGTGCTGCAGCCCGGCGAGCTGCTGACGATGACGCAGGCTCAGTGGCAGCCGGCCGATGCCGCGCCGCAGGCGGTGCGCCTGCCGCATGTGTTCGGCCCGGCGGGTGTGCGGCCGCAGGGGCAGCTGGTGCACTACCGCCTGCAGCTGCAGCTGCAGGCCCCGCCGGCCGAGGCCTTGGCCGTCTTCATGCCCAAGGTCAGCCTGGCCGGCCGGTTGCACCTCAATGGTCGCGATGTGGGCGGCTGCGCGCTGGCGCCGCTGGCCCAGTCGCGCTGCCTGCACCAGCCGCAGCTGCTGCTGCCGCCGGTGGATGCGTGGCGGGTGGGCCTCAACCAGCTCGACTTCGAGGTCTGGGCCGACGCGCGGCAGCCCAACGGCCTGAGCCCGGTGACGGTGGGCCCGCTGTCGCAGCTGCGGCCGGTGTACGGCGTGCGCTATTTCTGGCAGGTGGAGGTCATCCACATCCTGACCCTGGCCCTGCTGACCATGGGCGTGCTGACGATGATCTACGGCGTCTGGCTGGACCCGCAACAGCGCACGCTGTGCCTGCTGTTCGGCGGCTCGAGCATCGTCAATGCACTGTGCGACCTCAACATCCTGGTGGAGGTGCCGCCGGTCAGCATCGAGCTGTACAGCTGGTTCACCTTCTCGGTGCGCATGGTGTCGATGCAGATCTTCACCGTCACGCTGCTGGCCTACTTCAACCGCCTGCCGCGCTGGGGTTGGCCCGGCTGGTGCCTGTGGCTGGGCGCAGCACCCGCACTGGTGTGGCTGAGCGGCAATGCGCTGGTGGTGGTCAAGCTGCTGTACCTGCCGGTGGGCGCAGCGGTCATCGTCACCATGGTGCAGGCGGTGTTCTGGGCCCGGCAGTCGCGGCAGGCGCAGCATCGGCTGGTGATGTGGCCGGCCGGCGTGCTGCTGCTCACCGGCCTGTTCGACTTCGTCAAGCTGCTGGGCGGCACCAGCTTCGATGCGCGTTTCCTGCTGCCCTACAGCTACCCCAGCACGCTGCTGGTGATGGGCTATCTGCTGCTGAAATTCCTGGCCGATGCGCTGGCCGCGCAGCGCCGGCTGTCGCTGTCGTTGGAGCAGCAGGTGGCCGAGCGCGAAGGCGAACTGCGGCGCACCTATGCCCAGATGATGGAGGTGGAGCAGGCCCGCCTGCGCGCCGAGGAGCGCAGCGCGCTGCTGGGCCATGTGCACGACGGGCTCGGCTCGCAGCTGGTCAGCGCACTGGGCCACACGCAGGACACGCTGCCCCGCGCGGTGGCCGACTTCCGCTACCGGCTGCAGACACGGCTGGCCGGCGCGCGGCCCACCCTGCACTGGCAGATCGAGCTGGACGGTGTGCCGGACTACCCCCAGCGCGACGTGCTGCAGCTGCTGCGCATGCTGCAGGAGGCCAGCAGCAATGCGATCCGCCATGCCCAGGCCCGCCACCTGCACATCGGCCTGGTGTGGCGCGAGGGCGCCCTGACATGGTGGGTGGAAGACGATGGCTGCGGCATGCCGCAAGAGCTCCTGTCGGACGAAGGCATGCTGACCCATGGCGGCAACGGCCTGCGCAGCCTGCACCAGCGGGCACGGCACCTGGGCCTGCAACTGCAGCTCAGCAGTGCGCCTGGCCGCACGCGGTTGGCGGGGCACTGGGTGCATGCGCCCGCCGGCACCCGCACGACCTGATCAGGTCTGCTGCCTGGGCGGCTTGAGCGGGCCGATCAGCTGGCCCAGCAAGGTGGGTGGCACCGGCGTGTCGGTGCCGTAGCCCGCGGGCCATTGCCCAGGGGGCAGATGCAGCGTGCCGAACAGCCGGTCCAGGCCGGGCAGCAGCGCGGCGAAGTTCTTGTCGATCGCATCCGCCTGGCCATGGGCATGGTGCCAATGGTGAAAGCGCGGCGTGGACAGCAGCCCCTCCAGCCTGCCCAGGCGCCAGTTCACGTTGGCATGCACGAAGTAGCCCCAGGCCGTGCCGATGACCACCAGCAGCAGCGGCGCCCAGTCGACCTGCGCACCCGCCGGCTGCAGCAGGCCCAGTGCGTGGGCCGGCACCAGGCCGCACAGGCGCTGCAGGGCCATGTCCAGCGGATGGGCGCGGGTGTTGACCAGCCAGTCCATCTGCTCGGCGCTGTGGTGCACCGCATGCAGCCGCCACCACCAGGCCCACCGGTGCGCCCACCGATGGCCCCAGTAGGCGCCCAGGTCGGACACCACCAGGGCCAGCAGCAGCCGCAGGCCCAGCGGCAGTTCGGCCGCAGCCTGGTAGTAGGCCGCGGGCACCGCCTGGTGCAGCAGCGCGGCCAAGGCCGACAGCGGCAGCGCCAGCAGCAGCCGCGGCGCGAAGCTGCTCAGCACGAAATAGCCCAGGTCCACCTGCCAACCCGGGCGCAGCAGAGGCTGGCGCCGCACCGGCCAGCGCCGCTCTGCCAGGCCGAAGACCAGCAACAGCAGCAGCCAGGC
Source organism: uncultured Aquincola sp. (assembly GCA_937883885.1). The sequence continues at coordinate 2,962 of CAKZXL010000769.1, read as the reverse complement.
TGCTGCGCGCAGCATCTCTGCCATGGCCGTTCAGCGCTGGTGGCGGCGCCGGCGCACGACCAGGCTCACCACGCCGGCACCGGCCAGCAGCAGCGCCAGGCTGGAGGGCTCGGGCACCGGCGGCGTCACGGGGGTGAGCACCACGCCGTCCAGCAGCGACAAGGGCGGCAGGCCGCTCGGGCCGGTGGCCAGGAAGCTCAGCACCTGGGTGGCCGCGCTGGCGGTGAAGGTGGTGGTGGCCACCGCCCAGTCCAGGAAGCCGTTGGCCGGGATGGTGGTGCCCGAACCGCCGACGCTGAAGGTTTCACCGGTGGTGCCGGCGGCGCCGAAGCTGACGTCCCAGCCCACCCAGTACGGACCCGCCGAGCTGGGAATGTCGGTGAACTGGGCGCCGCCCCACTCGAAGCTGAGCGTGTACTGCTGGCCGACCGTCAGGCCCGAAATGGTCTGGGTGAGGGCGCCGGTGGCATAGCCGCCGTCGCCACCCAGGAACTTGCCGCCGTTGCTGCTGGTGCGGAAGCCGTTCGGCACGCCATTGTCCGGGCCCCAGACGAAGATGTTGGTGTTCAGCGAGGGCGTGTTCTCCGAGGCGAAGCCACCGACCAGGCCATGAATCTGGTCGTCCCCCGACTCGTCGAGGATGAAGTTGAAGGCCGTCACGTTGCGCTGGGCCTCGGGCGACCACACCGTGGGGTTGGTCCAGCCGGTGCCGGCAACGACGCTGCCGATCTGGCCGACGCCGGTGGCTTCGAAGTCGCCGTTGGTGACGAGGTTGGTGGGCGGCGAGGCCATGGCGCTGCTGCAGGCCATGGCGATGAGGGCGGCGCCAAGGTATTGACCTTGCGACTGGAAGCGATGCATGCGGACTCCTGTGGGGTTGTAGCGGCCTTCCGCGCTGGCCATCGAGGCGATGGCGCCGAGCGCTTTGGCTGTTTCCGATGCTAGTAACCAGGTGTTCGCATCACCATCGTATGAACATGTGAGGGCCTCGCCGGCCTGCAGCCGGGGCGACCGGCCCACCCCGGCGGCGGGCGAGCGATCACGCCGTGTCACCTCCACGCCTGGCCCGCTGGGCTTGTACGGCGGCCTGCGCCTGCTCGGTCGGCAGCGCCGGCCCGATCCGGTCCAGGATGTCTTGGGGCCAAGGCACCTCGCGGGCGGTGATGCAGCTCAGCCGATGGGTGGTCGCCATCGCCAGGCCCAGGGGCACCATCAGCGGCGACAGAAGGTGCAGCAGGCCCATCAGCCACGGGCTCTCACGCCAGCGCCCTCGCCAGCCCGGGCCGAAGACGCTGACGATGCCCAGGCTTTGCCGCCAGCCCTGTGGCAGCGTCGTCTCTCGCAGGGTTTCGCCCGGCTGCAGCGGCGGGCCGTTCTCGTTCATGTAGCGGCGCAGGTGTTCCCAAGCGGCGGGCACGGTCGACTCGGTCAGCGACATGGGCTCGCCCAGCAGCAGTCCGTCGCCGGCCAGGGCTTGAACAGGCCGCGAACACCGCCGGGCGGCGTGCGGTGCATCCGGTAGACCTTGCGGTGTCGGCGATCGAAGAGGAGGGGCAGGTCCAGGGGGCTGAACAACTCTCGGCGGCCATACCAGGCCATGAGGCGGAGGCCCGCGCACACAAGGGCCAGCGCCGACGGCAAAACGATGAGCACCGTGACCCGGAGCCCGCGGGGGCTGAAGTTGAACCACGGCGCAAGGCACGAGGCGCCCCACAGCAGGCCGCCCCCGCTCACCAGCCCGCCGAACAGGAGCGCGAGACCGCGGACCTCGTTCTCTGCGGTGGCGTATTCAATGGCATGTTGATGCACGCGGCTGACCCAGCCTCCCGAGCTGGGCATGGCCGCAGCGCACTGGCCGTGATCGAATGTCTTGCGGACTACCTGTTCGCGCGCCATGGGCCTGCCTGCTGCGTCCAGTTCGCGTCGGCGGCGCGCCGGCTGACAACGTGGCCATCCAACGCAGCCGTGCTCAACCCGGTGCGCAAGCCGGGCGGTATGCGGGCCCGGCCGGGTTCGCTGGCGGCGGGCTGCGGGGGCAACTGGGGCGTGACCCGCACGCCTTGTGCGGCGCGGATCAGGCCATCGACGTCGTTCATGTCCCACGGTGGCAGCTTGGCCGGAGGAAGGGGCAGCACGCGGTCGAGGTTGGGGAAGCGAAGGTCGGGGTTGTCGTAGAGGGCGTTGCCCAGTTCGAAGTAGCGTTCTGAACGGTCTTTATCGATAAAGGCAGAGCCGACGAGGGCGTCGCCTTCATCAAAGGATACAGATAAGTATTTGGCCGCCGATTCGCTGCCGTACTTGACTCCGTCGTGGAGTACCTGCAAGGCGTGGGCGTACTGCTCGGCGGGGGTTTTGAAGCGCGGAAGGCGGCGGGAGGAGTTGGCGTCCTCGTCCAGATGCTTGCCCAGCAGATGGCTGGCCTCTGCATGCCCTTGCGCATGGGCGCATTCCAGCAGCACGGTCTTCAACTCAAGGTTCGCCCACTCAGCCAGCGTCGGCGTTTCTTGCTCCCGGCTCGCAAATGTCAGCGCCTTGGCGATGCGCGTCTGCGCCAGCGGGCTGCCGAGGTCTGCGGCTAGCTCCCAGAAGGCCCAGGCCCGGTCCACGCTCGGCTTGACGCCATTCCCAATGGTGTGCAGCTCACCCATCCAGTAAAACGCATCGGCCAAGCCCAGGCGCATCAGCCGCTCGAGGCCCGAGACGATGACTTCGGGACGCTGCGGCTCCACGCGGAAGCGGCCCTTCTCACTGTTCTCGCCCGCACCGCTGCGCGCGGTGTGCAGCCACATCAGCGCCGCCTTCCAGTGCCCTTGGTCCGCGGCCTGCTGCCACAACTGCATGGCCCGCGGCCAGTTGCGCTCGTTGGGCCACAGCGCGGGGCTGGTGAGCTGCATGGCTTCTTCGTGCAGCGCCTGCGCGGCAGGCGTGGGCGCCGCCATGCGCTCGGCCTGGTGGCGACAGA
>CAKZXL010000768.1 GCA_937883885.1 uncultured Aquincola sp. | reverse complement strand
TGCCCGGCCGGGCCGCCGAAGCTGATGAAGCCCAGCTTCAGCCAGAAGCGGAAGGCCTGGGCGAAGGTGACGGTGGGTGGTGTGAGCTGCGGCGAAGGGATTGCTGGGGGAGTGCAGGCCATTGGTGGCAGCAAAGTGGGGTCCGGCGCAAGCGCAAGCTTGTTGGCTTCACCGGAAGTAACCAGGGCATGACGACATTCTCTCTTGACAAGCAGGTTAAACCGGTGCGAACCGCCATCAGTTGGCCAGTGGCGCTGTTGTGGCTGAGAACGACCGGCTCGCGGCTAAAAAGCCGGTCGGCGGCCCTGCTGGTTGCAAGTGGAGAGTCAGCGTCTCGGTGGAAGGTCCCGACGCCGCGGCCTGCGTCAATATTGACCTTGGTTTGCCTGTTACCGCCTCTGGCAGCATTCATCGTGCCATTGAGGGAGCTGACCGTGACTCGCACCGACAAGAGGTCGTACCTTCTCCACTATCCCGACACTCATCCTCACCTTGATGTCGAGCGCGGTCCGAACGACAAGGGGGTGGGCTCATGGGTTCCGAACAACAAACACCGATACCTGGCGGACTTCATACAGGCTTCTCATGGCGCCCGGGCCAACTGGCCGCACCGCGTCTACATCGATCTCTTCAGCGGGCCCGGTCGCGTACAGGTGGAAGGCGAGTCTGCCACCAGAGATGGCGGGGCGCTGGTTGCTTGGAGGCAAGGGGCGATACAGCCAAATGCTCAGTTCACCAAGATGTTGATCGCGGACAAGGAGCCCACGCGAGTGCACGCATGTTGCGCAAGGCTTGAGGCTGCTGGAGCGACCGTGGAAGGCTTCCCTGGCGTGGCTGCTGAGACGGTTGATCACGTGCTGGACAGGGTGCCCCGCAGGAGTTTTTGCCTTGCCTATCTTGACCCATACAACCTCCAATTCCTGTCGTTCGAGATCATCAAGAAGCTGGCAACCCTGCAGACCATTGACTTTGCCGTTCACTTCAGCACGATGGACCTCGCGAGGAATGTCGACATGGAGTTCAGGCGAGGACGCTTCGACGACACGGCGCCAGGATGGTCCCAGGCCATAGACCCATCCACCATGGCGCGCAGCTCGGTGCGAGAGGCCTTTTTCGACTACTGGTGCGGTCTGATCAAGGGCTTGTGCTTTGAGTTCAGCGAGAAGATGCCGTTGATCACGTCGGATCGGAAGGCCCCGATCTATCGGCTGGTGTTCTTCAGTCGGCACCCACTGGCCAACCGCCTGTGGTCTGACGTGGCTCGTTCGCCTAACGGCGAGCTTTTCTGAGGGTCCGCAGCCCGATAATCGCGGCTTGCGAGAGGAGCATCTTGTGGGCACGTATTCGACTATTGAGTGGACCGAGGTGACCTGGAACCCAGTCACTGGCTGCTACAAGATCAGCCAGGGGTGCAAGCATTGCTATGCCGAGCGGATGGCCAAGCGGCTGAAGGCGATGGGCTCCGCACGATATGAGAACGAGTTCCAGCCGACTCTTCACTGGGATCTGGTGGACCAGCCGCTACGGTGGAAGAAAGGCAAGACGGTCTTCGTTAATTCGATGAGCGACCTGTTTCAGGACGACGTCCCGCCGGACTTCATTGGCGCGGTCTTCCGCACAATGGCGGCAACGCCGCAGCACACCTACCAGATTCTGACGAAGCGGTCGACGCGGCTACTGGAACTGGCGCCCTCACTGCACTGGCCCGACAACGTGTGGATGGGCGTAAGCGTCGAAGACGGTCGAGCGCTCAACCGGGTCGACGATCTGCGGCGCGTACCTGCGAAAGTGAAGTTTCTTTCATGTGAACCTCTGATCGGCTCACTCGGGGGCCTTAACTTGGAAGGCATCCACTGGGCGATTGTCGGCGGAGAGTCAGGGCCTGGCGCAAGGCCAATGGAGCCTGCTTGGGTCGACGAGATTCGCCTCGAGGCTGAGCGCTCGCGTAGCTTGTTCTTCTTCAAGCAGTGGGGCGGGGTCAGGAAGGACAGGACCGGCCGCCTGCTCCATGGGAGGACCTGGGACGACATGCCCGCGCGGCGATCAGCCATCACTGCCAACGTCGCAGTCTGATCGCGCTGCTGGCCCGGTCTTCGGGTCGGACCGTCGTTTGGGGCACGTTCTCGGCTGATCGCCTGCTTGGCTTGGCGTATCTCCTTTCTTTCGCGCACTCGCTCAGCTGAAGCGCCGGTTCGGCACCCTCGCCAGCCCCAGGTGCTCGCGCAGCGTGCGGCCCTCATAGGCGCGTCGGAACAGGCCGCGGCGCTGCAGCTCCGGCACCACCAGCTGCGTGAAGTCGTCCAGCCCGCCGGGCGTGCTGCTGAACATCACGTTGAAGCCGTCGGCCGCGCCGGTGGAAAACCAGTGCTCGAAGTCGTCGGCAATCGCCTGCGGCGTGCCCACCAACATGCGGTGGCCGCCCGCGCTCCAGCGGGTGTAGAGCTGCTGCACCGTCGGCCGCTCCTTGCGTATCCAGTCCACCAGCAGCTTCTGCCGGCTCTGGTGGCTGTTGGTCAGCGGAATCTCGTCGGGCAGTTCCACCCGCGCATCCAGCGGCAGCCGCGTGAGGTCGATGCCCAGGCTGGCGTAGCTGCTCAGCGCGCGCAGCACCACGTCGGCATCGCGCGCCTGCAGTAGTTCGCCCCACTTGTCGTCGGCCTCGGCCTGGCTTCGGCCGATCACCGGCATCACGCCGGGCAGGATGTGGAGCTGCTCGGGGCCGCGGCCCAGCGCGGCGGCGCGCTGCTTGACGTCGGCGTAAAACGCCCGGGCTTCGTCGATGTCCTGCGCGGCGGTGTACAGCATCTCGCCCACGCGGGCGGCCAGGGCCTTGCCGTCTTCCGAAGCACCGGCCTGCGAGATCACCGGCCAGCCCTGCAGCGGCCGCGGCGCGTTGAGCGGGCCGCGCACCTGGAAGTGTTGGCCGCGGTGGTTCAGCACATGGAGTTTGCTCGGGTCGGCCCAGCGCCCGCTGGCCTTGTCGGTGACGAAGGCGTCGTCGGCCCAGCTGTCCCACAGGCCGGTGACCACGTCGACGAACTCATGCGCGCGCTCATAGCGGGCGCCATGGTGGCGGTGGGCGTCGAGGTTGAAGTTCTCGCCGCCGCCGGTGGAGGTGACCACGTTCCAGCCCGCGCGCCCGCCACTCAGGTGGTCGAGCGAGGCGAAGGCGCGGGCCACGTTGTAGGGCTCGCTGTAGCTGGTGCTCACCGAGCCCACCAGGCCGATGCGCTCGGTGGCCATGGCCAGGGCCGACAGCAGCACCATGGGTTCCCAACGCGGGGCCTGCGGACTCTGCGCCACCGTGGACGGGTCGGTGGCGGCGAACACGTTGTCGTAGAAAAAAAGGGCGTCGAAGCAGGCGGCTTCCAGCTTGCGGGCATAGGACACGTAGCGCTGCACGTTCCAGGCGGCATCGATGTCGGAAGCCGAGTGGCGCCAGCTGTCGCCCTGCACCGCCGAGCCGGTGAAGTAGGCGCCCAGCTTCAACTGGCGCCGCGCGGGCACGCCGCTCATGGCTTGGCCGCCACGCTGGCCGGCTTGAAGTAGTCGGGCAGGCGGTAGCCCTTCCAGGCCGGGTTGGATTCAAAGGCCTGCTGGAACTGCGGCGACTGGTAGGCGGCCACGAGGTCGCGCGCGAACTTGGCGTTCTGGTTGCTGCGCTTGACGGCCACCACGTTCACGTAGGGCAGCGTCATGTCTTCCAGCTTCAAGGCTTCGGTCAGCCTCAGGCCATAGGCCACCGCAAAGTTGCCCTGGATGGCGGCCAGGTCGGCATCGTCCAGCGAGCGCGGCGCCTGCGCCGCATCCAGCGGCACGATCTTCAGCTGGCGCGGGTTGCGGGTGATGTCGCGCTCGGACACGCTGGCCGCGTCCACGCCGGGCTTCAGGCTCACCCAGCCGGCCGCTTCCAGGATGCGCAGCGCACGGGCGGTGTTCACCGGGTCGGAAGGCACGGTGACGGTGGCACCCTGCGGCACCTCGGTCAGCGACTTCCAGCGCTTGCTGTACAGGCCCATCGGCGGCGTGGGCACGTGCACGATGGGCACCAGGTCGAACTTCTGCCGCTGGTTGCTGGCCTCCAGGTACACGGTGTGCTGGAAGATGTTGGCGTGGATCTGGCCGCGCTCCACCGCGTCGTTGGGCTGCACGCCCTGGCTGAACTCGACGTACTGCACCTCGTAGCCCAACTGCCTGAGCTGCGGCTCGATGCCGATGCGGAAGGCATCGCGGTAAGGGCCGGGCATGAAGCCGATGCGCAGCGGCTCGGCCGCCTGGGCCTGCGCCCACAGTGGCGCTGCGGCCAGCAGCAGGGTGGCCGCCAGCAGGTGGCGGCGCGGTTGAAAACGGAACGTGGGGGTCACGGTACTTCCTCGGGTTCAGTGTCAAACGTGGTGGCACGCGACGTGGTGATCGCCGTCCAGCCGTTGCAGCGTGGGTGCTTCGGTGCGGCAGCGGCTGCTGGCCAGCGGGCAGCGGTGGCGGAAGGCGCAGCCTTCGGTGGGCGCACCTGCCGCGCCCGGCGTCGGCGCCGTCGCGGCGGCGATGGGCAGGCTGCGCCGCTGCAGGCCGGGCGTGGCCGCCATCAGCGTGCGGGTGTAGGGGTGCAGGGGCGTGCGCCACAGGCTGTCGCGCGCAGCCAGTTCCACCACCCGGCCGCGGAACATCACCGCCACGCGGTCGGCCATGTGGCGCACCACGCCCAGGTCGTGCGAGATGAAGAGACCCGCCAGCCCGAAGTGCGTACGCAGCTCCAGCAGCAGGTTCAGCACCTGGGCGCGCACCGACACGTCCAGGGCCGACACCGCCTCGTCGCACACCAGCAGCTCGGGCTCCAGCATCAGCGCGCGGGCAATGGCCACCCGCTGCCGCTGCCCGCCCGAGAACTCATGCGGGTGGCGCGCTGCCATCTCCGGCCGCAGGCCGACGCGGGCCAGCATGGCCTGCACCCGCTCGCGCCGCTCGGCCCCGTTCGCGCCGCGGCGCTGCACGCGCAGCGGCTCTTCCAGCGCCTGGCCGATCGTCAGCCGCGGATTGAGCGAGGCATACGGGTCCTGGAACACCATCTGCATGCGGGCGCGCTGCGGCGCCAGCGCGCGGCGGCTGCGGTGGGTGATGTCCTCGCCATCGAACACGATGCGGCCCTGGTCCACGTCCACCAGCCGCATCACCGCGCGGGCCAGCGTGGACTTGCCGCACCCGCTTTCGCCGACCAGGCCCAGGGTTTCATCGCGGCCGATGTGCAGGTCGATGCCGTCCAGCGCACGCGGCGCGGCGCCCGGCGCGCCGGCGTAACGCTTGGCCAGGGCGTTGAGTTGCAGCAGGGGCGTGGGTGTACTCATGCGGCCCAGGCCTCGTCAACGGCCTCCACCCGCGCCGGTGCCAGCGGATGGTGGCAGGCGCTGGCACGGCCACCGTGCTGCAGCAGCAGCGGCGCGGCCTGTTGGCAGCGTGGGCTGGCCTGGGCGCAGCGCGGCGCGAAGGCGCAGCCCGGCGGCAGCGTCAGCAACGAAGGGACGGTGCCGCCGATCTCGGGCAGCCGGCTGCCGGGCGTCACCTGCTCCAGCGCCACCGAAGCCAGCAGGCCGGCGGTGTAGGGGTGGCGCGGCGCCGCGAACAGCTCGGCCACCGGCCCTTCTTCCACGATGCGGCCGGCATACATCACCGCCGCGCGGTCGGCCACCTGGGCCACCACGCCCAGGTCGTGGGTGATGAGCAGCAGGCCCAGGCCGGTGCTGCGCTGTAGCTCGGCCAGCAAGGCCAGGATCTCGGCCTGGGTGGTCACGTCGAGCGCGGTGGTGGGCTCGTCGGCCACCAGCAGCTCGGGCTCGCCGGCCAGCGCCAGCGCAATGAGCGCCCGCTGCCGCTGGCCGCCCGACAGCCGGTGCGGCACCGCACGGGCCTGCGCTGTCGGGTCGGGCAGGCGCACCTGGGCCAGCAACTGCAGCGCGCGTTCCCAGGCGGCGCGCCGGCCGAGCTGTGGCTGGTGCAGCTGCACGGCTTCGGCGATCTGCGCGCCGATGGTCTGCACCGGGTTCAGCGCCGACAGGTCCTGGAACACCATGCCGATGCGGCCGCCGCGCACACGGCGCAGCGCGGCGGCGTCCAGTTGCAGCAGGTCGGTGCCCTGCAGCAGCACCTGGCCGGCTTCGATGCGGCCGGGCGGCGGCACCAGCCGCAGCAAGGAGGCGGCGGTGACGGACTTGCCGCTGCCGCTTTCGCCCACCAGCGCCAGCGTCTGGCCGCGGTGCAGCGTCAGGTCGACGCCGTCCACCGCCTTGGCCACGCCGGCCGGGGTGTGGAACCAGGTGCGCAGGCCGCGCACTTCCAGCAAAGGCGTGTGATGCGTCATGCCAGGGCCCTGCGCTTGAGTTGCGGGTTGACCAGCTCGCTCAGCCCTTCACCCACCAGGTTGAAGCCCAGCACCGCCACCACGATGGCGGCGCCCGGCAGCGCGCAGATGAACCAGGCGTCCACCACCTGCTCACGGCCGGCGCCGATGATGGTGCCCCAGCTCATCACGTTGGGGTCGCCCAGGCCCAGGAAGGCCAGGGCCGCCTCGGTCTGGATGGCATTGGCGATGGTGAGCGTGGACACCACCACCACCGAGGGCAGCGCATTGGGCAGGATCTGCGTCAGCATCAGCCGCAGGTCGTCCATGCCCATCGTCTCGGCGGCCAGCACGAACTCACGCTCGCGCAGCCGCAGGAATTCGGCCCGCACCAGCCGTGCGGTGGCCGGCCAGCTGACGATGCCGATGGCGATGACCTCGGTGGTGATGGAGGGCTTGAACAAGGCCACCAGCACCACGGCCAGCACGAACTTGGGCACGGTCTGGAACACCTCGGTGACGCGGCCCAGCAGCGCATCCACCCAGCCGCGGTAGAAGCCGCCCAGCGCGCCGATGGCCACGCCCAGCAGCGCCGACAGCGCGGTGCTCACCAGCCCCACCAGCAGCGAGACCCGCGCACCCGACACCAGCCCGGTGGCAATGTCGCGGCCCATCAGGTCGGTGCCCAGCGGGTAGGCCGGGTCTTCACCCGGCCACAGCATCGGCGGGCCGGCCATGTCCCAGGGGTCGGCGCTGAACACCAGGCGGCCGAACAAGGCGACCGCGGCCAGGGCCAGCAGCATCAGCCCGCCCACCGCCAGCGCGGGGCGGCGAACCACGGCACGCACGGCGGCCGTGGCCCGCGCGGTCAGGCGCTGCCAGCGGCTGGGCGGCAGCGCGCAGTCGGTGCAGGCCGAAGACGTGTGCAGCGTGGTCATGCGCGCACCCCCTGCGGTGCCTGCAGCTGCACCCGCGGGTCCAGCAGCGCGGTGGCCAGGTCGACCACGATGTTGATCACCGTGACCAGCAACGAGCTGAGCAGCAAAATGCCCAGCAGCAGGTTGAAGTCGCGCGCCAGGATGGCCTCGAAGGCCAGCCGGCCCAGGCCCGGCCACGAGAAGACCGATTCCACCAGCACCGCGCCGCTGAGCAGCGAGGCCACCTGGTAGCCCAGCATCGTGACCAGCGGCAGCGCCGCATTGCGCAGCGCATGGCCGGCCAGCACCCGCGGCTCGGAAGCGCCCTTGGCCCGCGCGGTGCGGATGAAGTCGGCGCCCAGCGTCTCCACCATCGCGCTGCGCATCAGCCGGGCATACACCGCCAGGAAAAAGGTGGACAGCGTCAAAGCCGGCAGCACCGCATGGTGGGCCACGTCCAGCGCATGCACCCACCAGGGCCCTTGCAGGCCCACGGTGACCATGCCGCCGGCCGGCAGCCAACCAAGCTTGCCGGCGAACAGCACCAGCGCCATCAGCCCCAGCCAGAAGGTGGGCATGGCATAAGCGAACAGCACCCCCACCGCCACCGCATGGTCGAACCAGCCGCCGGGCTTGAGCGCCGACAGCGTGCCCAGCAGCATGCCCAGCACCAGCGCCAGGCCCATGGCCAGCGCCATCAGCAGCAGCGTGGCCGGCAGCCGGCTGAGGATGAGGTCCAGCACCGGCATGTTCTGCCGGTACGACCAGCCCAGGTCCAGTGTCAGCAGCCGGCCCAGGTAGGCCAGCAGCTGCGCGGCCACCGGCTGGTCGAGCCCGAACTGCGCACGCAGCGCGGCCATCTGCTCGGGCGTGGCGGCGCCGGCTTCGCCGGCCAGCACGTCCACCACATCGCCCGGCGCCAGCTGCAGCACCAGGAAGTTGAGCAGCGCGATGCCCAGCACCACCGGCAGCACCTGCAGCAGCCGGTTCCGCAGGTAGCGGCCCAGGTTCATGCCGGGCACCTCACGCGGCCTTGGGTTCCAGCCAGGCGTCGGCCAGCGAAGCGAACAGGCCATCACCCTGCGGCTGCTGCTTGCGAAAGCGCGCCGTGGCCACCGTCACCCAGGTCTGCTCGATCAGCTCCAGCAGCGGCACGTCCTCCTGCACGATCTGCTGCCACTGCACGATCAGCGCCTTGCGCTTGGCCGGGTCGGGCTCGGCGGCGGCGGCTTCCATCACGCGGTCCAGCTCGGGGTTGCTGTAGCCCGAGCCGTTGGTCCACGGCGAGCCCTTGACGATGTTCTTGGTCCAGTACAGCCGCTGCACGCCCAGCGTGGGGTCGGGCAGCCGGTGCAGGCTGGAGATCATCAGGTCGTAGTCCTGGTCGGTGAAGATGCGGCGCAGGTAGGTGGCGGTATCACCCGCGCGCAGTTCCACCTCCACGCCGATCTTGGCCAGCGACTGCTTGATGAACTCGGCCGGGCGTGAGGCGGTGGGTCCGCTGCCGCCGTCGAAGTCCAGCGTCACCGACAGCCGCTTGCCGCCGGCGCCGCGCTTGAGGCCGGCCTCGTCCAGCAGCGCCTCGGCACGCTTCAAGTCCAGCGGGTACTTGCGCACCTGGTCGCTGTAGTAGTTGACGACCGAGGACGGCACCGGCCCGGTGGCCGGTTTGCCATAGCCCAGGAACACGATCTTGAGCAGCGCCTCGCGGTCGATGGCGTAGGCGAAGGCCTGGCGCACCCGCTTGTCCTGCAGCTGCGGCCGGCGCACGTTGAACTGCGCCAGGAAGATGGTGGACAGGTAGCGACCGTCGTCGGTGTTGATGCTGTAGCGGGCCTTGTCCTTGAAGCGGTTGAGGTTGGTCAGCGGGATGATGGAGCCCAGGGCCACGTCGATCTCGCCGGCTTCCAGCGCCACGGTGCGCGCCGCCGCATCGGGGATGAACTTGAAGACGATGCCGTCCAGATAGGGCTGCGGCGTGCCGTCGGGGCCCTTGCCCCAGTAGTTCGGGTTGCGCTCCAGTCGCACGTGGCTGCCCTTGACCCATTCCTTGAACACGAAGGGGCCGGTGCCCACCGGCGCGCTGTTCAGCGGATTCGTCAGCACGTCCTTGCCGGCGTACAAATGCCTGGGCAGGATCTGCGCGCCGTAGGTGTTGATGTAGTTGAGGATGTAGGGCGCCGGCGCGCTGAGCCGCAGCACCACGGTGTGCTTGTCGGGCGTTTCCACCTTCTCGACGTTGGCGAAGGCGGCGCGGCCGAAGGGGTGCAGCTTGCGCCACACCTCCTGCAGCGTGTATTCCACGTCGGCGGCGGTGAACTCGGCGCCGTCGTGCCACTTCACGCCCTGGCGCAGCTTGAAGGTGAGGGTCTTGCCATCGGCCGCCTGTTCCCACGAGGTGGCCAGCGCCGGCACCGGCCGCAGGTTGAGGTCGTAGCTCACCAGCCCTTCCAGCACCTTGCTGGACAGCATGCCGATGTTCATCGTGGTGATGAAGGCCGAGGTGAGCAGCGTGGGCTCGGGCGCCACCGCGATGTTGAGCACGCCGCCGGTGACGGGCTTGCCGTTGCCGGCCTGCGCCAGCGCCTGCGGATGCCACCAGGGCAGGCCGAAGGCCGCCAGGCTGCCAAGAGCGCCGGTGCGGGTGAGGAGGGTGCGGCGATGGAGGGACATGGAAAGACCTGTGAACTGCGAGAGAAGAAGGGGAGGGCGCGCGGGCGTCAGGCGCCGGGCACGAAGCCGTTGTCGAAGGTGGGGCGCACGTCCAGCCGCTGCTTGAGCAGCCCGGCTTCCAGGAAGAAGTCGGCGGTGCGCTGCTGGTCGGCCAGCACCTGCGCATCCACCGGTATCCAGCGCTGCGCGCGGCGCTCGAACTGCAGGCGCGCGGCTTCGGGGGCGATGCCGATGATGCGGGCCAGGGCCGCTGCGAATTCGGGCACGTGCTGGTACGACCAGCGCTGCGCCCGCACCACGCGCTGCGCAAAGTCGTGCAGTGCCTCGCGCTTGGCGGCCAGCGCGCTGTCGGTGGCGGCCAGGAAGCTCAGGCCCGACGACAGGCCGCGGCCGCTGACCAGCACGCGGGCCTGGCCGGCGGTCTCGGCCATCGCGGTGTAGGGCTCCCAGGTAGCCCAGGCGTCGATGGCGCCTTGGGTCAGCGCCAGCTTGGCATCGGGCGGCGGCAGGAAGCGGAAGGTGTCGGCCTCGGGCTTCAGGCCGGCCGAGGCCAGGGCCTTGAGCGCGATGAAGTGGCCGATGGAGCCGCGGTTGGTGCCGATGCGCTTGCCCTTGAGGTCGGCCGCCGTCTTCAGCGGTGAATCCGGGCGCACCAGCACCGCGGTGCCATAGGGGTCGGAGCGATTGACCGCGAAGGCCTTGATGCGCACGCCATTGGCCAGCGCGAAGATCAGCGGTGCATCGCCGATGGGGCCGAAGTCCACCGCCTCGGCGTTCAAGGCCTCGGCCAGCGGTGCAGCGGCCGGAAATTCGGCCCACTGGATGTCGTAGGGCAGGTTCTGCAGCTCGCCCGCCGCTTCCAGCAGCGCGCGCAGGCCACCCTTCTGGTCGCCGGCCTTGAGCACGGTGCGGCCCTGCGCCCGCACCGCCGGCCAGGCGCAGGCCAGCGCAGCCGCCAGGCCGAGGGTGAGTTCACGGCGCTTCATTGCAGCACCTCGGGCTCGGCTTCCACCAGACCTTGGTACAAGGCATCGAAGGCACGGGCGGCGCCATTGGCGCGGCCCACCTGCTCATGCGTCAGCGCCGCCATCTCGTGCGGAATCGGCTGTGGCGTGCCGGCCGCTTCGGCCAGCAGCTGGGTGTGGCAGGCGTTGTCCAGCGCGATGTACCACCAGGCCGCGGCCTCCACCGTGGGCCCGGCGGTGAGGATGCCGTGGTTCTTCAGGATCACGCCCTTGTGCGTGCCCAGCGCCTCGGCGATGCGGGCGCCTTCGTCGGTCTCGTACACCACGCCGTTGAAGTCGGTGAAGAGGCCATGGTCCTGGTAGAAGGCGCAGCCGTCCTGCGTCAGCGGGTCGAGCTTGCGGCCCAGCGAGGCCCAGGCCTTGCCGTACAGCGAATGGGTGTGCGCGGCGGCCACCACCTCGGGCCGCGCCTCGTGGATGGCGGCATGGATGGCGAAGGCCGCGCGGTTGAGCGGGCCGCGGCCATAGGCGATCTCGCCATGGGCATTGACCAGCAGCAGGTCCGACACCTTGATGCGCGAAAAGTGCAGGCCGAAGGGGTTGACCCAGAAGTGGTCGGGCAGCTCCGGGTCGCGCGCGGTGATGTGGCCGGCCAGGCCCTGGTCGAAGCCGTAGCGCGCGAAGAGGCGGAAGGCTGCGGCCAGCCGCTGCTGGCGGTGCAGGCGCTCTTGCAGCAGCGTGCGGGGCGGTTCATCGTCGAACCAGTCCTGGCGTTGCGGGTGGGCATTCAGCACCAGGCCGCTGGCGGTGGCCGGGGGGCTGACCAAGGTGGGTCGGGAAAGCAGGGCGCTCATGAAGATCCTGGTTCGGTACTGCATCGAAGAGCCCGAACCATAGGCAGCGCGCCGCGGCTTGCGAACGAAGCTTTTCCGCTTTGCTTCTCCGCTTTCCTCATGCACGTTGCTGGGGTGGTGCACCTACCGCGGCCGCGCCGGTGGCGCGCAAGATGGGTCCGCATGCCGGGCGGCATGCGACACACCAAGAGGAGACGACATGACACCGATCAGCACCTGGGGTCCTTCCTCCACCCGCACCGGCCTGCGCTGGGTCGCGGCGCTCTGGCTGACCACCGCATGGCCCTGGGCCATGGGCACGACACCTGGCACCTGCGATGGCTCGAGCGACGCCTGCAGCTTCAACCTGGGCCGCGTCACCGTCACGCTGGCGCAAGGCGCGGCCTCGTACAACGCCGGGGCGGAGTTCCTGTCGGGCGACGACGGCGACTTCCTGGCCGATCCGTCCTTGTTCAGCAGCCTGACCTTGCAGCAGTCGGGCGCCACCGAAGGCTTTGCGTTTGCACCCAGCCCGCAGCTGCGCGTGGGCGGCAGCGGGCGCAACGGCTATCACCAGCTGCAGGGCTTCTTCGAGTTCACCGGCCTGCGCTTCCAGGCCAATCCGGGTTGGCGCATCGATGCGCTGCGACTGGAGGTCACCGGCCAGCGCAACGTGGTGGGCGACGCCAGCTGGTCGTACGGCTTGCCGTTCTCGCTCAGCTTCAATGGCGACAGCTTCGTCGGCAGCGGCGCCCTCAACCCCGACGATGCGGCGGTGCGCGGCGAGCTGATGGTGAGCGCCGCCTACGTGGAAGGCGAAGACGGCACCGCACCGGTGTACGGCTA
Organism: uncultured Aquincola sp.; assembly: GCA_937883885.1. Next base: position 8,681 of record CAKZXL010000768.1, on the reverse strand, counting down.
CGCCACCGCGGCTTTCCAGTCGGCCCGCTTCGTGGCCACGGTGTCGGCGGTGCCGGAGCCGGGCACGCTGGCGTTGGGGCTGGCCGGCGGAGCATGGCTGCTGGGCTGGCGCGGCCGCAGGGCCTGGGTACGGCGTTTGCCGTGAGGGCGGCAACCGATAGAGAAGACATGCCGCGCCACCATTTCCACCTTGTGCCCGCCAGCCCGCAGCCCATCGCCGTGCGGGTGTGGTTCGACCTCTACTGGGGCCGCCTGCACTGGGTGGCGCGGCTGCGCGGTGCGGGCGGGCGCTGCGCCTTGCGCGGCAGCGTCATCACCTCGATGCCGCGCACCTTTCTCGCGTTGCTGCGCGGCCTGGTGGAACAGGAAATCCGCGCGGCCGCGGCCACGGCGGCCACGGCAACCGCCGCCATCGCCGCGCCAGCACAGGTGGCACGCCGGGCGCCCCCACCGCCGAGCCCCTGGGCCGTCAAGCGCACGCTGGCCCACCCGCCGCTGCCGCCCGATGCACCCCATGGCATCTGGTGGCCGCACCCGGAGAGCGGGCCTCGGCCGGCGCGCATGCACGCTGCACGACCCGGCGCCCTTCGGCCCGCATGGGCTGCTGCCCGCGGGCGCACGGACATCCACCCTTAGCCCGGGGCGCACCTCAGCGCGCGTGCGGCAAGCCCAGCCGGGCCACCTGCACCGGCTCGGCGTCCATGCGGGCGATCAACGCGTCCAGGCCGTCTCGGGGTTGAGCCTTGGCGTCGCTGGCGCCAGGGTCTGCGCGGCACAGCAGGTCGTCGGCCGACCAGCCGGGGGCGCCGGGTCGTGACACGGCGCGCAGCCAGCCGTCGCGGTCGATGAGCCATTGCAGGCCGGCGGCGGTCGGTCCGGGCGACACCCGATCCGGCGCCACCGCGCCCGCCAGTTGCGCATAGGCGGCATAGGCGGCATCGGACCGCACGCTGCAGTCGGCGCCGGCTTCGCGGGCCATGGCCACGCCGCCGTCCTGCGCTGCCTCGGCCCCCAGCACCACGGTGACAAAACGCGGATCTTCGATGGGTTGCGGCAGTGGCCTGCCGACCAGCACCAGGCGCACACGCTGGCCACGCCAGTGGCTCAAGGGCCTCGGGCCGGGTGCGTCGGCGCAGGCCACGGCCATGTCGGGCGCGGCCACCGGCCAGGGCCAGGCCGCCTGGCGGCGGGCGCTGTCGCCGGCAGCCAGCAGCTTCATCGCGTCCAGCACGGCCCAGGTGTCGTCGGTGCTCAGGCGGTCGGCGAACCCGGGCATGGTGGGGCGGCCCTGCGCGTCGTACAGGCCCTGCTGCACCCGCCACAGCAGCTCGCCTTCGGCCCGTTTCCACAACAGGCCGGCGCTGAGCGTGGGCGGCCAGCGCGGCAGGCTGGCGGCCAGCGGCCCTTCGCCGCGACCATCGGCGCCATGGCAGGCGGCGCAGTGCGCCTGGTACAGCGCCAGGCCGCGCTGGATGCCCGCCGCCTCGAAGCCGGTGGGCGAGCGGTGAAAGCTGGTGGGCACCGCGGGTGTGAACAGCAGCGCAGCCGGCGGCCAGGGCGCCAACGCCAACAGCGCGGCGGCACCGGCCAACAGCGGCCAGCGACGGCGCCGCCAGGCCAGGCCCAGCAGCACAAAGCCCAGCGCGATGGCGGCCAGCAGCAGCCACAGCGCCAGGTCGCGCGCCAGGCCACCGTCGATCAGCAGGTTCTCCACCGCCACGCGCCAGGGCAACGGCCAGGCCGGTTGCCCATGCACGGCCGGCGCCAGGCCCAGCGCATGCAGCAGGGCCAGCAGGCCGCGCTGGGCGGCCTGTGCCCCTTGCAGCAGCAGGTTCTGCAGCGCAGGCGTGTCCACCGCCGCCCGCTACCAGGTGGCATCCAGGCCCAGCAGCCGCAGGGCCTGGTGGCGCAGCGCCGCCAGCTCGGGGTGGCCGCGGTGGCGCGGGTAGGGCAAGGGGTTGGCGATGTCGGCCACGATGCGTGCCGGCCGGTCGCTGAACACGATCACGCGCTGGGCCATGAAGAGCGCTTCCTCCACGTCGTGCGTGACCAGCAGCGCCGAGAAGCCGGCGCGTTGCCACAAGGCCACCAGCTCGCTTTGCATCGTCAGCCGGGTGAGGGAATCGAGCTTGCCCAGGGGTTCGTCCAGCACCAGCAACTGCGGGTCGTTGACCAGCGCCCGGGCCAGCGCCACCCGCTGCGCCATGCCACCCGACAGCTGGTGCGGATAGGCATCGGCAAAGTCGCGCAGGCCCACCAGCGCCAGCGCCTCGTCCACCCGGTGGCGGCGCAGCTTCAGCAGGCCGCGGGCCTGCAGGCCCAGCGCCACGTTCTGCCACACGGTGCGCCAGGGGTAGAGCGTCGGGTCCTGGAACACGACGATGCGCGAAGGGTCGGGCCGGGCGATGGCCTGGCCGTCCTGCAGCAGCGTGCCCTGGGTGGCCGGTTCCAGCCCGGCCACCAGCCGCAGCAAGGTGCTCTTGCCGCAACCACTGGGGCCCAGCAGCGCGACGAACTCACCGGGCTGGATGGTCAGGTCGATGTCCTGCAACACCGGCAGCGGGCCGGCGGGCAGCTCGAAGCGGTGGCTGACGGCGCGGATGTCTATACAAGAGGTCATGGGGCTCCCTCCCGCTGCGCGGGATCCCTCCGGGAGGGAAGAGCGCCGCCTTCGGGCGGCCGGGCGGCGGCGCTCACCACTTGACCGTCCCCTTCTGCCACGACAGCACGCGATCGCGTACCGCGAACAGCAGCGTGATCAGGCCCGAGCAGACCACCGCCATCACGATCAGGGCCGCGTACATGTTGCTGTACGAGGCCCAGCCCTGCGCCCAGGTGAGGTACCAGCCCAGGCCCGACTTCACGCCCATCATCTCGGCCGTGACCAGGATGGAAAACGCGCCGCCCAGGCCCATGAACAGGCCCACGAACACCTGCGGCAGTGCCGCCGGAATGGCCACCCGCAGCACCAGGAACAGCGGCGAGGCGCCCAGCGTGCGCGCCACGTCGTAGTACTGGCGATTGACGCCGGCCACGCCCGACCAGGTCAGCACCGCCACCGGAAAGCCGGTGGCCAGCGCAATCAGGAAGATGGCCGCCGCATAGCTGGACGGAAACACGAAGAAGGCCAGCGGCAGCAGCGCCGAAGCCGGCACCGGCCCCAGGAAGCGGATGACCGGGTGCGCCCAGTAGCCCACCAGCCGCGACCAGCCCATCGCCACACCGACCAGGAAGCCCACGCTGGCGCCCCAGGCCACGCCGAAGGCCAGCAGCTTGACCGAGTTGAAGGCGCTGTCGCCCAGGCGCCGCCAGTCGTCGGTGTAGACCTCGGCCAGCGCGGTGGGCGGTGCGAAGAAGGGTGTGGGCAACCAGCCCAGCTTGGCGGTGAACAGCTCCCAGGCGCCGAAGATCAAGGCCAGCGCCACCAGCCAGGCGCCGCTGGGCCGCAGCGTGGCCTGCACCGCGCGGCCAAAGCGTCCGGCCAGCGGCGCCAGCACCGCCACCGCCGCCAGCAGCGCGGCCACGGCCAGCGCCACCAGACCAAATTCGCGGGTGTAGACCCATTCGGTGAAGCCTTCCACCCGGTTGGGCAGCAGCAGGGTGAGCGCGCCCACGCCGGCCCAGGCGGCCGCGGCCAGCAGGCCCAGCGGCCAAAAGCTGGCGCTGGGCAGGCCGGCCCGGCGCGTGGCGGCCGTTGATGCCGGCGCACGCTGCGCCTGCAAGGGCGGTGCTGATGTGCTGGTCATCGCAGCCTCCGGTCAGCCGAGCACATCGGCATACACATGCTTGGCCAGGCGCACGGGGTCGGTGCTCTGCTTGAGCACGCCCACCGAACGGAAGTCGCGGGCGTAGAACTCGATCTCCTTCAGGAAGTCGCCGCCCATCGGGTGGTGGCGGTGCGTCAGCGTGCCCAGCAGCGCGCGCAGGTCGTCCACCGGCACCTTGGGCGAGTACTTGGCGAACAGCTTGGCCGATTCGTTCGGGTTGTCGGCCACATAGTCCGAAGCCTGCACGATGGCGCGCGCCACGCCGGCGGCCACCGGCCGCTCCTTGCGCACCAGCTCGCCGCGGGCGCCGACGATGCAGCACACCTTGTCCTTGTATTCGCCGCTCAGGTTGCTGGCGATCTCGGTGTACTGGCCGGGCTTGCGCTTTTCCAGCAGGTACAGGTTGGGGTCGCCGTCGGCGATGGCCTGGATCTCGCCCTTGTCCACCGCCACGCCCAGCAGGTCGGCCGGGTACTGGCGCCAGGTCACGTCCTTGTCGGGGTCGATGCCGTTCTTGGCCAGCAGGATGGAAAAGAAGTTCTTGCCCGGCGCGGCCAGGTCGGGCACGCCGATGGTCTTGCCCTTCAGGCTTTGCAGCGTGGTGGCGCCGGTGGCCTTGGCGCCGATCAGCCGCACGCAACCGCCGTGCGAGCTGCCGATCAGCTTGACGTCGAAGCCGGCTTCCAGCGGCTTGAGCCAGCGGTGGATCATGCCCACCGCCGCATCGGCCTTGCCGGTGGCCAGCGATTCCAGCAACTGGTCGGTGCTGCCGGTGTAGTTGATCAGGTCAACCACTACCCCGTTGCGCTCGAAGTAGCCCAGTTCCTGCGCCACCACCACGGGCGACAGGCAGAAGGCATTGGCATTCCAGGCGAAGGTGAGCTTGCGCGGCTGCGCCAGCGCACCGGTGGTGGCGATGCCGACCGGGCCGACCACGGCGGCGGCACCGGCGGCGCGCAGCAGGCTGCGGCGTGAGAGTCTGGTCATCGCAGGCTCCTTCAGGCGGCCAGCGGCGCGGCTTGGCGGGCGGCCAGGCGCTCGGCCACCAGCGCGCGGGTGCGCGGAATCAGCTCGCGGCCATAGTCGATCGCGTCTTCCAGCGGGTCGAAGCCGCGGATCAGGAAGGTGGTGACGCCCAGGTCGTAGTAATCCAGCAGGGCCTCGGCCACCTGCTCGGGCGTGCCCACCAGCGCGGTGCTGTTGGAGCGCGCGCCGGTTTCCTGCGCAATGGCGGTCCACAGCCGTTTGTCCACCCTCGTGCCTTGCGCGGCCGCGGCCAGCAGCCGGCGTGCGCCTTCGCTTTGCTGCGGGCCGCCGCGGCTGTAGCCGGCTTCCTGCCGCAGCTGGCGGGTGCGGGCCAGGATGCCTTCGGCCCGCGCCCAGGCGGCGTCTTCCGTCGCGGCCAGGATGGGCCGGAAGGAGACCGAGAAGCGCACCGTGCGGCCATGGCGCGCGGCCTCGGCCTTCACGCGGGTGGTCAGTTCCTTGACCTGGTCCAGCGACTCGCCCCACAGCGCATACACGTCGGCATGCTTGCCGGCCACCGGCAGCGCGGCTTCGCTGGCGCCGCCGAAGTAGATGGGCACATGCGGCTTTTGCAGCGGCTTGACTTCTGAGAAGCCGGCCTCGAAGCGGTAGTGCTTGCCTTCGTGGTCGAAGGGCTGGTCGCTGGTCCACAGCCGGCGCAGCAGGGTCAGGTATTCGTCGGTGCGCTCGTAGCGCTGGTCGTGGTCCAGGTAGTCGCCATCGCGGCGCTGCTCGGCGTCGGAGCCGCCGGAGATGAAGTGCACACCCAGCCGCCCGCCGCTGAACTGGTCGAGCGAAGCAATCTGCCGCGCCGCCAGCGTGGGCACCGTGAAGCCCGGGCGGTGCGCCAGCATGAAGTGCACGCGCTCGGTGTGCGCTGCCGCATAGCTGATGGTGAGCGTGGCGCTGGGGCCGGTGGAATGGTGCGGTACCAGGATGCGGTCGAATCCTGCCGCCTCATGCGCTTGCGCGAAGGCCTTGACGTAGTCGCGGTCGATGGCCGGGCCGCTGGCGGCATGGATCTCCGAGACCTTCTGGCTCTGGATCATGCCGATGAATTCGATGCTCATGCGTGTTCCCTCACAACAGCTGAAGGCCTGCCGATGCAGCAAGGCCGGTGCGGCACGCTAAGCGGCCAGGCGCCCAGGTCCAACGAAGCAAAACGAAGTTGTCTATGCGTTTTGCTTGTTTCCCTTGCGGCGTGGCGGCGCCTAGGCTGCAAGCCCCGGATGAAGGAGCCCGCGCGATGAGCAGTTCTTTGGCGGCCACGCCCGCCCGCAGTGCGCCGCCCGCGCCCGCCCACCCCGACGAGCTGGGTGCGGTGCTGGCCCGGCTGACCCAGCGCTTTGCCGCCACCGCGGCCGACCATGACCGCGAGGCCCGCTTTCCGCATGCCAACTTCGCCGAGCTGCAGCGCCACGGCCTGGTGGCCTCGGTGGTGCCGGTGGCGCTGGGCGGTGGGGGCGCCAACCTGGCCACCGCACGCCGCATCGTGGGCGCGGTGGCCCGCGGCGAGCCGGCGACGGCGCTGGTGCTCACGATGACCTTCCTGATCCACCGCAGCATCACCCGGCCCGACAGCCGCTGGCCCGCCCCCCTGCGCGAAGCGGTGCTGCGCAGCGCGGTGGCCGAAGGTGCGCTGGCCAATTCGCTGCGGGTGGAGCCGCAACTGGGCTCGCCCGCCCGCGGCGGCCTGCCCGGCACCGTGGCCCGCCGCACGCCCGAGGGCTGGCGCCTCAGCGGCCACAAGCTCTACACCACCGGCATTCCGGCGCTGCGCTGGCTGGCGGTGTGGGGCCGCACCGACGAGCCGCAGCCCCGCGTCGGCGTGTTCCTGGTCCCGCGCGAGGCGCCGGGCATCCGCGTGATCGAGAGCTGGGACCACCTGGGCCTGCGGGCCTCGGGCAGCCATGAAGTGGTGTTCACCGACGTGCTGCTGCCGGCCGACCATGCGGTGGACCTGCGCGAACCCGCCGAGTGGGCGGCCGGCCCCGACGACGACCAGTACGCCTGGATGATCGTGCTGCTGGGCGCGCTGTACGACGGCGTGGCCCGTGCCGCCCGCGGCTGGCTGCTGGACTTCCTGGAGCAGCGCGCGCCGGGCAGCCTGGGCGCACCGCTGGCCACGCTGCCCCGGGTGCGCGAGCAGGTGGGCGAGATCGAAGCCCTGCTGTGGGCCAACGATGCGTTGCTCGACCAACTGGTGCGGGCCACCGACGCCGGCCACCCGCCGCGGGTGGCCGACAGCGGCCTGGCCAAGTACAGCCTGTCGCGCAACGCCATCCGGGTGGTGGACATTGCGCTGGAACTCAGCGGCAACCACGGCCTGGCGCGCCGCAACCCGCTGGAGCGGCACCACCGCGACGTGCTGTGCAGCCGCATCCACACGCCGCAGAACGACAGCATCCTGCAGCAGGCCGGCCAGCGCGCCTTCGAGGGCGGTGCGGCATGAGGCTGAAGGATTTGAGGCACCATTCGGTGGCCGTGCCGTTGCCAGGAGTTCGCCATGCACGTTGAAGCCCCAGCTTTCCGCGCTTTCATCCAGTCGCTGGAGGCGCTGGTCGCGCAGGCCCCGCCAGAGCCGCGCCTGCTCGATGAAGCGGGCCGCCTGCTGGGCCGCCTGGTGGCCGACGACCGCTGGCTGCCTGCCGCCTATGCGGTGCCGGGCGAGCGCTACCGCCAGTACCCGCTGCACGTGGATGCGCAGGGCCGCTTCTCGGTGGTGAGCTTCGTGTGGGGGCCCGGCCAGTCCACGCCCATTCACGACCACACCGTGTGGGGCCTGATCGGCATGCTGCGCGGCGCCGAGTTTTCGCAGGGCTACCGCTTCGCCGGGCCGCACACGCTGGTGGAAGCCGGCCCGCCGCAACGGCTGGAGCCCGGCCAGGTGGAGGCGGTGTCGCCCCGCGTGGGCGACATCCACCGCGTGGTCAATGCCTTCGACGACCAGGTGTCCATCAGCATCCATGTGTACGGCGCCGACATCGGCCGCATCGAGCGGGCCACCTATGGCCTGGACGGCAGCCGGCAGCGCTTCGTCTCCGGCTATTCGCCGGTGCCCACCGTTTGAACCTGTCTAGACAAGCCGAATGACCCTTCAAGCCACCCCCGCCGACGTGCGCGCCCAGCTGTTGGCCCGCCGAGAGATCGCGCTGCTCGACGTGCGCGAAGAAGACCCGTATGCCCAGGCGCATCCGCTGTGGGCGGCCAACCTGCCGCTGTCCAAGCTGGAGCTGGAGGCTTATGGCCGCATCCCGCGGCGCGACACGCCCATCGTGGTGTACGACGATGGCGAAGGCCTGGCCGAGCGGGCCGCGGCGGGTCTGCAGGCACTGGGCTATACCGACGTGCGCCTGCTGGCCGGCGGCCTGGCCGGCTGGCGCGAAGCCGGCGGCGAGCTGTTCCGCGACGTCAACGTGCCCAGCAAGAGCTTCGGCGAACTGGTGGAGGCCGAGCGCCACACGCCCTCGCTGGCCGCCGGGGAAGTGAAGGCCCTGCTGGACGCGAAGGCCGACGTGGTGGTGCTGGACGCCCGCCGCTTCGACGAATACCAGACGATGAGCATCCCCACCGCCACCAGCGTGCCGGGCGCCGAGCTGGTGCTGCGCGCGCGGGCGCTGGCGCCCGACCCGGCCACGCGGGTGATCGTCAACTGCGCGGGCCGCACCCGCAGCATCATCGGCACGCAATCGCTGGTGAATGCCGGCCTGCCCAACCCGGTGGCGGCGCTGCGCAACGGCACCATCGGCTGGAAGCTGGCCGGCCTGCAGCTGGACCATGGCCAGGCCCGCCGCGCACCGGCCGAGCTGAGCCCCGAGCAGCAGGCCGCCGCGCTGCAGGCCGCCCAAGACGTGGCCCGCCGCGCCGGTGTGCAGCGCATCGATGAAG
>CAKZXL010000767.1 GCA_937883885.1 uncultured Aquincola sp. | reverse complement strand
GAATCCCGACGTGTTATGCCGCATCGCTTCGCAGGCACCTGCGGCGCAGTTGCAGGGGCGGGGACGCCGGCCGGATCGCGGACTCGGCATGTCCGGGTTCTCGGCATAGTGGATCTCATGCCGTGATCGGCATGAGATCCACACCCGTTCACCGCCGCTCATGAAAGCGACGCTCTTGGCATCGCCCGACTCGCTGTCGTGCACCTCGATGTCGAACCCTTCGCGTGCTTCTCCCTTTGCCGTTTCGACCTGCGTGCGTATCGCCACCGTGAAGCGCGCGCCGTAGCAGGCCAGCAGCAGGTCGTTGGCGAGGCCCGACAGTGCGGGGCCCGCGTCCTCGATCGCCAGCGCGATCAATCCGTCGTGACTCATGCAGCGCGCGAACAGCAACCAGTCGGCCAAGCGGTTCTGCACGCGGTCGATGTGCGCACCGAGCGCGGAACGCCGTGCCTCGCAGCGGCAACGATCAGCTTCAGCGGCCTGGCGCTTGTGCACGTCCGCCAGCGACGTGGCATGGGCACGCTCTGCTTCCTCGAGGCGGCGCTGGGCCGCAGCGACATTTGCCGCGGCTTCTGCCAGCCGCTGCATGTCGAATCGGGGTGGCAAGGCCGCCAGCATCTGCTCGATGGTGATGTTGTCTGTGCGATGCGCCTCGAACCGGATGCGTCGCTGTTGAATGGACTCTTCTCGCCTGGCGGCGATCGCCTGCCGCTCGGCGCGCTCATCGTCCGATTCGCCGCCCGACTCGGTCAGCTGCAGGGCCTGCACTTCCCCCAGCAGTGCCGCGTGCTCCTCCTGGGCGCGCAGCAGGTCGGTCTTGCGCCCGGCCAACACACCGAGGGTTGTCTCCCTGCTGGAGGCGGCAGCAGAACGACGTTCGGCTTCCCGGAGCGCACCCGCAGCACGCTGCACCTGCGCCGCCTGCTTCGCGAGCGGCTCGATCTCGCGCAGCAGCTGCGCCCGTTCTTCTGCAAGACGCTCGACCTCGCCACGTGCCGATGGCCTCAAGGTGGCGGCCTCGCGTGCGTCGCCCAGCAGTTGGCAGCGTCCTTGCAGCGGCAGACCACTGCAGGGCACCGATCCAGTGAGACCAAAGCGGCGGTCGAGTTCCTGCGCTCGCAGCACCGCCTTGCCGGCTGCTTGCTCGACGGCGCAAAGCCGCTGCTTTGCGTGGCTCAGCGCATCGCGTGCCCGTCCGGTCTCTTCGACCACACCGCGCGCTTTCGACACGCGCGCCTGCCATGCGACGGCGACTCGCCGGGCGAGCGGCAGTCGGCGCTCCGCGCGGGCGACATGTCCAGCATCCGCCAAAAGCGCGGCGCAGCGGCGCAGCCGGCCCTCCGCTGCCTCGCGCCGCGTCTTGGCGCCAGCGATGCGTTGGGCGACACGCCGGTTCAGCCGTTCGGTGCGCTCGCGCAGGTCGTCCTGTTGCCGCTGCCATTCGGCCTCCGCTTGCTGCAGGTTCGCCGCAGCAAGCCGCAGGCGGTCTTCCAGCCGTGCACGCTGCTCGCCGGTGGCGGCTGAATGCGACTGCTCGGCCAGCAGGCGAGCATGAGCCTCCCGTGCCAGATCGCACCCGCCGCGGGCTGTCTCGCAGGCCTTCATCCCCACGGCCACAGCCTGTTCGGCTCCGTGCAGTCTGGTGAGGTCGGCTTTCACCCTCGCCTCTTCGACCGCAAGTTCGGACTGCCGCATCCGCAGGGTACTCACGCCCGCCTTCAAGCCGCGAACGACCTCCTGGGCCCGGCTGCCGAGTTGTCCGATCTCGTCCAGACCAAGCAGGTCGGCCAGCAGTCCCTTGATCTCGGCGTTGCGGTACTGGCTCAGGTGGCGCCGCCCCTGTGCGGCGAACACCGACGTGAAGAAGGTCTCCGCGCTGCCGCAGATCGACTCCACGCAACGCGAGTAGCTGTCGCAGCGGCCGTCCGACACGGTGCCGTCGGCGATCACGGCCGGCCGCCAGGCCCCTCCATCCCAGGCGAACAGGTAAGCCTCGGTCCGGCGCCGGCCTCCTGTGCGGATCACCACCTGCGAGCGGTAGCGCAGCCCGTCCATCTCCCACACCAGCGTCTTCTCGCTCTCCGGCAACACGACATGCTCGTAGTACGAGAAGCCGCCGGGCGTGCCCGTCGATGCGCGCGACGGCATCAGCAGGTAGGGGTGTTAGGTTGCATTCGCGCGTGTCAACGCGATTGCCTCCTGAGCCATCACTGCCTAAAGTGACCACAGCCCGAGCAGCCCCAGCCTCTTTC
>CAKZXL010000766.1 GCA_937883885.1 uncultured Aquincola sp. | reverse complement strand
TGATCGGCCGCGCGCCCGGCGCCAACACCTTTGCCACGATGAACGGCGTGCTGCTGGAAAACCGCATGCTGTTCATCGCTGACACCTTCGTCAACGAAGAGCCCAGCAGCGAGGCGCTGGCCGAGATCGGCTCGATGGCGGCCGAAGAACTGCGCCGATTCGGCGTGCCGCCCAAGGCGGCCTTCCTGTCGCACTCGATGTTCGGCTCCAGCACGCGGGCCTCTGCCAAGCGCATGCGCCGGGCGGCGGCGCTGTTCCGCGAGCAGAACCCCGACATCGAATGCGAAGGCGAGCTGCACGGCGACGCCGCGCTCTCGGAAGACATCCGCGGCCGCTTCCTGCCCGAGAACCAGCTCACCGGCGAAGCCAACCTGCTGCTGCTGCCCAACATCGACGCGGCGCACATCCTGTTCAACGTGCTCAAGGTCACCAGCGGCAACGGCGTGACCGTGGGCCCGGTGCTGCTGGGCGCGGCCCGCCCGGTGCACATCCTCACCCCTTCGGCCACGGTGCGCCGCATCGTCAACATGACGGCGCTGGTGGTGGCCGACGTGGCGGCCCAGTCCGCCACCGCCGCCGCCTGAACCGTCACCGACCCAACCGACCCCGATCCATCTCCCATGAACCGTCAAACCAAGATCGTTGCCACGCTGGGCCCTGCCTCTTCCTCACCCGAAGTGCTGGAGCGGATGATCCGCGCTGGCGTGGACGTGGTGCGGCTGAACTTCTCGCACGGCAAGGCGCAGGACCACATCGACCGGGCCGCGATGGTGCGTGAGGTGGCTCGGCGCGTCGGCAAGGCCGTGGCCGTGATGGCCGACCTGCAGGGCCCGAAGATCCGCGTCGGCAAGTTCGAAGGCGGCAAGACCGAGCTGATCCCCGGCCAGCGCTTCGTGCTGGACGGCGGCACCACCGAGCTGGGCACCAACGAGCGCGTGGGCCTGGACTACAAGGAACTGCCGCGCGACGTGAAGCCCGGCGACGTGCTGCTGCTCAACGACGGCCTGCTGGTGCTGGACGTGGAGGGCGTGCACGGCGACCAGGTGCACACCATCGTGCGCATCGGCGGCGAGCTGTCCAACAACAAGGGCATCAACAAGCAGGGCGGTGGCCTGACCGCGCCGGCGCTGACCGGCAAGGACATGGAAGACATCAAGACCGCGATGAGCTTCCAGTGCGAGTACGTGGCGGTGAGCTTCCCCAAGAACGCCACCGACATGGAAATGGCCCGCCAGCTGGCCAACATGGCCGGCGAGCCGTGGCGCCACAAGCCCGCGATGATCGCCAAGATCGAGCGCAGCGAAGCCATCCCGGTGCTCGAGCAGATCCTCAAGGCCAGCGACGGCATCATGGTGGCGCGTGGCGACCTGGCGGTGGAAGTGGGCAACGCGGCGGTGCCGGCGCTGCAAAAGCGCATGATCAAGATGGCCCGCGAGATGGACAAGGTGGCCATCACCGCCACGCAGATGATGGAGAGCATGATCGTCAACCCGGTGCCCACCCGCGCCGAGGTGAGCGACGTGGCCAACGCGGTGCTGGACGGCACCGACGCGGTGATGCTCAGCGCCGAGACGGCCGCCGGCCGCTACCCGGTGGAAACCATCGAGCAGATGGCCGCCATCGCCTTCGAGGCCGAGCGCGCCGAAGACGTGCGCCTGGACGCCGACTTCACCAACAAGCGCTTCGGCCGCATCGACCAGTCGATCGCGATGGGCGCGCTGTTCACCGCGCACCACCTGGGCTGCAAGGCCATCCTGGCGCTGACGGAAAGCGGCTCGACCGCGCTGTGGATGAGCCGCCACCGCATCCACACGCCGATCTACGGCCTGACCAGCCAGGCCACCAGCGAGCGCCGCATGGCGCTCTACCGCAACGTGCAGCCGATGATCATGCCCACCTTCACCGACCGCGATGCGGCGCTGGAAAAGGCCGAGGCCCTGCTCATCGAGCGTGGCGTGCTGATGCCGGGCGACACCTACGCCATCACCTGCGGCGAGCCGATGGGGTACCCCGGCGGCACGAACATGCTCAAGGTCTGCCGCGTGGGCTGAATGGAGCACCCGGCTTCATGGAACCATGAAGCCACCCGCCGAGCGGGTTGCGCGGCCGCCTTCGGAGCGGCCGTGCGCCGGCCGCGTCAGTCCAGCCGGAACGACACGCCGGTGATGAAGAGCGTGTCGCCCTTCTTCAGCCCGGGGCCGGGGTCGCTGTCGTAGCGGTGCGAGATGCTGGCGGTCAGCGCCAGGCGGCGGGTCATGGCCACCGACAGGCTGGCGTCGAACACCGCGCGCAGCTGGTCGTTGTTGCGCAGGTTGGGCAGCAGCGTCAGCTTCTGGCGGAAGGTGGTGGTGTCGGTGAAGCGGTGGCTGGACTCTTCGGCCAGGATCAGTTCGGTGTTGCTGTACGAGTCGCGCTCGCTGCCGTCCACCACTTCGGGCTCTACGTAGCGTTCGCGCGAGTAGCCCAGGCCGGTGGACACGTCGAAGGTGAGGTCGTCGCGCCGGATCACGTGGTAGCCCGCGCCCGCGCCGATGGACGCGCGCGACGACAGGTTGGCCGGTTCGTCGCGCAGCGCATCGAACTGGCCGAAGCCGAACCAGCGGGCGCTGATGTCGCGCTGGTAGTGGGTGCCGGCGGCCAGCCGGTTCTCGGATTCGGCGCCGTCGTTGTTCACGTACAGCGCCTTGCCGTTGAAGGTCAGCTTGTCGATGGTGGTGGCCTTCACCGCCTCGCCGCTGAGGTTGATGCTGGTCGAGTCGCTGTTGCCGGACGACAGGCTGGCGCCCGCGGTGAACAGCGCACGCCATTGGCCGTCGTTCTTGACGGTGACCTGGGCCAGGGTGCTGAGTGGCGCCAGCGTGGTGGCTAGGCAGGCGGTGGCAAGGGCAAGTCGCATCGGCGGCATCGGTAGGGTCCTTCGGTGGTAGGGGGTGCGTCACCCCCGGGGGTGGTGGAAGCCGCTGTGTTGGCAAGCTCCGATCCCGCAGTGCAGCAATTGCTTGCGCACCCCCGGTTACGACGTAGGTACATCGACCCCATCGGACCGTAAAATCCGTCACATCGGAGCGCTGGGCCGGCTCGGCCCTGCGTGCTCCCCCCGCATCACCCACTCTCCCAGGAAGTTGTCATGCCCCTCGTTTCGATGCGCCAGCTGTTGGACCACGCGGCCGAAAACGGCTACGGAATCCCGGCGTTCAACGTCAACAACCTCGAGCAGGTCCAGGCCGTGATGTCGGCGGCAGACGAGGTCGGTGCGCCGGTCATCCTGCAGGCCAGCGCCGGCGCCCGCAAGTACGCCGGTGAGCCCTTCATCAAGCACCTGATCCAGGCCGCGGCCGAGATGTACCCGCACATCCCGCTGGTCATGCACCAGGACCACGGCACCAGCCCCAAGGTCTGCGAAGGCGCCATCCAGCTGGGCTTCGGCTCGGTGATGATGGACGGCTCGCTGATGGAAGACGGCAAGACCCCCGCTTCGTTCGACTACAACGTCGACGTCACCCGCCGCGTGGTCGACATGGCGCACAAGGTCGGCGTCACCGTCGAAGGTGAACTGGGCTGCCTGGGCAACCTGGAAACCGGTGAGGCCGGCGAAGAAGACGGCATTGGCGCCGAAGGCAAGCTGGACCACAGCCAGATGCTGACCGACCCCGAAGAAGCCGCCGTCTTCGTCAAGGCCACCCAGCTGGACGCGCTGGCGATCGCCATCGGCACCAGCCACGGCGCTTACAAGTTCAGCCGCAAGCCCACCGGCGACATCCTGGCCATCAGCCGCGTCAAGGAAATCCACGCCCGCATCCCCAACACCCACCTGGTGATGCACGGCTCTTCGTCGGTGCCCGAAGACCTGCTGGCCATCATCAACCAGTACGGCGGCAAGATGAAGGAAACCTACGGCGTGCCGGTCGAAGAGATCCAGGAAGCCATCAAGTTCGGCGTGCGCAAGATCAACATCGACACCGACATCCGCCTGGCGATGACCGGTGCGGTGCGCAAGTTCATGGCCGAGAACCCGGACAAGTTCGACGCCCGCGAGTGGCTCAAGCCCGCCCGTGAAGCCGCCAAGCAGATCTGCAAGCAGCGCTATCTGGAGTTCGGCTGCGAAGGCCAGGCCGGCAAGATCAAGGGCCTCTCGCTGACCGACATGGCCGGCGCCTACGCGGCCGGCAAGCTGGCGCAAACCGTCGTCTGATGGGGCAGGCCCGCCGATAGAATCGAGGGCTTTTCTCACACCGGCCCGTTCCGGGCCCGCCGAGCCATGACAGCCGCCCTCCACACGTCGTCGATCACCTCGCTGCCCCTGCTTGCCCGGGGCAAGGTCCGCGACAACTACGCGGTGGGCGACGACCGGCTGCTGATGGTGGCCAGCGACCGGCTCTCGGCCTTCGACGTGATCATGGGCGAGCCGATTCCCGGCAAGGGCGAGCTGCTCACGCGCATGGCGCTGTTCTGGTTCGACCGCCTGAAGGACATCGTGCCCAACCACCTGACCGGCGAAGCGCCGGAAAGCGTGGTGGCGCCGCACGAAGTGGCCCAGGTCCAGGGCCGCTCGATGCTGGTCAAGCGCCTGCAGCCACTGCCCATCGAGGCCGTGGTGCGCGGCTACCTGGCCGGCAGCGGCTGGGCCGAGTACCAGAAGACCGGCGAGGTCTGCGGCGTCAAGCTGCCGGCC
>CAKZXL010000765.1 GCA_937883885.1 uncultured Aquincola sp. | reverse complement strand
CGGCTGGCGGCAGCCTTGCTGGGCATCCGCCACCTCGTGCTGCCGATGCTGGCGGTGGTGTTCGTGCGCTTCACCGACCTCTCGCCGCTGCAACAGGTGGTGATCGTGGCCTTCTCGGCCTTGCCCACGGCGTCCAGCTGCTATGTGCTGGCGGCGCGGCTGGGCGGCAACGGCAGCTTCGTGGCCGGGCTGGTCACGGTGTCCACCCTGCTGGGCATGGCCAGCGTGCCGCTGGCCCTGGGCGCTTATGCGGCGCTGGGGCCGGTGGCGGGCACCACGCTGCGCTGAGCCAGCGCCCAGGCTATGTGCTCGGCCAACAGCGGGCTGGCCTGCGCACGGGCGGCCTGCAAGGCACTGGCCATGGCTTCATCCGCTGCCACGCGCAGCGCATTGCCCATGGCCACCGCCAGATTGCGCCGCCAGCGTTCGTGGCCGATGCGGCGGATGGCGCTGCCTTCGGTGTGGCGCAGGAAATCGGCTTCCGTCCAGGCCCAGAGCTGCAGCAGCGTGGGGTTGGCCAGCGCGGGCCGCCGGTCGAAATCGGGCAGCACCGCGCGTTGGGCGAACTTGTTCCAGGGGCAGGCCAGCTGGCAGTCGTCGCAGCCGTAGATGCGGTTGCCGATGGCCGGACGCAGCGCCTCGGGAATGGGGCCGGCATGCTCGATCGTCAGGTACGAGATGCAGCGCCGCGCATCCACCACCTGCGGCGCGACGATGGCCTGCGTGGGGCAGATGTCTAGACAAGCGCTGCAGCTGCCGCAGTGGGCGCTTTCGGGCTCCGTCAGCGGCAGCGGCAGGTCGACGAACAGCTCGCCCAGGAAGTACATCGAGCCCGCATCGCGCTTGAGCGACAGCGTGTGCTTGCCGCGCCAGCCCAGGCCGCTGCGGGTGGCCAGTGCCACCTCCAGCACCGGGGCCGAATCGGTGAAGGCGCGGTGGCCGAAGGGGCCAATGGCCTCCGTCAACCGGTCGGCCAGCTTCTGCAGCCGTGAACGCAACACCTTGTGATAGTCACGGCCCCGCGCATACACCGAGACGGTGGCCAGGCCGGGCGTGGCCATGCGCTGCCACTCCTGCTCGCGCCAGTGCGGCGCGGTGTCGCGCGGCAGGTAGTCCATGCGGGCGGTGATCACCCGCACGGTGCCCGGCACCAGCTCCTGTGGCCGTGCGCGCTTGAGCCCATGCGCGGCCATGTAATCCATCTGGCCATGAAAGCCGTTGTGCAACCACTGCAGCAAGCCCGGTTCCGCATCATGGAGGTCGATGTCAGCCACACCGATCTGGGAGAATCCCAACTCCTTGGCCCAAGCGCGCAATTGCCCCAGCAGTGCCTGCCCGTCGATGTCGTGAAGACGCTCCCGCATCGCTCCATTCTAGAAACCCGCTTGCTGCGCTGGCCCGACGAGGCCGCCTGCGAAGCCACCGCCCGTGCCCTGGCCGCCCAGCCGCTGCTGCGCGATGCCTTCATCGAACTGCATGGCCCGCTGGGCGCCGGCAAGACCACGCTGGTGCGCCACCTGCTGCGCGCGCTGGGCGTGCAAGGCCGCATCAAGAGCCCCACCTATGCGGTGCTGGAGCCGTACGAGCTGGCCGATGGCCTGGCCATTTCGCACTTCGACTTCTACCGCTTCGAAGATGCGGCGGAGTGGAGCGATGCCGGCTTTCGCGACGTGTTTGCGCAGCCCGGCCTGAAGCTGGCCGAATGGCCCGAGAAGGTGGCGGCTGCCCTGCCCCCGCCCGACCTTCGCCTTGAACTCGAACCCCAAGAGGACGACCAACGCACCGTGACCTTTCAAGCCCTGACTCCCCGCGGCCTGGCGCTGCTGCAAGCGCTGTGAGCCCGAAGCTGCCCAACCGCCGCCATCTGTTGCGCCAGGCCGGTGGCCTGGTGTTGATGCTCGGCGCTGCCGACCTGGCCTTCGGCGCCAGCATCGTGGCCGTGCGCGTGTGGCCGGCCGACGCCTACACCCGCGTGACGCTGGAAAGCGACCAGCCGCTGGCCGCCACCCACCAGCTGGTGACCGACCCCGACCGGCTGGTGGTGGACATCGAAGGCCTGGAACTCAGCGCCCAGCTCAAGGAGCTGATCGGCAAGGTGCGCAGCGACGACCCCTTCATTGCCGGCGTGCGCGTGGGCCAGTACCAGCCGCGTGTGGTGCGGCTGGTGATCGACCTCAAGCAGGCCACGGCGCCGCAGCAGTTTGCGCTGGCGCCGGTGGCCGCCTACCAGCACCGGCTGGTGTTCGACCTCTATCCCACGCAACCGGTCGATCCGCTGCTGGCCTTGATCCGCGAGAAGGAACAGTCCGAGCGTGCGGCCGCCCAGTCGGTGCAGGACGCGCTGGGCGAGTTCATCGGCAAGGTGGGCTCGCAGCCGCCGGTGGCCGCCGCGCCCGCACCCGCACCCGCCCCCCTGCCGATGCCCGCGCCCGGACCGGCGCCGCGCCCCATCACCCCACCCCCGCCCGTGGTGGCCGCCGCCCCGGTGCCGCCGCCGGTGCCGGCCGAGCCCGGCCCGCGCGCCGCGCTGCAGAACAAGATCGACCGCCTGGTGATCGTGGCGCTGGACCCCGGCCATGGCGGCGAAGACCCCGGCGCCATCGGCCCCAGCGGCCTGCGCGAAAAGGACGTGGTGCTGCAGGTGGCGCTGCAGTTGCGCGAGCGCATCAATGCGATGCCCGGCATGCGCGCCTTCATGACGCGTGATGCCGACTTCTTCGTGCCGCTGGCCGAGCGGGTGCAGAAGGCGCGGCGGGTGCAGGCCGACCTCTTCGTCAGCATCCATGCCGATGCCTTCATCACGCCGCAGGCGCGCGGGGCTTCGGTGTTCGCCTTGTCGCAAGGCGGTGCCACCAGCACCGCGGCACGCTGGATGGCCAACCGCGAGAACGCGGCCGACGTGGTGGGCGGAGTCAACCTCAAGTCGGCCGATGCGCAGGTGCTGCGCGCGATGCTGGACATGAGCACCCATGCGCAGATCAAGGACAGCCTGCGCGTGGGCGGCGAGGTGCTGGGCGAGCTCGACCGCGTGGGCAAGCTGCACAAGGCCAAGGTGGAACAGGCCGGCTTTGCGGTGCTCAAGGCGCCCGACATCCCGAGCATCCTCGTCGAGACGGCCTTCATCTCCAATCCGGAAGAAGAAGACAAGCTGCGCAGCGCCGACTACCAGCGCCAGCTGGTCAAGGCCCTGGCCACCGGCATCCAGCGCTACTTCGCGAAGAACCCGCCGCTGGCGCGCAACCGGCAGTTGT
>CAKZXL010000764.1 GCA_937883885.1 uncultured Aquincola sp. | reverse complement strand
CTGCAGGAACCCGGTGATGCCGGTCAACGGCATGGACCCGCCGGGGATGATTTCAGCCGTGTCCGGCAGATCGCCGGCATCGGTTTCTTGCCAGACGAGCGCATGTGCGCCCTGCGAGAAGGTAACGGCTGCCAGGAATGCGGCGGCGGCCACTGTCAAACACTTCATTGCCTAGGTCCCTTCTGGGTGAGAAGAACGACTGCGTTAACCCTTCGCTACCGATGAGCAACGTAGGGACAGCAGTTGTCACATATTTCACGCCAAATGGCCCCCCTCATTCGTGGGGATAGCCCGGGTACCAGGGAACTTTCGGTGTAACGAGACGCTTACTTCAGCGCCAAGCCGGTGCGCAGCACGCACCGTTGTTGAACACACGCGGCGCCCGGGTCGGTGACCACCGAGCAGGTGGACATGCGTCCGGCCGGCGCGGCCGCCGAGCCGGCCTGTGTGTATTGCGCGGCCAGGGCCTGGATGCGGGGCGCATCGGCGGTCTGGCTCGACCAGGGAAAGTAGGCCTCGGGCCCGCCGCAGGCCTTGCTGCCCACGGCCACGGTGTGGCATTGCTGGTCGCTCTGGCAGAGTGCGGGGCCGATGGCATCGACCAGCGCCTGGCGCGCCGACACGGCCTGCGTGGCGGGCGACGCCGCAGGCCGGGCGTCGGGCGCGGCCTGCACGCAGGCGGCCAGCGTACCGGCCAGGCCCAGCGCGCCGAGCAGCCGGGCGCGGATCATGCGGGGCTGTGCAGGTCGCGCAGCACCGTGGGGCCGGCGCGGCGTTCGATGTCGGCCAGCAGCGTGCGGCACCAGCCCATCGAAAACAGCAGTTCGGCCGCCACGAACATCGGCCCGATGAGCAGGCCGGTCAGGTCGTCCACGAAGGCCGGCTTGCGCCCTTCGTAGTAATGCCCCACGAACTGGATCAACCACCCCAGCACGAAACTGCCGATGCCCCAGCCCAGCCACTGCGCCATGCTGCCGCCCGCCACCGTGTGCCCCAGGCCCACCAGCAGCGCATTGAGCAGGCTCACCGCCAGGCCCACCGCCAACTGCCCGCGGCTCAGGTACCACAGGGTGGCCAGGCCCCACACGATCCAGGCCGGCGTCAATGAGACGCTGGCGGTGCCCAGCACCGGCCGCGCCAGCAGCACCCCCACCGCGAACACGATCAGCGGGATGCCGACGAAATGCGTGGCGATGTTGCGTCGGTCCCGGTGGTAGGTGGCGTACTGCGCCAGCAGCTCGGTGGTGTTGCGCATGAAGACGGTCTCCGAAAGGCGTGTGCGTTGAACGGCTTGACAACGACGATAGCAGCGGCGGCGCGGGCTTGCAGCGGAACTTACCCGTCGCACCTGCATCCGCCATGGGGTTCGTGAAAGAAGGAGCGAGAGGCCTTTCCATGTCTGACCGTGATCTGTTCGAGGCGTTCAACGCGTCGCCGGGCCTGCATGGCAGCCTGCTGTGGCTGCTGCGCCTGCTGTCCAGCCATGTGTCCTGGCTGACCGTCGTGGCCTTGTGCGCCACGCTGGTGTTCGGCCCGCCGGCGCTGCGCCGCGCGATGGCGCGGCTGGTGACGGGCGCGCTGCTGGCCGCACTGCTGGGGCTGGTGATCTCGCTGCTGCTGCAGTCGCCGCGGCCGGGCGACCTGTCGCTGGGCCACCAGTACCTGCATCCGCTGCTGGCGTCGGGCTTTCCCAGCGTGCACGTCACGGTGCTGTGGGCGCTGGCGCTGGGCGCGCTCACGCTGCGGCCGGCCTGGCCGCGCCTGGGCGCGGTGATGCTGCCGCTGGGCCTGCTGGTGGGCTGGGCGCGCATCTACCTGGGCGTGCAGTTCCCGTCGGACGTGCTGGCGGCCTTTCCGGTGGCGGCGGTGGCCGTGGGCCTGACCTGGCTGCTGCGCCGGCCGCTGGAAGTGGAGGTCACGCTGCCGCTGCTGCGCTGGATCGACGGGCTGCGGGGTCGCTCGCGCAGCGACCGTTGAGGCGCGGCGCGCTGCCTACAATCCGGCGCTCGACAGGAGCAGCCCCCGCATGAGCATCAAGAGCGATCGATGGATCCGCCGCATGGCCGAACAGGCCGGCATGATCGAGCCGTTCGAGCCCGGGCAGGTGCGCACGGCGGCCGACGGCCACCGCATCGTCAGCTACGGCACCAGCAGCTACGGCTACGACATCCGCTGCGCGCCCGAATTCAAGATCTTCACCAACATCAACTCGACCATCGTCGACCCGAAGAACTTCGACGAGAAGAGCTTCGTCGACTTCGAGGGCGACGTCTGCATCATCCCGCCCAACAGCTTCGCGCTGGCGCGCACGGTGGAGTACTTCCGCATCCCGCGCAACGTGCTCACCATCTGCCTGGGCAAGAGCACCTATGCCCGCTGCGGCATCATCGTCAACGTCACCCCGTTCGAGCCCGAATGGGAAGGCTACGTGACGCTGGAGTTCAGCAACACCACGCCGCTGCCCGCCAAGATCTACGCGGGTGAAGGCTGCGCGCAGGTGCTGTTCTTCGAGAGCGACGAAGTGTGCGAAACCAGCTACAAGGACCGCGGTGGCAAGTACCAGGGCCAGCGTGGCGTGACCTTGCCCAAGGCCTAGGCACTGCCATTGCCGCGGTACCGCAAGCAAAAAAGCAGGAGGCGGCGATGAAGTGGGAAGGCGAACAGCAAAGCAGCAATGTGGAAGACCGCCGCAGCGGTGGTGGCGGTGGCGGCGGCGGCTTCGGCCTGGGCGGTGGCAGCATCGGCCTGGGCGGCGTGGCCGTGGCCCTGGTGGCCGGCTGGATCTTCGGCATCAACCCGCTGACCATCCTGGGCCTGATGGAAGGCGGCGGCAGCGCGCCCAGCAGCCAGAGTGCGCCCGCGCATCCGCCGCCGGCCAACGACCGTGAAGCGGCCTTCGTGTCCACCGTGCTGGCCGACACCGAACAGGTGTGGCGTGCCCAGCTGCAGCGCGGCGGCGTGCAGTACCGCGACCCCAAGCTGGTGCTTTTCCGTGGCCGCATCGGCACCGCCTGCGGCACCGGCCAGTCGGCCATGGGGCCCTTCTACTGCCCGGGCGACCAGAAGATCTACATCGACCTCGGCTTTTTCGACACACTGCGCCAGCAGCTGGGCGCGCCGGGCGACTTTGCGCAGGCCTACGTCATCGCGCACGAGGTGGGCCACCATGTGCAGAACCAGCTCGGCATCACCGACAAGGTGGACGCGATGCGGGGCAAGGTGGGCGAGCGGCAGATGAACCAGCTGTCGGTGCGGGTGGAACTGCAGGCCGATTGCCTGGCCGGCGTCTGGGCGCACGATTCGCAGCAGGGCAAGGGCTGGCTGGAGCAGGGCGACCTGGAAGAGGCGATGAACGCCGCCTCGCGCATCGGCGACGACACGCTGCAGCGCCAGTCGCAGGGCACGGTGGTGCCCGAGACCTTCACCCACGGCACCAGCGCACAACGGGTGGCCTGGTTCAAGCGCGGCCAGGCCTCGGGCAACATGAACGACTGCAACACCTTCGACGCGCGCAACCTGTAAGCCCTGGTCAATCACGGAGGGCCCCCATGCGTCACCTGGTGCGTTCAGCCGCCCTGATCGAAGCCTGGTTCGACATGCTGCCGCCACAGCAGCAGCCGGCCGCGCGGGCCTTGCAGGCGGTGGTGCTGCGCACCGCGCCCTCGCTGGGGCAGGCGGTGAAATGGGGCAACCTGATCTTCACCGTGAACCACCTGCATGCGCTGGCCATCGCGCCCTACAAGGCGCACATCCACCTGCAGGTGTTCCGCGGCGCGGCGCTGCTGCCGCGTTTTCCGATGCTCGAAGGCACGGGCCGCGGCCTGCGCCACCTCAAATGGCGATACGGCCAGCCGCTGGATGAAGGGCTGGTGGCCGACCTTGTGCTGGCCACGCTGGCCGTGATGCAGCAGCCGCCGGGGCCGGACGACCCGGCGCCCTGATCGCGGCGCGGCGGGCGCCGCGCGTGCTCAGGCCTGCACCACGCCGGTGGAGGCGCCGCGGTCGGGCACGCCGCTGGCGCCGTACAGCGCACCGCCCTGGCCGGGCATCAAGGCATCGATGGCACGGTCAAGCGCAGCGGTGGCACGCGCCAGGCTTTCGCGCTGCGCCGCCACGCGGCCGCTGGCGGCCGCCAGACGCTGGCGCAGCGCCGGGGGCACGCCACCCTGCCGGGCGGCCTGCGCAAAGCGGTTGACCGCGGTGGCCAGCGAGCGGTGCAGCTCGGTGGCCTGCTTCTCGATGGCCGCGGCATTGCTGTCCTGCAGCGCCTGCCCCAGGCTGCTGAGGTGAAGCTCCACCGCGGCGAGCGCAACCTCCAGCTCCTGGCTCTTGGACGACGGGCCGGCGGTGGTGGAGGGGTTCAGCATGGCGGCAGAAGCTGCGGGGTTGATCAGTGGGAACCGCGGCTCAGCAGTTCCTGGGCGTTGGAAATCAGCTTGTCGGCGATCGCCTCGGCGTTCACCTGGTACTTGCCGTCGCGGATGGCGTTGGACACGCGCTCGACCTTGGCGGCGTCGAATTCGGCATTGCCGTCACCCAGCGACTTGGCGGTCGATGACAGCGTCACCTGCGCGCTGGCCTCGGGGGTGGCGGTCTTCTCCGGCTTGGCGGCGGGGGCGGCGGTCGGCGCATTGCGCTCGCCGGTCACCGGCGCCAGCGGCTTGTTGTCGATGGAACCGATCTTCATGGGGTGCTCCTGTCAGCGGGGAGAGGCCGCCTTTTCAACATGCTCGTTGTATCGGTGGCCGCTGACGGGACTTTAGGGCTTGCGAGCTCTAATTTGTGGATCACAGCGTGACCTCCACCTGCCGCTCGGCCACGGCCTGGCCGGTGAGCACCCGCCCGTTTTCGGTTCTGACACGCACGGCTTGACCCTCGATACCGGGGGTCATGGCCTGGCCTTCACCCACCACGCTGTAGCCCTGGCCCTGGGCCACGACCCTCACGGTCTCGCCGGCGGCAAACCACTGGCGGGCGCGCAGGTCGCGCTGGTGCAGCGCTTCGCCGGCGGCCAGCGGGCGTGCCAGCGTGCGGCCCAGCACCAGCGCGCTCTCGCGCACCGGCGGCGAGGGGTCGGCCGCGATGTCTGTTTCAGCCAGTTGCAAGTCGCCGGCTTCCAGCGTGGCGCCGGTGGGCAGCGCGCGGGTGGCCACCAGCGATGACGCGAACACCTGCACCGTGACGGGCAGGAACACGTTCCAGCGGGTGGGGCCCTGCAGGCAGCGCAGGCCGATGCGGGCCTTGCCCCACAGGCGCACGCCGGGCGGCAGGTAAGGCTCCACCTGCTGGCACGGCGCCAGCTTCAGGCGCGGGTCCAGCTCGCCCAGTTCGATGTCCACCCGCATGCCGGGCACCGCGGTGCGGGAGGCGGCTTGCGCCAGTTCACGCACCTGGCGGGCCAGCGCAGCGTCCACGCCGCGCGGCGGTGGCGGCTCGGCGCCCTGGGCCGACGCCACGGCGGCGGCCAGCAGCGGCGCCCAGGCCGCTGCACGGCATGCGCGGGCCAGGAAGGGCCGGCGGGGCGTGGCAGGGGCGGGGGTTTGCATGGCAGCCAATGTAGGGGCGGGCTGCCGGCCGCGGGGCCGTGAAGTGGCGGCGGAAGACCCCGCTATTCGCGCTGATGGTGCCTGCACCCGCTGTCGACAATGGGCCGCACCCGGTAGACCCGGCAGAGCCCACCCGAGGGACTTCGATGATCGAACGCCTCACCGACACGCTGAACTTCCAGACGCAGGCCTTGCAGCTGCGCTCGGAACGCCAGCAGATGATCGCCAGCAACATCGCCAACGCGGACACGCCGGGCTATGTGGCGCGCGACATGGATTTTTCGCAGGCGCT
>CAKZXL010000763.1 GCA_937883885.1 uncultured Aquincola sp. | reverse complement strand
TGCTCGGCGTCGATCGGCTTGCTCAGCTTGTGGTCGAAGGCCTGGGCATCGGCCGGGTAGGCCGAGCTGAGGCCGGTGATGCCGATGATCACCCGGCGCATCGCATGTTCATTGACCCGCAGATGCTGCGCCACGGCCACGCCGTGCACCACCGGCAGGTGCAGGTCCAGCAGCACGATGTGGGGGTCGAACTGCGCCGCCACCGCCAACCCCTCGGCCCCGTTGGGCGCGGTGCGCACCTCGTAGCCTTCCATCTGCAGCAGCGCCTCCAGGGCCTGCGCGCCGTCCAGGTCGTCTTCCACGATCAGGATGCGGGCGCGGGGTGCTTGTTCTTGGGATACGACGGGCAAGGACATGAAGACGAACGACTCAGGAAGATCGGCAGGGTGGTGAGACCGGGCAACCCCGGTGCCTGCCGATGTGAAGACCGCGTAAAGCGGGGGGTATGGGCCCTGGGTAAGCTGGGCGCATGCAACAAGGGCTGCTGTTCGATCTACCCGAGCCCCCGCCGCCCAGGCTGCCGCCGGGCATGGTCGTGGCGCGGGATTTTCTCAGCGCCCAGGAAGAAGCCGGACTGATCACCCTGCTGCGGCAACTGCCGCTGGCGCCGGCCCGCTACAAGGGGTATACGGCGCGCCGGCAGGTGGTGAGCTACGGTGGCAGCTTCGACTACGACAGCAACGAGTTATTGCCCGCCGCACCGCTGCCCGAGCCGCTGCACCCGCTGCGCGACCGCATGGCCGCCTGGGCCGGCCTGCCGCCCCACGCGCTGGTGCATGCGCTGGTGGCCGAATACCCGCCCGGCACGCCGCTGGGCTGGCACCGCGACGTGCCCGACTTCGAGGACATCATCGGCCTGTCGCTGGGCGGCCCGGCGGTGCTGCGCTTTCGGCCCTACCCACCGGTGGCGCTGACCCGGGCAGACGTGATCCCGGTGACGGCCGAGCCCCGCGCCATCTACCTGCTGCGCGGCCCCGCCCGCTGGGACTGGCAGCACAGCGTGTCGCCGGTCAAAGCACTGCGCTGGTCGGTCACGTTTCGGACAGGGCGGGGGCGGGGGCGGGGATGGGGGCGGTAAGGGCGACCGGACGGCGGCGCTCGATCAGCTCGAACAGGCCCATGCCGGCCAGCATGGCCAGCACGAAGACCGCGGCCTTGGCCTGGCCCATGCCCAGTGCCACCAGCGCAGGCCCCGGGCAGAAGCCGGCGATGCCCCAGCCGATGCCAAAGAGCAGTGCACCGCCCAGCAGGCGGCGGTCGATGTGGCGCGCCGCGGGCAGCTTCATCTCCAGGCCCAGCAGTGACACGCGGCGCCGTTGGGCGACCGTGAAAGCGACCAGACCGACCGCAATCGCGCCCAGCATCACCATCCCCAGAGACGGGTCCCACCGACCGGCCAGGTCGAGAAAGCCCAGCACCTTCGCCGGATCGGCCATGCCCGAGAGCAGCAGGCCAACGCCGAAGACCAGGCCGGCCAGCAAGGACGTGAGCACAGGCATGATGACTCCTCAAAGGCCCAGCAGATGCCGGACGACAAACACCGTGGCGAATCCAGCAGCCATGAAGGTGGCGGTGGCCACCAGAGAGCGCGGCGATAGCCGCGACAGGCCACAGACACCATGGCCGCTGGTGCAGCCCGAGCCGTAGCGCGTGCCGACACCGACCAGCAGGCCGGCGAGCACCAGGGCGCCCCAGCTGGCGTCGATCTGTGGTGAAGGCAAACGGGCCATCCACGCATAGGCGGCCGGGGATGCCACAAGGCCGAGCAAGAACGCGATGCGCCAGCCCAGGTCGCCTTCGACGGGCTTGAGCAGCCCGCCCAGGATGCCGCTGATGCCGGCGATGCGGCCATTGAGCAGCACGAACAGCGCGGCCGCCAACCCGATGAGCACACCCCCCGCCAGCGAGGCCCAGGGCGTGAAGGCGTTCCAGTCGATGGTCACGGTTTACTCCTTCGGGCAGTACAGGGTGTAGAGCAGCTCCAGCACCTGCAGCAGCTTCGGGTCTGCCAGGCTGTAGCAGATGCGCTTGCCGTCGCGGCGCGTCGTCACCACGCCTTCGTTGCGCAGCACGCCCAGCTGCTGCGACAGCGTCGGCTGCAGGATGCCCAGGGCGTCCTGCAGCTCGCCGACCGACATCTCCCCCTGCGACAGCTGGCAGAGCAGCAGCAGCCGCTCCTGGTTGGCCAGCACCTTGAGGGCGCTCACGGCCTCGCCCGCGGCCTGGCGCAGCACCTCGGGGTCGATGACGGTGGAACGGGACACGGGCGGGCTCCTTCAACTTGCCTTCATTATATTAGTCAATATAATATTGATCAAGATATTGACGCAGCAAGGAGCCCGCATGTCGGCCAGAACCACGGTCCATCCCTTCTTCGACGACAAGACCTGGACCGTGTCCTACGTCATCGTCGACAACGCCACCCGATGCGCGGCCATCGTGGACCCGGTCCTGGACTTCGACTTCAAGTCGGGGCGTACGAGCACCGTGCAGGCAGACAGGCTGCTGGCGCATGTGCGCGACCAAGGGCTGCAGGTGCAGTGGATCCTGGAAACGCATGCGCATGCCGACCACCTGTCGAGCGCCCGTTACCTGCAGGGCAAGGTCGGCGGCCGCATCGCCATCGGCGAGCGCATCAAGGAAGTCCAGGCCACCTTCAAGAAGCTGTACAACCTGGAGCGCAACTTCCTGCCCGACGGCGCGCAGTTCGACCACCTCTTTCACGATGAGGAGGTCTTCAGGATCGGCGAGGTGCCGGCC
>CAKZXL010000762.1 GCA_937883885.1 uncultured Aquincola sp. | reverse complement strand
GTGAGCCGGCCGCTGTAGGCCGCCATCATCGCCAGCGTGGCCAGCACCATCACGCCGTCGAGCACCGCTTCCACGAAGCTGGTGGTCAGCGTCTTCTGGATCTGCTGCACCGCCGAGAACCGCGACCAGATGTCGCCGGTGTGGCGCTTCTCGAACCAGGCCACCGGCAGCTGCATCAGATGCGCGAACACATTGGACAGCCACTGCAGGTTGAGCGTGGCCGACAGCACCAGCACCGCCCACGAGCGCACCGCGCCGGTGGCCACCTGCAGCAACACCAGCAGCCCGAAGCCCAGCCCCAGCGTCACCAGCAGGTCGCGGTCGCCGCTGACCAGCACGCCGTCCACCACCCACTGCAGCAAGAACGGCGATAGCAGCAGAAAAGCTTCCAGCACCAGCGCCAGCACGAACACCTGCGCCAGCGCGCGCTTCAGGCCACTCACGCGGCCCAGCAGCCGCCGCAGGCTCAACGGCTGCCGCTCCACCCGCGGCGCGAAGCCGCCGGCCGGTGTCAGCTCCAGCGCAATGCCGGTGAAATGCCGCGACAGCTCGGCCAGCTTCAGCCGCCGCACGCCCTGCCCCGGATCGTGGATCACCGCGACGCCCCGCTGCACCGCCACCAGCACCACGAAGTGGTTCATGTCCCAGTGCAGCACGCAGGGCAGCTGCAGTCCGGCCAGGTGTTCGGGCTCGGCGCGCAGCGCGCGCGGCGCCAGCTGCAGCTCGCCCGCAATGCGTACCAGGTCGCCCATCGAAGCGCCCTTGAGCGACAGCGAAAAACGCCGCCGCAAGGTGGGCAGGTCGGTGTGCAGGCCATGCGCGGCGGCCACCATCGCGATGCAGGCCAGGCCGCATTCGGCCGCTTCGGTCTGCAGCAACATGGGCACGCGGCGGCGCGGGCGCCAACCCAGGTTCAGGCGATCGAGCATCGGCGACTACACCCGCCCGGCCATGCCGAGCAGCGGCTCGAAGATCCACTCGATCAGCCGTCGGCGGTCGAGCTGCACATCGGCTTCCAGCTGCATGCCGGGCAGCAGCGGCTGCGGTTGGCCATAGGCCTGCACCGCCTGCCGCTCCAGTGCCACGGTCACGCGGTACACCGGCTCGGCATCGGGCCGGCCGGGCATCGGCGTGCGCGAGATCTGCAGCACCCGCCCCGGCTGCGCGCCGAACTTCTGGTACGGAAAGGCCTGGTAGCGCATCAACACGGGCTGCGCCGGCCGCAAAAAGCCGATGGCGCTGGACGGCGCATACAACTGCGCCAGCAGCGGCGCGTCGCCCGGCATCAGCCGCGCCAGCACGGCGGCAGCCCCCACCGACTGACCGGGCTCGGCCGCCAGCGCGCCCACCGTGCCGTCCTGCGGCGCGCGGATCAGCTGCTGGCGGCGGGCTTCGGTCTGCGCGGTGTCGCCGGCCAGGCCGGCGGCCTCCCGCTCGATCTCGCCCAGCTGCGATTCGGCCTGCAGCGGCAGCTCGCGCAGCTCGGCCTGCAGCGCGGCCAGCGTGCGGGCCTGCTGCTGCTTTTCCTGGGCCAGCGCCTGCAGGCGTTCGCGCTGTTCCAGCACGTCCTGCTGCTTGGCGCGCAGCTGCGCGGGGGCGATGAAGTCCTGGTCGCGCAGCGATTCGAACTGCGCCAGCGCCTGCTCGGCCAGCTGCAGGCGTTGGCGCTGCAGCGCGGTGCGCTCGTCGATCAGCGTGCGCTCACGCGTCAGGTCCTGGATGCGGCCGGACAAGGCCGCCACGCGTTCGTCGCGCAGTGCCAGCGTGCGGTCGGCGGCGGCCTGCAGGCTGCGGCGGCGCTCGTCCAGGCTGCGGCGCACGGCGGCCTGGGTGTCGCCCTGCGCACTGCTGCGGTCCAGCGCCAGCACGTAGAGCACGTCGCCCTGGTGCACACGGTCGCCTTCGTGCACACGGCGCTCCAGCACCACGCCGTCCTGCGGCGTGCGCAGCTCCAGCAGGCCGCCCTGCGGCACCAGCTCACCGGCCAGGCGCGCCTTGCGGGTGTAGTGGCCGAGGTAGAGAAAGCTGCCCACCGCCAACGCGGCGGCCACCACCAGCACGGTCAGCCAGCGCAGCGACAAGGGCTGCGCCAGCCGGATGTGGCCCAGCCACTGGTCACGCTGGTGGTCCAGCGCTTCGCGCCGGAACAGGGTGGACACGCTCTCAGGTCAAGGCAGGCCGCCCGCTGCACAGCCGGCAGCGCGCGGCACGCACATCACCAGCCGCCGACGCGGGGCAGGCCGCCGGTGACCTGGCCCAGCAGGCGCTCGTCCAGCACGATGGGCGCAGCAGGCTTTTGCGCGGTGGTGGCCGCCTGCGGGGCGGGCGTGCGCACTTGCTGGGCAGCCTGGGTGGCAGCGGCGTTGAATTGCGATTGGGCCATGGTCGACTCCTGGAATTTAGAGGATGCGTCTTCACAGCGACGCGTCCTTATTGCAGCAGTCGAGTCCGTCACAGGTAACTGTAAGCTCTTACAGCTTGCGCCCGTCAGTGGATCAGCCCTAGGCGCAGCGCCTTCAGCACCGCCTGGTGCTTGGTGGCGCAATCCAGCTTGTGCATGGCATTGTTAATGTGCATCACCGCGGTGCGCTGCGAGATCCCTAGGATCGTGCCCACCTCCCACGCGGTCTTGCCTTCCATCGTCCATTTCAGCGCCTCCACCTCGCGCACGGTCAGCGCCGGCCGCTCGGGCTGGCAGCTGGGCGGCACCAGGATGCGCAAGGCGGTGTCCTGCGCATGCACAGCGAACAGCTGCAGGTCGGCCACGATGCGGGTCAGCTCGCGCTTGTCCTCCGGCAAGGGCAGGTCGCGGTCCACGCCCAGCAGGAAGTGCTTGCCCTCGGGCAAATGAAGGGCCATGGCCACGCCGGTGCGAT
Source organism: uncultured Aquincola sp. (assembly GCA_937883885.1). The sequence continues at coordinate 24,850 of CAKZXL010000762.1, read as the reverse complement.
AGCCGAAGGCAGCCTGCTCTTCCCACAGGTCGCCGACGCCGGTCTTCAGGTAGGTGTCCTGCGACCACACCAGCGGCACGCTCTGGCGCTTGAGATGCTGCATCACCGGGTCGCGGCGCGAGTCGGACACACGGTGGTGCGCCTCCTCATAACCCGCCGGCGCATTGCCCACGGCGATGAAGTCGGCGTCCTGGCCATGCTGCTCCACCACGGTCACCGCACTGACCGTGTTGAAGCCGATGTCCTGGGTGAAGCGCAGCACGGCGCTTCTGAATTCATCGATGTCGCGGGCTTCTAGCACCGCGAGATAGTGGCCCTGCAGCATCAGACTTCCTGCACCTGCCCCTGTGGCACCTTCATCCTGTCAAGGTTTACAGCTTGATGCGACATGGCCGATGACCAAGACTGTGAACCCGTCGCCCAGCCCCCTGCGGCCAGCCAACCCTCCACTCTCGCCAACAACAATGACACCCTCATGGACGCTGCATGCCTGGCCAACCGTATTGTGGCAGGCGACTTCCAAGCGCCACCTGCACTTCTCGCACCATGACACGCGCGTGATGAGCACGGGCGACGGCCACACGCCCCTGAGCGGCCACACGCTGTGGGTGGGGCCCCTGGGCGACGTGGAAGCCGGCGTGGCCTGGGACTGGGTGCAGCTGTGCCCCGGCGTGGTGGCCATGGCCGACCCGATGTGCGTGGTGACCAATCTGCGCCTGGTGGACCACGCCGGCTCGGTGCTCACCGCCTGGGAAGCAGCGCGCCACCTGACCGAGATCGTGCACGGCCTGCCCTGGCAGGACGAAGTGGAACGCACGCTGGGCACCGCCTGCCTGTTGAACTGACGGGCACATCGCGCTCATCGCAGCGCGGCCGGCCGCAGACGGCGCGCCACGTCCAGCACACCCGCCACCGCCAGGGCGGCACACACCAGCAGCGGCGCCAGCAGGTCGGCCACAGGCACGGCTTCCGCGGCCAGCACCCGGTTCATCAAGGTCACCTGGCCCAGCGCCGGCACCCAGAGCTGCCAGGGTTGCGGCCCGGCATCGTTGAACAGCGCCACCAGCGGCAGCACCGAGACCAGCAGCACGATCACGGCCGAGTTGGCCTGCGCCTCCTTCACGCTGCGGCAGCGGATGGCCACCGCCATCAGCACCGCCGACACCGCGGCCGCCAGCGGCACCAGCAGCAGCAGGAACATCAGCGCCTCGCGCCAGCCGTAGGCGAACATCGCGGCCAGCGTTTCGCTGCGCAGCAGCCACTGCGCGGGCAGGAAGCTGAAGGACGCCAGGAAGGCCACGCCCATGGCCACGCTGGCCACCGCCGCCCACTTGCCCAGCACCAGCGCCAAGGGCGAGGCCGGGTTCATCAGCAGCGGCTCCAGCGAGCCGCGTTCGCGTTCACCGGCGGTGGAATCGAGCGCGGCCGGCAACGCCCCGTACAGCACCGCCATCAACACCAGGATGGGCACGAAGGCCGACAGCTGCGCCGCCCGCCCGCGCGGGGTCGAGAGGTCGCGCGGCTGCACGTCCACCAGGTCGAGCACCGCCGGTGAGGTGCCGCGCAAAGCCAGGCCCAGCGTGGCCCGCTCGTTCACATAGCCGCCCACCAGCCGCGCCAGGCGCGCGCCCGCGGCCTGCGAGCGCGGATTGGCGCCGTTGCTCACGATCTGCAGCTGCGGCCGCTGCGCGCCGGCCAGCGCCGCCTCGAAGCCCGGCGGCACCACCAGCACCGCATCTCCCAGGCGGTTGCGGCGCAGCAGGTCTTCGTAGTCGGCCGGCGCGGGCAGCACGCGCCAGGTCTGGCGCGCCAGGAAGTTGGCCAGGCCGGGCGCCTGCTCGATGCCCACGACGCGGATCTCGCGCTGCTCGGCGCGCTGCTCCATGTCGGCCATCAGCACCGACAGCACCACCAGCAGCACCGGCCCCACCGCCACCGAACTGAGCAGCACCGTGGCCAGCGTGCGCCGGTCGCGCAGCGCGTCCAGCAGCTCCTTGCCGTAGACCACCCAGGCGTCGGCCAGCAGGCGCCACCGCCTCATGAAGCCACCGCCTGCGGCCCGAAGGCCAGCCGCACGAAGGCGTCCTCGAAGTCGGCCTGACCGCTGCGCGCCAGCAGCTCGTCCACGCTGCCGTCGGCCACGGTGCGGCCGGCCGACACCACCACCACGCGGTCGCACAGCCGCTGCACCTCTTGCATGATGTGGGTGGAAAACACGATGCACTTGCCTTCGTCGTCGCGCAGCCGGCGCAGGGCCTCGCGCAGCGCGCGGGTGGCCAGCACGTCCAGCCCGTTGGTGGGTTCGTCCAGGATGATGTTGGCCGGGTCGTGCACCAGCGCGCGGGCCAGCGCGGTCTTCATGCGCTCGCCCTGGCTGAAGCCGTCGGTGCGGCGGTCCAGCAGCGGCGCCATGTCCAGCACCGGGGCCAGCGCCTCCACCCGCTGCAGTGCGGCGGCGCGGGCCATGCCCTGCAGACGGCCGTAGTAGACGATGTTCTCGCGCGCGGTCAGCCGCGGGTACAGGCCGCGCGCATCGCTGAGCACGCCCATGCGCGCCAGCGCGCGCTGCGGCTCCAGCGCCACGTCGATGCCGTCCACCAGCACCCGGCCTTCGTCGGGCACCAGCAGGCCGGCCACCATGCGCAGGCTGGTGGTCTTGCCGGCGCCGTTGGGGCCCAGCAGGCCGGTGATGCGGCCGTCCTCGGCACGAAAGTCGACGCCATCGACCGCCTGCACCACACGCGCGCTGAGGCCACGGCCACTGGCAAAGCCCTTCTTCAAACCCAGCACCTCGATCATCTGTGCGGCCCGGAAGACGACGGTGGCGCAAACGGCAACGGCGCCGGCACCTGCACCGCGCAGGCGGCATCGGCGCTCACGCGGTCCAGCGCCGCGGCTTCGTCGGCGGTATCGACAAAGCGGTAGAGCACGTCGCGCATGCAGGGCAGCATGGCCACGCCGTGGCCGGCGTTGGGCACCACCACATGGCGGGCGCGCGGGCCCAGGGCCGCGGCCACGCGCTCGCCATGGCGGGGCGGTGTGGCCGGGTCCAGCCCGCCCGACAGCAACAGCACCGGCACCGGCGCGGGCGGCAGCGTGTAGAAGGCCGCCGGCACACTGCCGCGCGGCCAGTCGGTGCACACGTCGCGGTAGCGGCGCAGCAGCGGGTCTTCCTGGCCCGCCGGCGGCGGCAGGCGCGGAGCGTCCTCGGCGCACACCACCGAAAAGTGCATGCCCATGGCCACGCCGGTGCCGCCGCGGCGGCCGCTGGCCGCATGGGCCAGGCCGGCCAGCGGCTCCAGCCGGCCTTGCGTGGCCTCGTCCATCGCCTGCGGCAGGGCCGAGGCCAGCACCGGTGAATACAGCGGGCCGCGCAGTACCGTGTCCAGCACCTCGGCGGTCACGGTCTGGCGTTCGGCCTCGCCGGTCACGGGGTGGCGCACCGTCCATTCACGCGGCAGGCTGGCGCGCAGGCTGGCCCATCGCTGGCGCAGCTGCGGATGGCGGCTGCGGCAGTCGGCGTTGCGTTCGCAGCCGCTGAACACCGCTTCCAGCGCGCGCTGCTGGTCGGTGGCAAAGGCCTGCGGCAGCACCATGTCGGGCGGGGCCACGCCGTCCAGCACCACGCGGCGCACCTGCTGCGGGTACTGGCGCAGTACTTCCAGCGCCAGCCGCGTGCCGTAGGAGGCGCCCACCAGATTGACGCGCGCAGCGCCCAGCTGCCGGCGCACCGCGTCCACGTCGCCCGCCGCGATGGGCGTGGTGAACTGGCGCAGGTCGCCGTAAGGCAGCGCCTTCAAGGTGGCCAGGCAGCGCGCGATGCGCTGGCGCTGCTCCCCCGGCTCGAACTGCTGCGCCAGCGGCGCGCGGCCTTCGTCGTCGTCGCACAGCAGCGGCGCGCTGCGGCCGGTGCCGCGCTGGTCGATCAGCACCACGTCGCGCCGGTTCAGAAAGCGCGCCAGCATGCCGCTGATGGGCCCGGCCAGCTCGATGCTGCTTTGCCCGGGGCCACCGGCAAAGAAGAACACCGGGTCGGGCCGCTTGTTGCGCGCCAGCGCCGGCAGCACCGCGTAGTGCACCGTGATATGGGTGCCGCCCGGCTGCTGCGGGTCGAGCGGGCGCTCCACCTGGCCGCAGCGGGCTTCGTGCTCGATGCCGTCCAGCCGGCAGGGCGTGAGCGCGGGCGCGGCCTGCGCACCGGCCTGGGCCAGCAGCGCCACCGCGGCCAGCGCCCAGGCGCCGCGGCGTTTCATGCGGCCGCGGGGCGGCCGGCCGCCAGGCGCTGCTGCAACACGCCGCTGGCGATCAGCCGCTGCAACTCGTCGGCACCGCCGATCAGCTGGCCCTGCACGAACACCATCGGAAACGTGGGCCAGCCCGACCACATCTTCAGCGCCAGCCGCTCGCGCCAGGCGCTGAAGTAGCTGCCGCGCTCGATGTACTGGTAGCGCACGCCGGCCGCGTCGAGCGCACGGCGCGCCCGCTTGACGAAGGGGTTCTGCGCCATGCCCACGACCACCACCGGATGGGCGTCGATGGCCTGCTGCACCTGGCTCACCAGCGCATGCTGGTAGCCGGCCACCACGTCGCGGATGGCGGGGTCCAGGCGGTTGTTGTCGAGCTGCAGGCGGGGCATGGGCACGTCTCCTATCCCGCTGAGGTTAGCCGATGCGCCCGGCCGCGCCGGTGGCGCCTCAACCGCGCGGGTTGCTGCGGCCGGAAAGCTGGCGCGCGATGGCCTCGCAGGTGGCGCGCTGGCCGTCGGCTGCCTCGCGCGCCGCGCACACGCCGCTGAGCTGGGCCTGCAGCCGCTGCACCGCCGGCTCCGCCGTCGGGCGGTCGGCCGACCAGGCGGCCAGCTTCTGCCCCAGGCGCTGCAAGGACCGGCCGCTGCGCTCATGAAAAGCCGCGCTGTCGCGCGCCGCTTCGGTGAACAGCTGCGCCGCCACCTGCTCGATGCGGGCGGCATCGGCCGGTGCCAGGTCCACCAGCGCCGCCAGGTAGCCGGCGCCCCACTGCAGCCGCGTGGCCGGGCCTTCGCTGCGCTCGAAGGCTTGTGCATACCAACGCAACGCTTCGTCGGTGCGACCCTGCTTGCGCGCATTGCCGCCCAGCTGGCTCATCAGGTAGTAAGGCGCCGGGCTGCGCGGCAGGTTGGCCTTGAGCAGCGCATCGCTGTCGGCCCACAGGCCGGCGCGCGACTGCACATAGGCCACGGTGGGAATGACGGCCTGGCGCTCGAAGGGGTCCAGCGTTTCGCGGTCCAGGCGCGTGGCCAGCTCGCGCACGTCCTTGAGCAAGGGCTCGGGCAGGCGCGGCGACACCGCATCTTCGGGCTGACCGCCGCGGGCCAGCGACACGCGTGCGTCCAGCGCGGTGATGCGGTCGCTGCGCGAGAGCGTGGTGTCGTTCTGCAGGCGCAGCAGGGCCGCCTCGAAAGCGGCGGCCAGCTCGGCCCGGCCCGCGCCGTCTGGCGGGGCCAGCGCCTTCAGCAGCGCCGGCGCCGCGTTCACCAGCACGTCCATCTGGCTGCGGGCGGCGGCGGTATCGGCCAGCAGGCGTTCCACGCGGCTGCGCATGCCGCCATCCGGCTGCAGGCCGCTTTTGCCTTCCACCGAGGCCGCCAGCGCCTTGAGCAGGAGCCGGGTCCGCGCCTCGTCATCGGCCGATGGCGCGCGCGTGGCCGCAGTGGCCAGCGCGGCCAGCACCGCCGGCCGTTCGGCCGCCGGCACCAGGCGCGATTCGTCGATGTCCCAGCCATAAAAGGCCAGCAGCCGCCATTCGGCAGCGCTCAAAGGCCGTTGGGCGCGGGCATCGGCCAGCACCTGGGTGGCCGGGCGGCCACCGGCCAGGCCGGCCTGCAGCATGGCCAGCACCTGCGGCGCATCCACCTCGCCGGGCAGGCGGGTGATCTCGGTGCGGTCGGGCTGCAGCAGGATCATCGTCGGGTAGCCGCGCACCTGGAAGGCGGCGCCCAGCTTCTGCGCGCCGGGCCGGTCGCCATCCACATGCACCGCCACGAAGCTGCGCGACAGCGCCGCGAAGTCCTGGCGGTTGAACAAGGTGGCCTTGAGCTGGTTGCACGGCGGGCACCAGGTGGCGCCCCAGTACAGCAACACCGGCTTGCGCTCGGCCCTGGCCTGGGCAAAGGCGCGGTCGATGTCGGCATCCACCGCGGCGGGCACCCAGGCCACCTGGGTGGAAGGCAGGCCCGCTGCCTGCGCAGCAGCGCCCGTCATGGCCAGCAGGCCCGCGCAGGCCCAGGCCCCGGCGGTGGCACGTGTGATGCGGCAGACCCGTGTGACGACGACCTTCATGCGCAACAGCCCCCGGCACGTGGGTGTGCCGGCCCGGGCTATTGTGGCGCCAAGGGCGCGGTGGCGGCAGGCGCCACGTCCGCGGTCGCAGGCTCGTCGGCCTTCACCGAACCATCGGGCCGTTCATAGGTGCCGATCAGGCAGCCGCCGGCCAGCACACGCTGCTGCAGCGCGGCCAGCACCTCGTCGCGGCCGGGCGTGGCGCTGAAGGGCTCGCCCGGCCCGAGCGCGAACACCTGGAACACATAGCGGTGCACGCCATGGCCCGGCGGCGGGTCGGGCGGCAGCCAGCCGCTGCCTAAAAACGAATGGCGGCCGGCATGGGCCTCGGTGCCGTCGTCGTCGGTGGCGTCCAGCGCGCCTTCGGCCAGGGCCGTCTGGTCGGGCGGCAGGTCCACCACGATGCCGTGCACCAGCGGGTGCGGCGTGGGCGCATCGGCGTCTTCCACGATCAGCAGCACGCTGGTGGCGTTGGCGGGCACGTTGCGCCAGTGCAGCGGGGGCGACAGGCCTTCGCCATCGGCGGTGTAGCGCTGCGGGATCGGCGCATGGTCGGCAAAGGCCAGGCTGCCCACCTCGATGGCGCCCAGGCCGCTGCGCAGCGGGGTGTGGTGGAACACGGTCTCGTCCAGGCCGGCGCGCTGGTGGCGCAGCGCATGGCCCAGCATGCCGGGCAGTTTTTCCAACATGGCGTGGGGTCCTCGGGCAAAAGCCCAGTGGACCTGCTGGCCGCTGCCAGCGGCAGCGCCCGCTCGCCCATTCGACTGTCGGACGGGGCCGACAGCGGGCGGCTCAGTGTTGGGTCGCCACCGGCTCACGGCCGGCCATCTGGTCGGCCACCTTGCGGGCGGCACGCAGCATCAGCGTTTCGTCCAGCGGCACCTGCGGCGCCACCTGGGTCACCACGTCTTCCAGCAGTTCGGGCTCGTTCATCAGCACATGGGCGATGACCGACAGCGCCAGCACCGCGGGCCGGGACAGCTGCGGCGGAAACGGCTCGCCCGCCTGCGCGGCCACATGGTGGCGCACGCTGGCCACGGCCGGCGCGCCCAGGCCCCAGCTTTCGCACAGCGCGGCGCCCAGCGCGTCGTGGCTGACGCCGAAGCCCGCCTTTTCCAGCGTGCGCAGGTCCACGTCGTTGGGCGCGGCGCGCAGCATGGCGCCGTAATGGTCGCTGGCATGGCGCAGCAGCACGGCCTTGCCGCATTCCTCGAACAGCCCGGCCGAATGCGCGGCCCAGGCGTCCACGCCCAGGAACTGCGCCATGCGGCCCATCAGCAGCCCGCGGTAGCCGGCGCGTTGCCACACCGGCTCCAGCAGCGCATTGGGCGGAAAGGCGGCACGCAGCCCCATCTCGAAGGTGATGGCGGCCACCTCGCGCATGCCCAGGTACTGCACCGCCTGCATCACCGTCTGCACGCGGCCCTTGAGGCCATACATGGACGAGTTCACCGCCTTGAGCACCGCAGCGGCCAGCGCCATGTCGGATTCGATCAGCAGCGTGGCCGCATCCAGGTTGATCTCCTCGTCGGCCAGCAGCAGCGACAGGCGCACCAGCGCCTCCGGTTGCGCCGGGACATCGATGTCGAGGTTGCGAAGCGAAGGATCGACGGACATGGCTCAGCGGCAGTGGGGCGTGGCGGGGTGGCACTCATCGTAGAAGGCTCCGCCCGGCGCAAAGCCGGTGAAAAGGCCGTGAGCAAGGCGCCTGTTCGGGCGGGCTGCCGAACTACTGGCACAAATAGCATTTCTATCGTTTAAGAAGCTGCATCCCTGTCCGAGATTGCGGAGACCACCACCCTGTGCACCCTCCACCATGTTCACGAACTCTCTCACCCTGCGCGCCCGCCTGGCCGCTGCCTTCAGCCTGCTGTCGGTGCTCGTGGCCACGGTCTCGGGGCTGGCTGTCACGGCCCTGCACCGCAGCAACCAGCACTTCGAGCGCTATGTGGCCGCCGACGGCCAGCGCATGCAACTGGCCAACGACCTGCGCTCGGCGGCCGCCAACCGCGCCATCAGTGCCCGCAACCTGGTGCTGGTGAGCGGCCCCACCGACACCGAGGCCGAACTGTCCGCCGTGCAGCATGCCCACAACGCGGTGCAACGCACCCTCTCGCGCCTGGCCTTGCGGGTGACCGACGACGCCGACGTGAGCGCGGCCGAACGCCAGGGGTTGCAGCGCCTGCAGGACGTGGAAACGCGCTACAACCCGGTGGCCCTGCGCGTGGTGTCCCTGGCCTCGCAAGGGCAGCAGGCGCAGGCCATCGAGGTGATGAACCGCGAGTGCCGCCCGCTGCTGGCCGAGCTGCAGCGGGCGGTGGACGCCTACCTGGGCGCCCTGGGCGAAAGCACGCGAGACAGCGTGACCGACGCCCAGCAAGGCTATGCGACGTTCCGCACCGCGCTGATCGCGGCCAGCCTGGCGGCGCTGGGCAGCGCGCTGTTTTTCCTGGTGAGCATCCAGCGCCAGCTGCGCCGCGCGCTGGGCGCCGAGCCCGCGCAACTGGGCGCCGTGGCCGAACGCGTGGCCCAGGGCGACCTGAGCCCGATCGCCAGCGCCGACCGGGCGGCGCCGGGCAGCGTGCTGGCCTCCTTGAGCCGCATGCAGCAAGGGCTGGCCCGTCTGGTGGCCCAGGTGCGCGAAGCCTCCGACGCGATCGCCACCGGCAGCCTGCAGATCGCCAATGGCAACGCCGACCTGTCGCGCCGCACCGAACAGCAGGCCAGCAGCCTGCAGGAGACGGCCGCCTCGATGGAGCAGATGACCGCCACCGTCAGCCACAGCGCCGAAACCGCCCAGCAGGCCACGCGGCTGGCCACCGACGCCAGCGACGCCGCCACCCGGGGCGGCGAAGTGGTGGCGCGCGTGGTCTCGACGATGGAAGACATCAGCAGCAGCTCGCGCCGCATCGGCGACATCATCGCCGTCATCGACGGCATCGCCTTCCAGACCAACATCCTGGCGCTCAACGCCGCGGTGGAGGCCGCCCGTGCCGGCGAGCAGGGCCGCGGCTTCGCGGTGGTGGCCGGCGAGGTGCGCAGCCTGGCGCAGCGCTCGGCCGAGGCGGCCAAGGAGATCAAGACGCTGATCGGCGCCAGCGTCGACCGGGTGCAGGCCGGCTCCCGGCTGGTGGCCGAGGCAGGCAGCGCGATGGACGACATCGTGGCCCAGGTGCAGCGGGTGTCGGCGCTGATCGGCGACATCAGCCGCTCGGGGCAGGAGCAGACCACGGGCATCAGCCAGGTGAGCCAGGCGGTCAATGAACTCGACCAGGTGACGCAGCAGAACGCGGCGCTGGTGGAACAGAGCGCCGCCGCCTCCGACAGCCTGCGCCGCCAGGCGCAGCAGCTCAACGACACGGTCGGCGTGTTCCGCGGCGTGCCTGCCACCGCGGCCTGAGGCAGCACGAGCGGCAAAAAAAACGCCAGCATCTGCTGGCGTTGTCACAGTGGTCCCTGCCTACCGGGCGAGACCCTCATGTTATGAATCTTGGTGTCGGTTGTCTCCTCAGCCCCCGTTCAGCAGGCGCGCGCATGGCGGCGCTGCTGCGAGAACGCGGACTCTAGGTGGGCGAATCCCCGGCGTCATTGGTACTTTCCCCCGCGTTGTCGGCGTCCTGCAACGGCCGGCCGAAGCTGAAGTAAAACCGCGCGCCGCCCTGGGCCGGCGCCTCGGCGCGCACGCTACCGCCATGGCGCTCGATCACCCGGCGCACGATGGACAGGCCCAGCCCCGTGCCCTGGAACTGGCGCGCCGGGTGCAGCCGCTGGAACGGCTGGAACAGCATCGCGGCCCGCTGGGTGTCGAAGCCGGCGCCGTTGTCCTGCACCACGAACACCCCCGGCTCCGGGTGCGCGGCCAGCCGCACCAGCGGCAGCGGCACGTCGCGGGTGAACTTGGCGGCGTTGGACAGCAGGTTGACCAGCACCACCCGCGCCAGCGGTGCGCTGCACAAGGCCTGCAGTCCGGGCTGCACCTGCCACTCCACCGGCACCGCGCGCTCCAGCCAGGGCAGCTCGGCAATCACCTCGTGGGCCAGCGCGCTCAGGTCCACCGGCTCGCGCAGCAGCGGCGTCGAGCCCGAGCGCGCCAGCTCCAGCAAGGCGGTGACGGTGTGCGACATCTGGCGCGCGGCCCGGCCCTGCAGCGCCAGCCATTCGCGCTCGTCGTCGGCCAGGCGCTCCCAGGCGCGGCTGCGCAGCATGTCGGCCAGGCCCACGACGTGGCCGATGGGCGTGCGCAACTCATGCGCCAGCTGGCGCGAGAAGGCCTCCAGGTCGCGGTTGTGCTGCTCCAGCTCGGCGGTGCGCTCGGCCACCTGGCGGGCCAGCTCGGCATTGCGGCTGAGCAGCATCTTCTCGGTGCGCTTGCGCAGCGTCACGTCGCGGCCCACCCCCTGGTAGCCGAGGAAACGGCCGCTCTCGTCGCGGCGCGGCCGTCCGCTGACGGCGATCCAGCGCACGCCCCGCCCCGGCACCCGCACCGCGTATTCGAAGTTGCTGAAGGGCTGCTGGGCCTGCAGGCAGCGGCGGTGGTGCTCCCACTCCTCCTCGCTGGCGCCGTCGGCATAGGCATGCCAGCGGGTGCGGCCGATGTAGCGGCGCGCGCCGGGCTCGCCCAACAGGTCGCTGAGCATGTCGCCCACTTCCACGAAGCGGTGCTGCTCGTCGGTCTCCCAGTACCAGTCGGTCGACAGCTCGTTCATCACCGCATACCGCCGCTCGCTGGCGCGCAGCCGGCGGAAGGCCAGGCGCTGCTCGGTGATGTCGCGGCCCACGCCCTCGTAGCCGACGAAGTGGCCCAGCTCGTCGCGGCGGGCACTGCCGGTCAGCGCGATCCACACCGGTGAGCGGCCGGGCCGCCGCACCTCGATCTCCACGTCGCGGAAAGGCAGGCGCTTGTGCAGGCAGTCCAGCATCGCCGCCCAGCCGCCTTCGGGCGCCTGGAAGAAGGGCAGTGCGTCGTAGCGCTGGCCCATCAGCTGGTGCGGCTCCAGGCCCAGCTTGCGGTGCGAGCCGAGGTCGTCCGACAGCCAGCTGATGCGGTGCTGCGGATCGGTTTCCCAGTACCAGTCGCCCGACAGCCGCACCCGCGCATGCCAGCGGCGCTCGCGCTCGCCCAGCACCTGCTGCAGCTCGGCCGCGGCCGCCTGCAGCGGCGTGGCCGTGCCGTCGGTGGCGCGCCGCAGCGCCTGCAGCGCACTGCCCAGGTCGTCGCTGCGCATGCGGGTGACGAACTGCTGCAACGCGCCGATCGCGCGTGCGCGCTGCCGCAGCACCCGGTGCAGCGCCAGCAGCTGCACGCCCGAGGCCAGGGCCAGGCCGCTCCACACGCCCACGCGCACCGGCGTGGACACCGGGGCGGCCAGCGCGGCCCAGGTGGCGCCGCCCATCAGCGCGGTCGCGGCGGTCAAGGCCACCGCCGGCCAGCCGCCGGCCATGGCCCGCCAGCGCGACACCGGCTGCGCCGCCCGGGGCGGCCGCGTGCGGTAGTCCAGCAACGTGTCCAGGGTGTCGCCTTCGGCCACCAGCGTTTCGTAGGTGGGCAGCGTGGTGAGGTCGGGCTCACCCGGCCGCGGCAGCCGATGCCCCGCGGAGCGACCGCGCTGGTAAGCGGAATCGGGCAACGCGCACATCGCGCGTCAGCGGCTCAGGTGCGAGGCGAGAACGGGAAAGAGCTTGATCAACCCGTCCGCCAGCAGCTCGACCGCCATCGCCGCCAGGATCAGGCCCATCAGCCGCGTCATCACGTTGATGCCGGTGCGCCCCAGCACCCGCGCGATGCGACCGGCCGCCGAAAACGCGGCAAAGGTGGCCAGCCCGATGACCACGCCATAGCCCACCAGCACCGCATGCTCGAACAACGTGCGGGTCTTCTCCGCGTAGATCACCATGGTGGAGATGGTGGCCGGGCCGGTGAGCAGCGGCACCGTCAGCGGCACCACGGCGATGCTGGCGCCGGCGTCCACCTTCTGCTCGCCCTCGGCCACGTCGCTGGGCCGGGTTTCGGGCTGCTGGGCGTTGAGCATCTGCAGCGAGCTGATCAGCAGCAAGGTGCCGCCGCCCACCTGGAAAGAGGCGATGCTGATGCCGAAGAACTCGATGATCTTCAGCCCCGCCAGTGCGCTGATCGCGATCACGCAGAAGGCGCTGAAGCTGCTGACGCGGATGGTGTTGCGCCGCTGCTCGCGGCTGAAGTGCTGCGTGAAGCTGATGAAAAACGGCACCGCGCCGATCGGATTGACGATCGCCAGCAGGGCGATGAGCGGCTTCAACAGGTCCATGGCGCGCCGATCGTATACGAGTACTTACACCGCACCGGGCGCTGACGGCGCTTCGGCCGCCACCGCCAGGTAGATGGCGCACACGCCGCGCAGGTACACCAGGCCCGGCAGGGCCAGCGCCAGCACGAACACCAGGCCGCCACCCACCAGCGCGGCCACGCCATGCGCCGTCTGGGTGACGGGCGCGCCCGTGGCCGCCAGGCTGCGCAGCCCCAGTCCGAAAAGGCCGGCCATCAACTGCTGCGCCGGCACGTCCACGCCGGTGACCACAACCGCCATCGCCGAGACCGCGCGCCCGCCGGTGAGCACGACGAAGGTGGACAAGGCCGCCACCGCCGCCGTGAGCGCGCCCAGCGCGGACACCATCAGCGCGAGCAGCAGCAGCCGGTCGCGCGCCTGGCGCAGCAGCAGCGCCAGCGTCTGGCGCACGCCGCAGCCGCACCAGATGGCGGGCGCCGCCAGCGGGCCCACCACCGCCGCCATCACCAGCGCGCAGCCGCCCAGCACCAGCACGCCCAGGGGCACGGCCGCCGCAAACAGCACCGGGCCGACCTGCGGCAGGCGCGCCGCATAGAGCACCGCGGCCACCACGCCTGCCAGCACCGCCACCGTGGCAAAGGCCACCAGCAGCACCGCCAGCAGGCGGTGGCCGGTGCGCAGCGCATCGCCCAGGGCGTCGGCCACCTCACGCACCGGGCGGCCCAGCGCGTGGTCCATCAACAGCAGACCGGTGGTGTTGCTGCCGTAGAAGGCCACGAACAGGGCGCCACCGCCCTGCACCACCGCCCAGGCCGAGGCCCCTGCGGCCAGCGACGAGCCGGCCATGGCCAGCAACAGACCGGCGGCGCAGAAGGTGGTGAGCAGCGCGAACAGCGCCCGGCCTTGCCGAACCGCGTCCACGCAGGAAAGAAGGCGGGACAGCGCCGCCAGCGGATCGCTGTGCGGAGGTCCGCTGGTCAGGGGTGTCATGACGGGCGGATGATAAGTCCCTGTTTCGGGGCTCACCCCTCATTGGTGCGTCGCTCAGAAAACAACAGTTGACAAGCGACCGCTTGCGCATTTTTCGGAACTTCTTTGTTAACCTACCACCCTCCGGGTATGGATGCGGCGCCTTCGCTTGAATGTTTCACGACGGGTTGAAGCTCCACATGGTGTTCTGTTAGAAGGAAGGTGTTCCCCATGGGAAACAAGCTCTACGTCGGAAACCTCGCTTACAGCGTGCGCGACGAATCCCTGCATAGCGCATTCGTGCAATTTGGTACCGTGACGTCGGCCAAGGTGATGATGGACCGGGAAACCGGCCGCTCCAAGGGCTTTGGTTTCGTCGAAATGGCCTCTGACGCCGAAGCGCAGTCCGCCATCAACGGCATGAACGGCCAGGCCCTCGAAGGCCGCGCCATCGTCGTGAACGAAGCGCGCCCGCGCGAAGAGCGTCCGGGTGGCTTCCGCAGTGGCGGCGGCGGTGGTGGTGGCTACGGCGGCGGCGGTGGTGGCGGCTACGGCGGTGGCGGCGGCGGCGGTGGTCGCAGCCCCTACGGCAGCGGCGGCGGCGGTGGCCGTGGTGGCTACGGCAGCGGCGGTGGTGGCGGCGGCTACGGCGGTGGTGGCGGCGGCGGTGGCCGCGGCGGCTACAGCGGCGGTGGCCGTGGTGGCTACGGCGGCGGCAGCAGCGGCTACTGAGCAGCCGACTGAAGCCAAGGCCCTGTTGCGGGGCCTTCAGCAAGAAGGGCGCGGATCACTCCGGCGCCCTTTTTTCATGGCCGCGCGTTTGGCGGCGGCTCAATGGCCTTGCCGCGGCTTGCGCCCTCTGCCTGCCACAAGTCGGTCAAAAATGACATTGGGCAAAATCCGCATGAGCTTGGCCACCACGCCCATCTGCCAGGGGATGACGCGATAACTGACACCCGCCTCGATCACCCGGAAGGCCTTGTCGGCAAATGCCGCCGGGCTCATCAGGAAGGGCATGGAATAGGGATTGCGCTGCGTCAAAGGGGTATCTATGTATCCCGGTGCCACTGTCACCACTTTGACATTGAAAGGCCGGCAATCCCCTCGCAGGCTTTCGCAATAGCTGACCACGGCGGCCTTGCTGGCGCAGTAGGCGCCGTGTCCGGGTAAACCCCTGATGGCTGCGACGCTGGCCACGCCCACCAGGGTGCCGCGGCGCCGTTCACACATCGGCGCGATGAAGGGGTGAAAAGTGGCGGCCATGCCCAGGTTGTTGGTTTCCAGGGTGGCCCGCATCACTTCCAGGTCGGCCTCGATGGCCGAGTCCATGCCGATGCTGATGCCGGCATTGGCGATCACCACGTCGGGCAGGCCTTGCTGCTGCAGGCAGGCTCGGCCGGCCGCCACGATCTCGGCGCTGTGGCGCACATCGGCCGCGTACACGGCCCAGGTGTCTTCGGCAAAGCCCTGCTGGCGCGCCCAGGCGGCTGTCTCTTCCACCCGGCGTGCCACCAGCGCCAGCCGCCAGCCTGCGGCGTGGTAACGGGCGGCCAGCGCCTGGCCGATGCCGCTCGACGCGCCGGTGATGAACACCAAAGGCCGCGCGGCCGTCTTGTCCCGCGACCCCGCCACGTTCACCGTCGCGCACCGCCCGCGGCGGGCGCGAACCGCGCACGCACCGGCGGCAGGAAGGTGGCCTGTTGGTCCAGGTGGCTGTACTGCATGCCGCCGGCCCGGATCTCGCTGCCGCCCTGGCGCAGCACCACCGGCAGGTGCGACCGCAGCTGCTCGGTACGCAGGAAGGCGTGCAAAAACTCACCCTCGAATTGCAGCGGCGCGGCGCCCGAGGCACCGCCGCTGCGCTCGACCTTTGCGCCGCCCAGCAGCTGCACTTCGCTGGCGTCGGCATTGCTCAGCGCGCGCCGCGCGGTGGCGTTGGTCTTCGAGCCGTCGTTGGAAAACGCCTGGATGCGCACCGTGTCCACTTCCAGCGTGTCGGTGTCCGGAAAGTGCCGCAGCTGGTCGCCTTCCAGCTGCACCGTCAGCCGGCCGTCGCTGCCGAAGCGCTGCAACGTGAAGCCCTGCATCGTGTAGTCGGGGTCGTGCCGCACCGGCGCCTGCCCGCTGGCCGCCGGGGCGCCAGGCGTGTTGTTGATGAGCCACCAGGTGGCCAGGGCCAGCATGCCCATCAGCAGCAACGGCAGGTAGGCCGACAAGGCTTCGCGCAGGCGCCAGTGCCAGGGCATGGCCGGCAACGTGGACCCGGATGCGACGGCGGGCGGACCCAGCGGCGGGCTGGTCATCAGGCCGCGTCCAGCGTGGTGAGCTGGCCGTGCAACAGCCGCGCATAAGCGCCGCTGGCGATCAGCAGCAGGTCGCACAACTCGCGCGCGGCGCCCTCGCCGCCTTGCAGCGGGCTCACGTGGTGGGCCACGGCCTTGACCTCGGCATGGGCGTTGGCCGGTGCACAGGCCAGGCCGGCGCGCACCAGCAGCGGCAGGTCGGGCCAGTCGTCGCCGATCACGGCCAGGTCGGCCCAATCGACGCCCAGTGCATCGATGGCCTGCTGCACCACGGCCAGCTTGTCCTTCACGCCGTAGTGCGCATGCTGCAGGCCCAGGTCGGCCACGCGGCGGCGCACCGCCGGCGAATCGCGGCCGGTGCAGATGATGGGCACGATGCCGGCCTGCGCCAGCAGCTTCAGGCCATGGCCATCGAGGCTGTGGAAGGCCTTGAACTGTTCGCCCGACTCGGCGATGTACAGGCGCCCGTCGGTGAGCACGCCATCGACGTCGAAGACCGCGGCCTTCATGCCCAGGCCACTACCCTGCGCCTTGAGCAACAGCTCGGGCGCGAAGCGCAGCGCGGGTTGCAACTGAGAAAGGTCCGCCATCAAATCACCTTGGCCCGCATCAGGTCGTTGCTGTTGATGGCGCCGACCAGCCGGTCTTGCGCATCCACCACCAGCACACTCGTGACGCGGTGTTGTTCCATCACGGTGGCGGCTTCCACCGCCAGCACGTCGTCGCGCACGCGGCGCGGCGCGGTGTGCATCACCTCCTGCGCGCGGAAGGCGCGCAGGTCGGTGCCACGTTCGATCAGGCGGCGCAGGTCGCCATCGGTGAAGATGCCCTGCACCACGTCGTCGGCGCCCACCACCACGGCAAAGCCCAGGCCCTTGGCGCTCATCTCGTGCAGCATCTGCAGGAACTCGGCCTCGGGCGGCACGCGCGGCAGGTCATCGCCCGAGCGCATCAGGTCGCGCACATGCATCAGCAGCTTGCGGCCCAGCGCGCCCCCGGGATGTGAGCGCGCAAAGTCCTGTTCATGAAAGCCGCGTGCGTCCAGCAGCGCCACCGCCAGTGCATCGCCCATCGCCATCTGCGCGGTGGTGCTGGTGGTGGGCGCCAGGTTCAGCGGGCAGGCTTCACGCTCGACCTTGCACAGCAACACCTGGTCGGCATGGCGGGCCAGCGTGGACTGGGCGCGGCCGGTCATCGCGATCAGCGGCACGCCCAGGCGCTTGAGCACCGGCAGGATGACGTTGAGCTCGTCGCTCTCACCTGAATTGGAGATGGCCAGCACCACGTCCTGCAGCGTGACCATGCCCAGGTCGCCATGGCTGGCTTCGCCCGGGTGCACGAACATCGCCGGCGTGCCGGTGGATGCCAGCGTGGCCGCGATCTTGCGGCCCACATGGCCGCTCTTGCCCATGCCCATCACCACCACGCGGCCGCGGCAGGCCAGCACCAGGCGCACCGCATCGACGAAGGCCGAGGACAGCCCGGAGCGGATGGACAGCAGGGCCTCGGCCTCGATCTCGAAGGTCTCGGCGGCCAGCCGCAGCGCACGTTCGGCGTCGAAGCTGGCGGCCGCGGGGGGCTCGTTGATCACGTTGTCAATGGCTCACTTAGGATCGGGCATTCTAGGTTGGCAGGCATGGCGCTTGCGCTGGGTCCACGCCGCATGGCTACTACGCTCGAACTGGTATTGCTGTACTTGGTGGCCGCGGTGGCGGGTGTGGTGGCCTGCCGCTCATTGCGGCTGCCGCCGATGCTGGGCTACCTGGTGGTGGGCGTGGTCATCGGGCCCAATGCGCTGGCGCTGTCGCGCGAGAACGGCGGTGTCGAATACCTGGCCGAGTTCGGCGTCGTCTTCCTGATGTTCGTCATCGGGCTGGAGTTCAACCTGCCCAAGCTGCGCAGCATGCGCACGCTGGTGTTCGGCTTGGGCCTGTGGCAGGTCACGCTCACCATGCTGGCTGCCATCGTGGGCAATGCCTTGCTGGGTATGGCCTTCGGCCTGGCGGGCCGCAGCTACGGCCTGAGCTGGCAGCATGCGGTGGTGCTGGGCGGCGCATTGGCGATGAGCAGCACCGCCATCCTCGGCAAGCTGATGGCCGAGCGGCTGGAGCTGGAAACCGAACATGGCCGCCGCGTGATGGGCGTGCTGCTGTTCCAGGACCTGGCCGTGGTGCCGCTGCTGGTGCTCATACCCGCGCTCACTGCGCCGCCGGAGGTGCTGTTCACCGAGCTGCTGTTCGCGGTGCTCAAGGCCGCGGCGCTGCTGGCGCTGCTGCTGGTGGGTGGGCAGAAGCTGATGCGCTGGTGGCTCACGCTGGTGGCACGGCGCAAGAGCTCGGAGCTGTTCGTGCTGAACCTGCTGCTGGTCACGCTGGGCCTGGCCTGGCTCACCGAGCATGCGGGCCTGTCGCTGGCGCTGGGCGCCTTCGTGGCCGGCATGCTGATCGCCGAGACCGAATACAAGCACCAGGTGGAAAGCGACATCCGGCCCTTCCACGACGTGCTGCTGGGCCTGTTCTTCATCACCATCGGCATGAAGCTGGACATGTCGCTGGTGGTGGCGCAGTGGCCGCTGGTGCTGGTGCTGGCGGTGCTGCCGGTGCTGTTCAAGTTCGCGCTGGTCACCGGCCTGTCGCGGGTGTTCAACGCCACGCCCGGTGTGGCGCTGCGCACGGGCCTGTACCTGGCGCAGGCCGGTGAGTTCGGCTTCGTGCTGCTGGCCCTGGCCCGCCAGCACGAGCTGCTGACCCCGCGGCTGGAAAGCCCCATCCTGGCTGGCATGGTGATCTCGATGATCGCCACGCCCTTCATCGTGATGTACAGCAACCGCATCGTGATGCGGCTGTCGGCCACCGACTGGCTGATGCAGGCCGCGGCGCTCACCACCATCGCCAAGAAGTCCATCCGCAGCGAGGCGCACGTGATCATCTGCGGCTATGGCCGCAGCGGCCAGAACCTGGCCCGCCTGCTGGAGGCCGAGCGCATTCCGTACATGGCATTGGACCTGGACCCCGACCGCGTGCGCCAGGCCGCCGCCGCCGGCCAGAGCGTGGTGTTCGGCGATGCCGCCAAGCTGCGCAGCCTGATGGCCGCCGGCCTGGCCCGCGCCAGTGCGGTGGTGGTGAGCTACCACGACACCGCCTCGGCGCTGAAGATTCTGCGGCTGGCGCGCGAGCATGCGCCCAAGGTGCCGGTGATCATCCGCACCATCGACGACACCGACCTGGAGCTGCTGCGCAATGCCGGCGCCACCGAGGTGGTGCCCGAGGCCATCGAAGGCTCGTTGATGCTGGCTTCGCATGCGCTGGCGCTGGTGGGCGTGCCCATGCGCCGTGTGATCCGGCTGACACAGGACGCCCGCAATGCGCGCTACGGCCTGCTGCGCGGCTACTTCCATGGTGCCGACGACGACGGGGCCGAAGAGCGCCAGCAGGCCCGTCTGCTGTCGGTGAGCCTGCCCGCCGCAGCGGCCAGCCTGGGCCAGTCGCTGGGTGCGCTGGCGCTGCATGCAGTGGGCGTGCAGGTGGTGTCGGTGCGGCTGGGCTCGGGCCAGGTGGTGGCGGCAGAAGACGGCCTGGTGCTGGGCCCGGGCGACACGCTGGTGCTGTCGGGCCTGCCGGAGCCGCTGTCGCTGGCCGAAGAAAAGCTGCTGAAGGGCTGAACGACGAAAGCTGAGCCTCAGCTCAGCGGCACCGCGCGTTCCAGGTTGGCGCGGGTGCGCACCGCCAGCACGCCGGCCGCCGCGCGCACCAGCTCCAGCGCCAGCGCAGGGGCTTGTGCCGCCAGCGATTCCAGCTGCGCGGCCCGCAAGCCCCACACCACGCAGTTGCTCATCGCTTCCACGTTGGCCATGCGGGGCGTGCGGCCGAACAGGCCCGCTTCCCCCACCACCGAACCCGCGCGCAGGATGGCCACGCGATGGGTGCCCGGCGTGCTGCAGGTGACGAAGACCTGCAAGCTGCCGCGTTCGAGGAAGTACAAGGTGGCGTCGACTTCATCCTGCTTGAGCAGCAGATGGCCGACGCGCAATTCATGACGGGTGAGCAGCGGCGCCAGGGCCTGCCAGGTGTCTTCACTCAAGCGCTGCCCGAAAGCGTCGTCCGCGTTCAGCGTGGCCACTGCTTCCTTCAATGCGCTCAAGTCCATCCAGGTTCCTTGTCACCCCTGGATCATTATGGGCAAGCGACCTGCCAAAGCACCGCTGCGGTGCAGCCTTGGTGCAGATTCACTTGCCGATGCAAAAGCGGCTGAAGATCTCGCCCAGCAGGTCGTCGGCGCTGAAGGCGCCGGTGATCTCGCCCAGCGCGTTGTGGGCCAGGCGCAGTTCTTCGGCCAGCAGATCCAGCGCGGCATCGGCCGACTGGCCATGCGCCTGCGCCAGCAGCAGATGCTCACGCGTGCGGCGCAGCGCCTGCACATGGCGGGTGCGCGCGATGAACACGCCTTCGGGCGATGCATGCCAGCCGGCCTTGGCCAGCAAGGCCTGGCGCAGGCCGTCGAGACCGGCGCCGGTGGCGGCGGACAACTGCAGCGCAGCGGCTGCCAGTGGGGCTGGTGCCGTCGCCGCCGCATCGGCCTTGTTGTACACGTGCAGCACCCGCGCCTGCTGACGCGGATCGGCACCCAGCAGGCGCTGCGCGATCTCGGCATCACCGGCGTCGTAGTCGGGTTGGCCCAGCCGCGTCAGGTCGTGCAGGAAGATCACCGCATCGGCCTGCTCGATCTCGCTCCAGCTGCGCGAGATGCCGATGCGCTCCACCTCGTCGGTGGCTTCGCGCAGGCCGGCGGTGTCGATCACGTGCAGCGGCACGCCTTCGATCTGGATGGTCTGCTGCACCTTGTCGCGCGTGGTGCCCGGGATGGGCGTGACGATGGCCAGCTCAGCCCCGGCCAGCGCATTGAGCAGCGAGCTCTTGCCCACGTTGGGCTGGCCGGCCAGCACCACGCGGATGCCCTCGCGCAGCAACGCACCCTGCTTCGCCCGGTCCAGCACCTCGTCCACCGACGCGATCAAGCGCTGCAGCTGGCCACGGGCGTCGGCCTTTTCCAGGAAGTCGATCTCTTCCTCCGGAAAGTCCAGCGTGGCTTCCACCAGCATGCGCAGGTGCACGATGCGGTCGCGCAGCGTGTCGATCTCTTGCGAGAAAGCACCGCTGAGCGAGCGGCTGGCCGAGCGGGCGGCCGCCTCGGTGCTGGCGTCGATCAGGTCGCTCACCGCCTCGGCCTGCGCCAGGTCGAGCTTGTCGTTCAGGAAGGCGCGCTGCGTGAATTCACCCGGCTCGGCCAGGCGCAGGCCGATGCCCTCCCCCACCGCCAGGCAGCGCGCCAGCAGCAGCTGCAGCACCACCGGGCCACCGTGGGCCTGCAGCTCCAGCACATGCTCGCCGGTGTAGGAATGCGGCGCCGGAAAGTACAGCGCCAGGCCATGGTCGATGGGCTGGCCATCGGCATCCCGCAGTGGCAGGTAGGTGGCATGGCGCGGCTGCAGCACGCGGCCACAGACCGCAGCCATCAGCGGGCCGAGGTCCTGGCGGGCAGACACGCGCACGATGCCCACGGCACCGCGGCCGGGTGCGGTGGCGATGGCAGCAATGGGGTCTTCATGACGGGACAGCATGGGCGGGATTGTGGTGCGAGCAGAAAGACAAAGGCCCCGGCGCAAAGGCATGCGCCGGGGCCTGTTCAGCAGAGGGTCGTCAGACGCCCAATCGCTTGTTGATGAACCACTGCTGCGCGATGGTCAGCAGGTTGTTGGTGATCCAGTACAGCACCAGGCCCGCCGGGAAGAAGAAGAACATCACGCTGAACACCAGCGGCATGATCCACATCATCTTGGCCTGCATCGGGTCCGGCGGCGTGGGGTTCAGCCACACCTGGAACAGCGAGGTGGCGGTCATGACCAGCGGCAGGATGAAGTACGGGTCCTTGGCCGACAGGTCGGTGATCCACAGGATCCAGGGCGCGTCGCGCATCTCGACGGTGGACAGCAGCACCCAGTACAGCGCGATGAAGAAGGGCATCTGCAGGAAGATCGGCAGGCAGCTGCCCAGCGGGTTGACCTTCTCTTCGCGGTAGATGCGCATCATCTCCTGCTGCATCTGCTGCGGCTTGTCCTTCAGCCGCTCGCGCATCTCCTGGATCTTGGGGTTGATGGCCTTCATCTTGGCCATCGAGCGGTAGGCGCTGGCATTCAGCCAGTAGAAGGCGATCTTCAGCAGCACCACCAGCGCCACGATCGCCCAGCCCCAGTTGCCCAGCACGCCGTGCAGCTTGGTCAGCAGCCAGAACAGCGGCTTCGAGAGGATGTGGAACCAGCCGTAGTCCTTCACCAGGTCCAGGCCCGGCGCCAGCGCCTCCAGCTTCTTTTCTTCCTGCGGGCCGGAGAACAGCACCGCCTGCTGCGTCTTGGTCTGGCCGGGAGCCACTTCGCCCAGCGG
Organism: uncultured Aquincola sp.; assembly: GCA_937883885.1. The sequence goes on along the minus strand of CAKZXL010000762.1, from coordinate 2,561 downwards.
CAGCACCATCGCGATCGAGTACAGGTTGGTGCCCACCTTCTCGGCGCGGAACTCGCGCGGCTGCTGGGTGTTCACCAGCCAGGCCGAGGCGAAGTAGTGCTGCACCATCGCGATCCAGCCGTTGTCCGCCTTGCGGTCGTACTCGGCGTCGTTCTTCTCGATGTGCTTGAACTCGATCTTGCGGAACTTGCTGTTGTCGGTATACGCGGCCGGGCCGGTGAAGGTGGAATAGAACGACGACTCACCCGGGGGCGGGTTGCCGTCGCGCACCAGCTGCAGGTACAGCTCGGGCTGGATGGCCTGGCCCGAGCCGTTGATCACGTCGTGCTGCACACCGATGGTGTACTGGCCACGGGTGAAGGTGTAGGTCTTGACCAGCTTGACGCCATCCACCGGCTGCGACTCGAAGCGCACCTGCACGTCGTTCGTGCCGTCGGCCAGCGTGCGCGGGCCGGCCACCGCCGTCATCGGCGTGAAGTGGTTGGGCAGCTTGGCGCCCGCGTTGGCGCTGATCAGGCCCGTCTGCGCCAGGTACACCCGCTGCGCGCTGCGGTCGAACAGCACGACGTTGCGGCTGTGGTCGTTCTGGTCGCGCTGGCCCAGCAGCTCCAGGTACACCAGCTCGCCGCCCTGGCTGTCCAGCACCGCCTTCACCTTGTCGGTGGTGACGGTGATCTGTTCACCCTTGGGGGCGGCAGCGGCGGGTGCGTTGGGCACGGCGCCGGCCACAGCCGTCGCGGTGGCCGTGGGCGCCGGCACGCCGGATGCACCCAAGGCAGGTGCGGAACCGGCCGCGGCCGGCTTGGCCGCATGCGGGCCGAAGAACGACGGCTGGCCGGTGTGCTTGTTCCACGCGTCCCATAACAGGACGAGGGACATCGAGAACACCACCCAGAGCAGGGTACGGCGAATATCGGTCATGGAGCAGTCTTCTTGGGGGAATCGGAGGCGGCGCGGTCAGGCGACAGGAATGCGAACAGCCGGGGCGGCCGCTCGGGCACCGGGTCGCAGCCGGCTTCACACCAGGGGTGGCAACGCAGGATGCGGCCCGCCGCCAGTACACCGCCGGCCAGCGCGCCGTGGCGTTCCAGCGCCTGCAGAGCATAGAGCGAGCACGTGGGCTCGTAGAGACAGCGGCCGCCGATCCAGGGACTCAGCAGCAGGCGGTAGGCGCGCACCGGCAGCATCAGCGCACGGCGCGGCAGCAGCGCGAGCCAGTCGGGCACGGCAGCTCAGCGCGGCGCCGAGGCGGCCGCGCGAATCATCTTCTGGAGTTCGGCGCGCGCAGCATCACGCAGCGCCTGCGAAGCAGCACTGCGGAACTGGCGTGCATCGAACGGCGCGCGCAAGCGCACCACCCACAGGCCGGGCGGCAGCTGTTCAGCCTGCTCGCCCACCACGGCACGGATCTGCCGTTTGAGCAGCGTGCGCGTGACCGACCGGCGTGCGTGGCGCTTGGGCACCACCAACCCGAGCCATCGGCCGTTGGGCACGGGCGGCGGCAAGTCATCCACAGGCGCGCCTTCCACGGCGCCTACATCTGTTGACAACTTGTCGCCAGACGTTTCAACGGCCGAATGTACAGCCGGATGTCCGACTTCGGCGCGGGGTGACCGGCGCGCCGGCTGCGCCGCGACGAAGTGCATCGCGAAATGGGGGCTGCGCGCCTTTTGAGGCGCGCCGAGCACACGCTCGAAGTCGGCCGATTGCACGAGACGTTGCACGCGCGTGGGCAGTGACATCCGCTGCGTCCGCTCGCAGCCCGCGGGGCTTAGACCGCCAGGCGCTTGCGGCCCTTGGCGCGGCGCGCCTTGATCACGGCGCGGCCGCCGCGGGTCTTCATGCGCACGAGAAAGCCGTGGGTGCGGGCGCGGCGGGTCTTGGACGGCTGGTAGGTACGCTTCATGATGACGTGCTTTCGGTGATGACCCGCAGGATCAGGCGCTCTGTCGGAGTCTGCGGCAACCGGTGGGTTGCCTGAATTTTTCAGCCGGGCTCTGGCCTGATAGCTGATGGCCCGGTGTCCGGGGCCCCGCCAACGCAAGCTGATGCCAAGGTGTTCTTGGCGCTGCCTTTGCTGCGCGCGGCGCGACCTTCTCGCGTCCGGAAAACCCGGCATTACAGCAAAAAGCCACAGCCCGGTCAATTCAGGGGCTGCCGGTGTACCACGCGGGCGCCATCCGGCTGCGTCGCTCGGCATTTGTCCACCACTGTGGATAACCCACGCCTGCCCGACGCACGGACGGGTAGAATGCGCCCGCTCTAAGAAGAGTTTTCCACAATGAGCGCAGACCTCTGGCAGCGCGGGTGCGAGCGGTTGGCCGCCGAGCTGCCTGAACAACAATTCAACACCTGGATCCGGCCGTTGCCGCCCGCCGACGTCACCGATGCCGGCGAAGACGGCGTGGTGGCGGCGGTGCGCGTGCCCAACCGCTTCAAGCTCGACTGGATCCGGTCGCAATACGCTTCCCGCATCGAGAACGTGCTCACCGACCTGGCGGGCAAGCCGGTGCGGCTGGAGCTGATGCTGGCCCAGCGTGAAGCCGCGCTGGTCCGCCCCG
>CAKZXL010000761.1 GCA_937883885.1 uncultured Aquincola sp. | reverse complement strand
GCATGGGAGCAAGCGTCCGACTTCGTCTTCACGAAGGTTCTGGCGCAATTCGGGAGCCATCCCGCCGCACGCGTGGGCTCGAGCCGGGAGGCCGGCGACGTCCTGGGTGACTTCCTTGCCACGCTGCCGGGCGACTTGGTCATTTGCGCGGACTACTCGGACGACCTGAGCTTCCTCATGGAGTTGCTTGATGAGGCCGGCCGCATGGGCCAGCTGCGCCAGCGGTTGCGATTTGAGCAGGTCGACAGTCTCGTGTGCGGATCGGGCACGGAGTCTCTATGGGACGGGGCGTTCCAGCGACTAGAGAAAGAGGCCGGCCTGCTTCGGCACCATGCAATGCTCGACGCCAGAGCACTGCGAGTCGTCTTCACTGCACTCGCCGGTGGTGCGCAGATCTGACCTCAATTCATAAACGGTCGGGCGCGCCAAGCCGATCCGCACCCAACTGCTTACTACGCGCCAGGCTTTGGCTTGCGTGAGTCTTCAGCAGGTTTCGGTTCCATGTTATTGCGGAATGCGTTGAGGTCCACGGTCGGAGCATCAGCGCCTTCTTTGGCTGCTGAAGTGGGTGCTTGAAGGTCGGCCGGTGGGGCTGGCGGGACCTGCTCGGTTGCCGGGTCTGAGGTTGGAGCCGGAGCCATTAATTCAGGAGTCGCTCCGATAAGGGACGCACGCTCTGCTTCGCTCAGACGACCAAGTAGCGCCCGAACCGCTTCCACGACGGTCTTTGGATACTTTGCGAACAGCGCAGTGATAACCGCTTCCGCAAGCTTCTCAGGGATGTCCTTTAAAACTGCGAAGATTTCTTCCTTCGTAGGCGTTTTAGGCTTGAGAGTAGGTGGCACTTTGTCAGTCATCACGTCTTGCCAGAGGGTTGTATGGCCTGATTGTGTCCTTGCAATGTGACCAGTGGCATAGCGGTACCCCGAAGAATGAGGCGCTGCGCTGAGCGGTCAGTTACCATGTGCCGTTGCGTTACACCTTCGGCTCAATCCTTCGGCACATGAGCATGATCGATTTGGGCGTTGGAAGGTTCGCGACCTGCGGCGCGACGAGACCTGCTTCGAGCGTGGTTCTGTTCAAGAAAACCCGACGTTCACCCCAAGGGGTAACCCCGGTGAACTGGACCACATTCTCGAAAGCCTCGACCTCGGTGGCTTCGTCCTCCCTGATCCAGACACGCGCCTTTGACTTCGGTTCTGCCAGCACTTTGATTTCCATCCAGCTCCACGGCTCCGGAGGGCTACCGGGGTTGGGGCTGCACGTCAGCTTGACGGGCGCTGCAGCGTCAGCAAGCGTCGCAGCAAGTGCCGCGATTAGAAAGGTGACGACTTGGTGCACTCCGGACTCCCAACGCAGGTCGGGATCACTGTACAAGAGTATCGATCGGCTCACCACCGGTGGACGTCGCATGCCTGCATGCACTCGCAGCCGGTTCCAACTTCAGGCCCTTAGGCGTCGAGCCGGTCTCGCGTCGTTGCTCGCCTCGACGCTGGCCAGCGTCGCTTGCATGGCAGCGGCGGCGAGCCTGGAGCGCGCCTCGGCGCGAAGCTCGGGGACAGGCCGGCTCAGCAGAAACCCGTTGAAGCGCGGACCACCACGGGATGATGTCGACCGCGTGTAGTCGAGCATATCGTCGCGCTCGAAGCCGATGGACTGCGCCAGGGCGCAGCTGCGCTCATTTTTCGGCAAAGCATGCAGAACCCACCGCGGAGGCGGCTTCAATCCGGCCTCGGCCGTACGCTCTGCGAAATCGCAGATGGCAAGGAGCACCGCGGTTTTGGTGAGGCCCCGGCCCTGCAGCGACTTGTCGGTTCCGTACCAGACGCCGGCGCCATGAAACCTTTGAACGGTCTCCACGCCAACAAACCCCGCCAGGCGCTCGGCACCATCGAGGCGCACCCAGGAGCCGAAGACCACCTTCAGTGAATCCTGGTGAGTCGGCGATGCGCCGCCGGCGCCAATCCAGGTGTTGAACGTCGACTGGGTCTGCGGCAGGAGGGCGAGTCCCGATTCGGCAAACCGTTTCGCGTTGACATCCATCAGAGCCGAGAAGGCCGCATAGTCTCGCGGAGCCAGCGGTCGAACGGCGACCGAGAGGGGATGGCCGAATTTCAGAAGGGCCGACGTCATGCTGTCTTGGCCACAAGTTGAGTCCGCGCGTACTTGCGCCGGTCCATCAGCACCAGCGCGCTGGTACCTTTGATGCTGCGCGTCAGCGTCGAGCCGGACAGCAGGAAGAGCCCAGCAGGGGCCATCGCCTCCTGGGACTGGTCGCCGGTGCGACCGGTGTGCACAAGGACGCCGCCGCCATAGTGCTTCCGTG
>CAKZXL010000760.1 GCA_937883885.1 uncultured Aquincola sp. | reverse complement strand
TCGCGAGTTCGAGTCTCGTTTCCCGCTCCAATTTATGATCTACAGACTTCCACTGACGTCTGTAAGTCGTTGAAAAGAGGGCCGAAAGGCCCTTTTTTCATTCCAGCAAAAGCCATGGAAATCCACTGACAGCCAGCGTTTTTGAGGCCAAAATTGAGGCCAAAGAATGCGGGTGGTGCCGGTTCCGGATTGTTGCTGGGGTTGGGCGGGAGTCGTGACGAGCATTGAGTCTAAGTTCTTAACTTAGGAGCTCAAAGATGACTCTCTCTGATCTGACTGTGCGGCAAGCCAAGGCCGCTGACAAAGCCTACAACCTCCCCGACACCGATGGCCTCGGCCTGGTCGTCGCTCCCACTGGCGGCAAGTCGTGGCACCTGCGCTACTACTGGCTCGGCAAACAAAAGCGCATCTCGCTGGGCAACTACCCTGAGATCGGCCTGCGCGAAGCACGCGCATTGCGTGACGAGGCCCGGGCGCTCCTGGCCAAGGGCATCAATCCTCACACCGACCGTAAGCAGAAGCGGCACGCGATCAAGCTGGCGTCCGAATACACCTTCAAGGCGGTTTTCGACGCCTGGGTCGAGCATCGCCGCAAGGAGCTCAAGGAAGGCCGGCAAAGCACGATGTCCCAGATACTCCGTATCTTCGACAACGATGTGCTGCCCACCCTCGGGAGGATGTCGATCTACGATATCCGTCGTCCCCAACTGCTGGGTGTGCTGGCAAGGGTTGAGGGACGCAAGGCTTACACCACCGCCGAAAAAATTCGTACCTGGTTCCGGCAGATGTTCCGCTACGCTCTGGTGATCGTTGAGGGACTGGAGATCAATCCGGCCTCGGATCTTGATGTCGTAGCCGAGCCTAAACCTCCGGTGAACCACAACCCGTACCTGCTTCTGCCCCAGCTTCCCGCGTTTCTCCAGAAGCTCAGGCATTACAACACTCGTGGTTGGCAGACCCAGCTCGGCATTCGGCTGTTGTTTTTGACCGGAGTGCGCACTGGCGAGCTGCGGCTGGCGACCCCGGACCAGTTCGACCTCGACCGGGGTCTGTGGATCATCCCGCCAGAGAGCGTCAAGCAACTTCTGGACGAGATGCGCAAGGCTGGCAAGCGTGCGCAAGACATCCCGCCTTATATCGTGCCGCTGTCCATCCAGGCCGTCGAGATCGTACGCCACCTCTTGGGAGAAATGCGGCCAGCCCAGCGATACCTGCTGACGCATCGCAGCGACCTCAAGAAGCGCATCAGTGAGAACACGCTCAATCAGGCTTTGAAGCGCATGGGCTACGACGATCAACTGACCGGCCACGGTATTCGTGGAACCCTCTCGACGGCGCTCAATGAAATCGGCTACCCCAAGATTTGGGTGGACGCGCAACTCTCGCACTCGGACCCGAACAAGGTGAGCTCAGCCTATAACCACGCCAAACACGTGGAGCCGCGCCGCAGGATGATGCAGGATTGGGCCGATCGCCTCGACCTGCTGGAGCAGGGCCAGGTGGAGGCCGCCAGCGTGCATCTCACCATCCGTATCGATGGGGTGCCAACGATGGTAGAGGCGGAAAATACCGTTTCTGCCGAGGAAGCGTCTTTTATTGGCACCATCCCACCGGTAGCGGCAACTCCCATCGTCGTGACGGCAAACGCCTCGGGAGGCACCTTTCAGCGGCTGTCACAGGTGCCGCCGCCCCCTGAGCCAGTTCCGGAGCCGGAAGTGTCCGCGATCCAGCGTGAGCGCGAGGAAATGCTCGAAATCTACGAATTGCCGTGCAACATGCCGGTTCAGTTGTTCGGCAAGTTGGCCGGGAAGTCCAAAGACCAGATCAACCGCGAACTGAAAGCCGGCAAATTGCTGTCCATCGGTTTGGGCAACCGGGGACAACGCGTTCCCGATTGGCAATTGGTGCCACTCAAGCAAAAGCTGGCCCAAACCCTCATGAAGCGGTGTCCGGACGCGGATTCGTGGGATCTGTACCGCATGTTGACCCGGCCGCATCCGGAATTGGGCGATCGGACGGCCATCGATACCGTCACGCCGACCAATCTGGCCAAAATCATCCGGATCATCACGAACGGTCAGGAGCATGCGGATGCCCCTGAGACGGTCATCCCACAGCCGATCCCCGAGGACGTGCGGCAGAGCGTTCGTCGGCTGATGGATAGTGCGGTGGTTCTTGAGGAAGCCTAACCTGCACGCTGCAACCTATGGCCGGGAAGTGGCCCCGGCCATAGGTTGTCATTACCGTGCGCCGGCCCTGGCAACCTGCAGCGCTCTGCGCGCGAACCGCTCCGTAACAGCATTGGTTGGCCGGTGGGGGCGCTGCAGGTGGGTCACGATTTCGTAGGGGCCATCCGAGGGCAGCCTCATCGTAATCCTCCACTCATGGGCGCGCTCGATGCGCGGTTGCGCAGAGATGCCAAGACCATAGCCAGCCGCGACCCATAGGGCCAACAGCTTGAACGAAGTGACGTGCTGAATGCTCTGCTGATCCACCGGCGGCGCCAAGGAAGACAGCCGTTGATCCAGCAGGGGGCAGGCCTCTGCCTGCCAGCGAAAAACGGGATAGCTCAACAACTCAGCAACCGTGAGCATCGCCTGGTTCGGTAAGGGGAACCGTGGCGGTACAGCAACGGCCATGTTTTCACACCATAAGGGCTGGCTGCTCAGGCTCGGGGCGCTCGTATCTTGAAGTGACATCCCAGCGTCGTAGCGACCTTCTTGAAGGCCGACAGCTAGGTCGTCGCCTGCGACCTCGAAGAACGTGATGGCGATATCCGGTTCCTCTGCACGCTGAAGGGCAAGAAGCGTTGATAGCCGAGAGGATGGTACGCCGGGCGCTATAGCGAGTTTGAAAGATCGGCTGGTGGCGTGGTGCATGAGAGCCCCGCGAAGCTATCTGGCCGCAAAAAAGCAACCCAATATGATAGCAATGAGTTAAATTTAACGTGGTTAAATTCTCATGGCTGCCCGACGCTTCTGTCAATGCAGAAGCGTATAGTTCAACGAGGCCGTCCCCCAGGTACAACCACATTTGAAGCCGAGCCAGCACAGGCCTTCGGGGAGGCAGTGCGTGCCGCCCGCAAGGCGCAAGGAATCTCTCAGGAAGAACTGGCTGCACTGGCCGGGATCGAACGTTCTCACATGGGCAAGATTGAGCGCGGGCAGCACATGGCCACGTTGGCTCTGATACTGAAAATTGCCGTGGCGCTCAGGATAAGTTCGGCTGAATTGATGACTGCAACAGAGGACAACCTTGGTTCTGGCAACGGCTCTTGAGCCTTGCCTTCTTTGGCCAGCTTCGTTAGTCGCTCAATCGGTCGCGTAGCCGAGCAATGAACTGCTCCAGTGGAACCGACAAACGGGTGTTTTCGGGCCACAGCAAGTAGGTGGTGATGACCGCTGATTCCACTGCCAGAGGGCGGATTACAACGTCAGAGCGCTGGTAAGCAGTAATCCTGGTCGTCGTCGTGAAGCCGATGCCGTAGCCTGCACCGACCAAGGTGAGCATCATGTCTAGTGAGGACGCGTGCTCAACGATGTTCGGTTCATGCTCCAGTTGCCGAAGAAGTCGAGCCAGTTCGAGGCAGCAACCTTCGCACGCCTGGGGATCGCACATGATGAGCGGATGCCCCCCGAGGGTATGGAGCGGAACCTTCTTGTGAGCGAGTAGTTCGTGGCGGGCGGGGAGCGCGATAACCAGCGGGTCTTGCCAGATCGGTTCGGCGACGATGCCGTAACCGACGTTGGCAGTGTGCGCGAATCCGGCCATGAAGTCGCCTGATCGCAAACCACGCAGTTGCTCGGCCAGAGGTACTTCGGATAGGCGTATCTCGACCTCCGGCTCTTCTGCGCGACAACGAGCCAGAAACGCCGATAACCTGGGATCGATTGCACCATCGGAGACAGCGATGCGCAGGCTCCCTCGCAGACCCGCCGCGACCGCCTGGACGTTCTCCCGTGCATGCTCCAAAACAGTGAACAGTCTGCGGACGTCCTGCAAGAACACGGCTCCAGCGGGGGTCAGCACAGTGCCTCGACGGTTTCGGTCAAAAAGTATTACCCCTAGCTCATCCTCAAGCTCTTTGATCGTTCGAGACAGGGGGGATTGTTCGATATGCAAGCGCTCGGCAGCTCGTGTGAAGTGCAGTTCTTCGGCGACCGCCACAAAGCAGCGCAGGTGACGAAGTTCCATGGTTGCGTCCTTCAGCAATCTTGGTCAATTCAATTGGCCACGGCGCATTGATGCCGAAGTGTGCTCAGTGGATGAAGTAGCAGGTGCTCCCCTTCAGGGCAGGGCAAAAGGCCATTGATTCGATTGAACAATAATACATATGTTCATATATTTTATCAAAAAAGACCTCCTGCCTCTGATCTGGAGCTTGATAAGGGATCGGAGCCGGCTTGATGACGGTGTGCTGCTTGGCTTCGTTGCAAATGCCATCGGCGCGAATCAATAAGGTTGCGCGTCAGTGACAGCGTGAGGGAACTTGGCAGCCGCTGCGTCCCGTCGATGCAACTACCACTTGACCTTCCAACCGTGGCAAGGACCAAACTGCCAAGCACCCCAACCCGAAAGGAGTTTTCCATGCAATTCCATCTCGATGACATGACCTGCGGTGGATGCGCCCGCACCGTGACGAAGACGATTCAGATGATCGACCCCAACGCCAGTGTCGTCACTGATCCGCCATCCCGCCGGGTCGAGGTGCAAACGTCGGCATCCGAAGGGCAGATCGTCGCAGCCCTGCGCGAGGCTGGTTTCCCGCCGCGCGCGCAGTAACATCCGATCGCGGTCGACCTGAACGCAGGTTGGCCGCGATGCTGGCGCACGCGCCATGTTGTTGCTCAGTGCATCCCGAAATAGGCGACCTTGACCCACATCCAAAGGGCCATCGCCACCATCATCAGGTTCTCTGTCAGGGATACGAAGCCCAGCGGTACATTGCTGTCCCCGCCCACGCAGGCGCACTTGAGTTCCCGGCGATCGACATAAACCGCCTTGAAGACCGACACGGCCCCGACGGTGCCGATGAACAGTGCCAGCGGAATCGACAGCCACATACCCACTCCCGCGACCATCAACACGCCAGCGGTACCCTCTGCGAACGGGTAGAGATAGCCATACCGCACCCAGCGCTTGGCCAACAGGTCATAGTTGAGGAACATCGTCGCGAAACTGTCCACGTTCTTGAGTTTCTGCAACGCCAGCAAGCACATGGCAAAGGCCACGAACCACTCTGCGGTCTGAATGCCCGGTAGCTGGCCGAAGGCGGCCCAACTCGCCCCGAGCGCCAGCGCGGCGGCCATGAGGAACAGCGCGACCACGGGGGTATAGGTCACAGCGTTCTTGTCCTTCACGGGCATGTCGAAGAATTTACGCAATTCGTCGTAGCCCCCTATGCGCCGCCCATCGATGAACGTCTGCGGCGTGGTTTCGACTCCATGTTCCTGCTTGAACGCATCCGTCTGCTCGCGGCTCGCCAAGTGCTTGTCCTCGACCTTGTAGCCCTTGCGTTTGAGCAGATCGAGCGACTTCAGCCCATAGGGGCAGGTATGGTCGGGCATGACCATGCGGTAGAGCTTGGCGTGCTTGAGCGCAGACATGCTGGACTTCTCCTGTGGGGTCTTCCTTAAGGGAGGTCGGCGGAGCCGACCGTGAGCAAAAGACTTCAGACTACCTCTCTACCCTAACCCGCCCTGGCGCAAGAGTGTGTAGGCGCCTGGCTCATGGGTAGGTCGTCAGGCTGTTCTCCACCTGCCAGGACAATCCGGCCACAGGCCGGCGTGTCTGCGGCGGCACGCCAGGCCCTAGTGGTTCTCCTTGGCGTGGTTAATCGTGTACTTGGGGATTTCGACGGTCAGATCCTCTGTCGACACGATGGCCTGGCAGCTCAGGCGCGACTGCACCTCCAGTCCCCAGGCCCTGTCGAGCAGGTCGTCCTCGCACTCCTCGACTTCGTTTAGAGAGTCGAACCCCTTGCGCACGATGCAATGGCAGGTGGTGCATGCGCAACTCATGTCGCAGGCATGCTCGATCTCGATGCCATTGTCCAGCAGGGCCTCACAAATCGAGGTGCCTGCTGGCACGTTCAGCACCGCGCCTTCAGGTGCCAGTTCTGAGTGGGGAAGAACAGTGATTTTGGGCATGTCTCTCCTGGTCGTCAGCGCGAGCGTTTCGCTGTTCTGGTGCCGTGCGAGCGGCGCGGTACGGCACCAGTGCGCTCTTCAGGTTCGTCTTCACTGGTGTCGGGTTGCTCCAGCGTCTGAAGGATCGGGCAGTCTGGTCGTTCATCACCCGCGCAACAATGAATCAACGCCTTGAGCGTTTCTGTCATCTGCAGCATGCTCTCGATGCGTCGGTCCAGTTCGGCGATGTGCTGTTGGGCCAGGCGCTTGACGTCGGCACTCTGGCGCGACTTGTCGTTCCACAGGCCCAGCAGATTCGTGATCTCGGCCACCGAGAAGCCGAGATCGCGCGCGCGGCGGATGAAATGCAGCCGGTGGATATCGGCCTGGGTGTAGGTGCGATAGCCAGATTCGGTACGATCCGCTGGCGGAATCAGGCCGATCTGCTCGTAGTAGCGGATCATCTTGGCCGAGACCTTGGATGCTTTGGATGCTTCACCGATGTTCATGGTCTTCCTCCCCTTTCTCAATGAGTGGTATCCGCCGCCAGCGGCGGCCGAAAGCCGCGCAGGCGTAGCGCGTTGCCCAGCACGAACACGCTGGAGAGTGCCATCGCGCCGGCGGCGAAGATCGGCGAGAGCAACACCCCATATGCTGGGTACAGCGCCCCGGCGGCCACCGGAATCAGCGCGGTGTTGTAGCCAAACGCCCAGAATAGGTTTTGGCGGATATTGCCCAGCGTAGCCTTCGACAGCGCGATGGCGTTGGGCACGCCTCGCAGGTCGCCGGACATCAACACCACGTCGGCTGACTCGACTGCCACGTCAGTGCCGGTGCCGATTGCCAGGCCCACGTCGGCCTCGGCCAGCGCCGGGGCGTCGTTGATGCCGTCACCCACGTAAGCAATCTGGCCGTGGCTGGCTTTCAGCCGGCGCACCGCATCCACCTTGCCTTCAGGCAGGACTTCGGCCACCACCTCGTCGATGCCCAGTTGCTTGGCAATCGCCTGTGCGGTACGCGCGTTGTCGCCGGTGATCATTGCCACTTTCAGGCCAAGCTGATGCAGCGCGGCGATGGCGGCGGGCGTGCTAGCCTTGATCGGATCGGCCACGGCGATGATGGCGGCCAGGCGGCCATCGATCGCGGCGTACAACGGTGATTTGCCCTCGTTGCCCAGACGCTCGGCAGTGCCTGCGAATACACCGACGTCCAGGCCCAGCGAACGCATGTAGCGGTCGGCGCCAACCTCGACACGGGAACCGTCCACGGTTGCGCGCACGCCCATGCCCGTGACCGAATCAAAATCGGTCATGGTCGGCAGCGCGATGCCACCTTCTGTCGCAGATTCGACGATCGCGCGCGCAATCGGGTGCTCCGAGCGAGATTCTACGGCAGCGACCTTCGCCAGCACTGGGTCGCGGCTGAAGCCTTCAGCGATTTCCAGGTCGGTCAGCACCGGGCGACCCTCTGTCAGGGTGCCGGTCTTGTCCACGGCCACCACCTTGGCATCCTTGAGCAGTTGCAAGGCCTCGCCCTTGCGGAACAGCACGCCCATCTCGGCGCCGCGGCCGGTGCCGACCATGATCGAGGTCGGCGTCGCCAAGCCCATAGCGCACGGGCAGGCGATGATGAGCACGGCTACGGCGTTGACCAAGGCGAAAGTCAGGGCGGGCGACGGGCCAAACACGAGCCAGACCAGAAAGGTCAGCAAGGCGACCAGCATCACTGCCGGAACGAACCACAACGTCACCTTGTCCACCACGGCCTGAATCGGCAGCTTCGAGCCCTGGGCCTGCTCGACCATGCGGATGATCTGCGCCAGCATGGTCTGCCCGCCCACGGCGGTGGCGCGCAGCGTCAGCGCGCCTTTCTGGTTGACGGTGCCACCGACCACCGTGCTGCCAGCAGCCTTTTCGACCGGGATCGGTTCGCCGGTGATCATCGACTCATCGACGAAGCTGCGGCCCTCGGTGATTTCGCCATCGACCGGCACGCGCTCGCCGGGACGCACTTCCACGATGTCGCCAAGGGCTACGTCGTTGATGGGAATATCCACCATACGGCCGTCACGCAACACATGGGCCTCCTTGGCCTGCAGCTTGACCAGCCGCTGGATGGCCTCGGAGGTACGACCCTTCGCGCGCGCCTCCAGGAAGCGACCGAGCAGGATCAGCGTCACGATGACGGCAGCCGCCTCGTAATAGACGTTCACCGTGCCTGCTGGCAGCAGGCCGGGCGCGAAGGTGGCGACCATCGAAAAGCCGAACGCGGCCATCGTGCCGACCGCGACGAGCGAGTTCATGTCCGGGCCCAGGCGCACGAGGGCCGGAAAGCCCTTCTCATAGAAGCGCCGGCCCGGAATGGCCAGCACCAGCAGGGTCAGTACGAACTGGATATACCAATTCTGCTGCATGCCGATGGTGTTCATGACCCACTCGTGCATGCCGGGAATCATGTGCGAGCCCATTTCGAGCACGAATACCGGCAATGTCAGCAGACCGGCCAGGGTCAGGTCACGCTTGAGTTCGGCCCGCTCGGCGTCCTTCTTTTCTGCTGCTTCATCTTCGGCCTGTGCGCCGGTATCGACCAGGCGGGCTTCGTAGCCAACCTTGTCTACGGCCGCGATCAGATCTTCCACGGCAGCCAAGCCGCGCACGGTGGCGCGCTCGGTCGCCAGATTCACCGTGGCCTCCGTGACGCTTGGTATGGCTTTGAGCGCCTTCTCGACGCGGCCTACGCAGGATGCGCAGGTCATGCCCTCGATCGCCAGTTCAGTGACGCCGGCCGGCACCTCGTAGCCCACTTTCTCCACCGCCTGAATCAGCGCCATGCGATCAACAGGACCAGCCAGGCGGATGTCCGCCCGCTCGGTAGCCAGATTGACGGACACAGTGTCCACGCCCTCGACCTTGGCCAGGGCGGCCTCGACTCGGCCGACGCAGCTCGCGCAGGTCATGCCCTCGATGGGCAGGCTGATCGCAGCTGCTGTGGCGCGAGCATCACTCATTATTGGCATGCTCATGGTTTATTTCCCGTAGTTGAGATTCGACATGAGGGAAGCTTAGGGTTTACCATCGTGGGAAGGTCAAGCATATTTTTTTATGTGTACTGTCTGGTTTGGGAAAGCGCTGGCGACAGAGGTGCGGCGGGTTCTGGTTGCCAAGCTTTCCCAGATCCCTAGCTGCGCATGATCGCTCTGCCGCAGCCTCGTTGATCCTGAAGGGCATGAACAGCCGTTCGAGAGCAGGAATTTTTGACAAATGACTTCACGCAAACCAGCAAGCACACCTCACGGCGCAAGCGCCGATCTGACATCCTTGTCGCACAATGATGTAACCATCCTGGCCGAAACCTTCCGCCTCCTGGGCGATCCTTCGCGGCTGAAAATCATGCTGTGCTGCATGAAGGGGTCTACTTCGGTGGGGGACATCGCGGAGACCCTCGACCTCTCGCAATCACTGGTCAGCCACCATCTGCGGCTGCTGCGTGGAGCTCGGCTGGTCAAGGGTGCGCGCCAGGCCAAGCAGATTTTCTATGAGGTGGCCGACCAGCACGTGAGCCAGGTGCTGCTGGACATGGCCATCCACATTGCTGAAGACCACAACGACGAGTAGCCGAGCGGATCGCAAAACCTACCATTACGCGCAGCAGTGGGTGGCCGCTGCTGCAGGCATTCTCACTAGAAGACGCTGTCGCTGTCCCGCAGGCCTACGACCTGGAAAGCGTGATTTCCCCAATGCTGGCCGCCGCGCTGCTGACCGTCATCAGCTTTCACAACCTGTTCGTGGGAACGATGCTCTGCTTCCTCGTTTCGGCCGCGCCTGCGGGCCTGCTGGCGATCAGCCTGGCCGTCTCGGCCGCGGGCTCGATGGTGATCGTGAACACGGTGGTCCTCGTGAAGGCGCGCTTCGGCCTGGGCGAAATCGAAGTGGCGTGGCGCTGGCGCTTCGGCTGTGGCCGGCCAGCGCCCCGTCCGATCTGACCCATGACCATCCAAACCTACCGGCGGATCACCCTCATTTGCGAACGCACGCAGATCAGGGCAGACACCATCATTCGCTGATCGTGGACGATCTGCACCGGATCTGGCCGAGAGGATAGGCCTCTTCTCGGCAATGGCAGCACACAGGGCTGTCTTGCCGCGGCGTTGCAACGCATCCGCCACGAACACTGGTATGGCTAAATAAAACACTTCACATGAACATGTGTTCATGTGTTATATTTCCTCGCGTAGTCAAAATTTAACTTGCCCGAGGCTCCCATGTCCCACTCTCACTCACATGACCATGGTCACGACCACAGCCATGTGCCAACTGTGACCAGCGCCAACCAGCGCAAGATTCTCATTTCCTTCGTGCTGATCTTCACCTTCATGATCGTGGAGGCGGTGGGCGGCGTGATTTCCGGCTCGCTGGCGCTGCTGGCCGATGCGGGCCACATGCTGACCGATGCGATGGCGCTGGCCTTGGCCTATATGGCGTTCCGGTTCGGCAGCCGCGCCGCAGACAGCAAGCGCACCTTTGGCTATCTACGCTTCGAGGTACTTGCCGGCTTCATCAACGCCGTCACGCTCTTCGCCATCGTCGCCTGGATCGTCTATGAAGCATGGGGGCGGCTGCAAGCGCCGCCGGTGATCCTGGCTGGCCCCATGATGATCGTCGCCGTGTTGGGATTGCTGATAAACCTGCTCGTGCTGTGGATCATGACACGCGGCGATACCGAGCACGTCAACGTGAAAGGTGCCATCCTGCATGTGATAGGCGACCTGTTGGGCTCGGTGGGAGCAATCCTCGCTGCGGTCATCATCTATCTCACGGGGTGGACGCCCATTGATCCCATCCTGTCGGTTCTGGTGGCGGCGCTGATCCTGCGCAGCGCCTGGAAGCTCCTGGCCAAGTCTATCCATATCCTGCTGGAGGGCGCGCCGGAGGACGCTTCGCCGGAGAAGGTGGAACAAGGCCTGATGAGCGCCGTTCCCGGCCTAGCGGCTGTCAGCCATGTTCACGTGTGGCAACTCACCTCCGGTCGCACCATGGCCACGCTACACGTGCGACCCAATGTGGACGAGGAAGCGCGAGCCGTGGTCAAGCGCGTCGAGGCGGTGCTTCGAGAGCAATTCAGCATCGAACACGCCACGGTCGGGATCGACTGGAACTCGGAAGCCGACGAGAACGTCTGCAGCCTGCAACCCAGGACGGACCGTCATGCCCACAGCGGCCATGACCACAGTGGGCACAACCATGACCACTCCGCTTCTGGTCACAAGCATTGAGGCCGTGCAAGCCGGCTCGCAGTTCACTTGAGGGTTTGAAGCCATGACGTTCCGCAAAACCATCAGCTCCGATATTGCGCAATGTTCGACCTCCAGCCACGGCGCGGCTACTGATGTTCTTGCACTGTCGCAAAGTGACGTCGCTGTTCTGGCCGAAACCTTCCGTCTGCTGGGCGACCAATCGCGGTTGAAGATTTTGCTCCATTGCATGCGCGGATCGGTCGCTGTGGGAGATATCGCCGACTCGCTCGATCTGTCGCAGTCCTTGGTCAGCCACCACCTCCGGCTGTTGCGTGGCGCGCGTCTCGTGCGCGGCGAACGCCAGTCAAAGCACATCTTTTACGGTATCGCGGATCAGCACGTCAGCCAGGTGCTTCAGGACATGGCTTCCCACATTTCCGAGGATAGATCCGACGATTGACTGAGTGTGCAAATGTGTGCGGCACGCTCTGGCAAGGGGCGTGCCGTTTTTTTTGGGTGGTCAATATCAGAGTGGAGGCCAGAGCCCTTCGTCGCTTTGCCTGAAACCAGAGGTCTTGCCCCGGAACAGAAAAGGCCTATCCGTACCTTCAAATAAACAATTGAACATATCTTCATGTGTGTTATTATTCGACTATGAATCAACTGAAGGAGGCGTGAGCACCACGCCATTGTTTGTAACGTCAAGGAGTATTGATGATGTCCAAAAAATTTCACGTCGCAGTTCTGCTTTCCGCCTTCGTTGCGGCTGGTGCAGGCGCCCAACCCTTCGACGCAGGTGTTTCGCGCGCGGAAGTCAACGCTGACCTGGCGGCGTGGAAGCAGGCCGGACTGGATAAGCTTTCCGGGGGAGACGCCGGGCCTGACACTTTCAGCTCGGAATACCGCCAAGCTTACAAAAACTACCTGCAACTTCGTCTGGGAGCCGACTACCGTGAGTCCACCGCTTTGACGAGAGATCAGGTGCGTGCCGACCTGGCGCTGTGGAAGCGTGCCGGCTTAGACAAACTCGAACGCGGCGACGGCGGCACCGACACGTTCAGCTCGCAATACCGCGCGACATACGACACCTATCGTCACCTGCGCGACGGCGAGCAGTATCAGCAGGAGGTGGGGCTGACGCGAGCCGAGGTTCAAGCCGATCTGGCTGCATGGAAACGCGCCGGGCTGGATCGGTTCTGGGCTGGGGATCAAACCCCCGACACATCCAGCCCTGCATACCGTGTCGCCTTCCAGAACTACCTGCAACAGCGCCAGAACTGAGAGAACGTGCGCCGCACACCATAACCATCGGGGATCGCAGCCAAAAGGACGAACATGTCTTTTTTTCATAACAAACATATGAACGTATGTCCATGTGTTTGTTATTGATAAGGCGGTCAGATCGGTCTGCGGCGCATTCCACCGTGTGAGGTATTCGGAGAAATTGGAGATCGATATGTCTTTGGAAAAAATAGACCGTAGCGAAGAAGCTGGGGAACACCTCGGCTTTCGCGTTGAAGGGATGGACTGCGCGAGCTGCGTCGGCAAGATCGAGACGGCCCTTGGCCGCCTCGACGGCCTGTCGGACGTGCAGGTCAATTTTGCGAGCGAGACGCTCATCTTGAGGCGTGAACCGCACAGCCGTGCGACTACGCGGGATATCGCCAAGAAAATCCGATCCCTGGGCTTCGACGTGCAGGAACTGCCCACGTCCGAAGTGTCCCCGGTGCCCGTACCGCGCCAGGCGGCCCACGCGCATGGCCATGCCGGCTGCGGCGGTCACCATGACCATGGGCATGCTCACGACCACGGGCACAATCATGCACACGGAAAGGCATGCGGTGATGACCACGGACACGATCACAAGCATGGCCACGGCCACGAGCACGGAGCCTGCAGCGGGCATGACCACGCGGCGGCTGCTCCTGCCATCCGTACTGCACCCAGCACGCCACCCAACGTCTCCATGCGCGTCGAAGGCATGGACTGTGCCAGTTGCGTCGGCAAGATTGAAACGGCCCTCGCGCGCATGGTCGGCGTGTCCGACGCACGCATCAACTTCACCGCCGAGACACTGGAGCTGACGCTCGCATCCGGCGTTCCCACGCAGCTCGGCGACATCGAGAAGACTATCAAGAGCCTGGGTTTCGGAGTCTCCGATGTACGCCGCCATGACGGCTCTGATACCGGCGCAGTCTCTGTCCCGGCCACTAGCATTCAGAACCGCCGCTGGTGGCAGACGAAAAAAGGCAAGCATGTGATCGGATTGGGTGTGCTGATGGCTTCGGCCTATGCCATGACCCTGCTGCTGCCGCTCTACGGCGAATGGATATTCGCTGCTGCCGTGATTGCGGGTGTCACGCCATTTGCGCGCAAAGCGTTCGCGCTGGCGAGATCCGGTTCGCCTTTCTCCATTGAAACCCTGATGTCAGTCGCTGCGATTGGTGCGCTGTTCATCGGTGAGGCTGAAGAGGCAGCAGCAGTGGTCTTCCTGTTCTCGGTCGGTGAGCTGTTGGAAAGCGTAGCCGCCGGTCGTGCCAGAGCTGGCATCAAGGCACTGGCATCACTGGTTCCCAAGACAGCGGTGCTGCTCGATCCCAATGGAGGTCAGCGTACCGTCCCGGCTGCCTCGCTGAAGGTCAATGACACTGTATTGGTCAGGCCAGGCGACCGAGTACCTGCCGATGGAGAGATCCTGCGTGGCGAATCCAGCCTCGATGAGTCGCCGATCACGGGAGAATCCGTGCCGCGTCAAAAGGCTGCTGGCAACACTGTTTTCGCCGGCTCGATCAACGTCGACGGTGTGCTGGAAGTCCGGGTGGAAAAGGCCGCGTCGGACAACACCATCTCGCGCATCATCCAACTGGTTGAACAGGCGCAATCCTCCAAGGCGCCCACGGCCCGCTTCATCGAGAAGTTCAGCCGCTACTACACCCCGGCCGTAATGGCCATCGCCGCGCTGATCGTGGTGGTGCCGCCGTTGGCCATGGGGGGGGACTGGAGTACCTGGCTGTACCGTGGCCTGGCTCTTCTGTTGATTGCCTGCCCCTGCGCACTGGTGCTCTCCACTCCGGCGGCGATTGCCTCGGGTCTTGCGGTTGCGACGCGTCGAGGGCTGCTGATCAAAGGCGGCAACGCGCTGGAAACCATTGGCCGTGTCCGCTCCATCGCCTTCGACAAAACCGGCACGCTGACCGAGGGCAAGCCGCGCGTGACCGAGGTAGTTCCTTTTGGTCAGCTCAGACAAAAGCAGGTGCTGGCGCTGGCCGCCGCCGTCGAGTCCGGGTCGAACCACCCACTGGCCAAGGCTATCGTCGTCCATGCAGAAAGCACGGATACGGCCATTCCCAAAGCATCGGAGGCATCGGCGATTGCCGGCAAAGCGGTGCGAGCCACTGTGGGCGGCAAAATGCTGGCAGTGGGTTCCCCATCTCACGCGGGTCAGGTAGCTACGCTGTCGGCCCAGCAGCGTAAGGAAATCGAAGCGCTGGAGAACAGCGGCAAGACTGTTGCGGTTCTGTTCGACGAGCGTAGCAAGGAGACTCTGGGACTGCTTGCGTTGCGCGATGAGCCGCGCCGCGATGCAAGCGAAGGTGTCGCTCAGCTCAAGGCCATGGGCGTTCGCTCCGTGATGCTCACGGGCGACAACCAGCGTACCGCACAAGCCATTGCCGACAGCTTGGGAATCGACTGGAAGGCCGAACTGTTGCCGCAGGACAAGCTGGATCTGGTCAACAACATGAAGCGTGATGCCAAGGTGGCCATGGTCGGCGACGGCATCAATGACGCGCCGGCTCTGGCGACTGCCGACGTGGGTATCGCCATGGGTGGCGGTACGGACGTGGCCTTGGAAACCGCAGATGCGGCGCTGCTCAAGAGCCGCGTGACGGACGTGGCGCACTTGGTAGCACTGTCACGCGCCACCATGGCGAACATCCATCAAAACGTGGTGTTTGCACTTGGCCTCAAGGGCTTGTTTCTGGTCACCACCGTGTTCGGCATGACGGGCCTGTGGGTCGCGGTTCTGGCCGATACCGGCGCTACAGCGCTGGTCACGCTCAATGCGCTGCGCCTGCTGAGGTTCAAGGGTGCCCAAAGTGTGGACGACGACCGCGACACCGGCCATCCGACGCGCTCGCCTCAGCCCCAGGCTGCGCACTGACGGCAGCGGCTGGACATAGGTCTGCATTGCTAAGCCAGTGTGCCGCAGGTGCGCCGGAGGTGCCGATTCTCGTGACGTTGAGATTCGATGCCTCCGGCTTTCGCCATCACAAGGTCAACGGCGGAGGTCAGGGAAGCCGGGAAGTTTTTTCCTCGCGGGAGCTTGACCTTCCAACTATTGAAACCTCTAGAGTCCTCACCAACGCCGCACAGTGGTCTTGAGGCGGAGCACACAGCAAGGGTCATTTTCATCATGAAAAAGAAAATTGGAGTAGTTCTGCTGGCGGTGGCAATCGTCGCTGGCGTGGGCATTGCCGTTGTCAGCCGCAACGCATCCAACAATGAAGGGCCGGCTGCAGGCGGGCCTCCCGGCGCAATGGCGCCTCGGGTGCCGGTGGCCGAGGTAATCGTGCGCACCATGACACCGACGGTCGAGTTCACGGGCTACCTCGCCGCACCTGAAACGGTGGAGCTACGTTCGCGCGTCGGGGGCGCCATCGACGCGGTCAGCGTCCCTGAAGGCAGTCTGGTCAGCAAGGGCCAGTTGCTGTTTCAGATTGATCCGCGCCCCTTCCAGGTCGCTCTCGACACCGCTCAGGCACAACTGCACCAGGCCGAAGTGCTGACCGCTCAGGCGCAAAGCGATTTCGAGCGTGCCGAGCGGCTGGTATCCACCGGTGCGGTATCGCGCAAGACCTATGACGATGCTGTCTCCGCACGCAATGCACGACAGGCGCAGGTTCAAGCGGCAAAAGCCGCGTGGCTGCCGCCCGGCTCGACCTGTCCTATGCACGGGTGACCGCACCGATCGCAGGCCGGGTGGATCGCATGCTGGTGACCGAGGGCAATCTGGTCAGCGGTGGTGGCGCGGGCGCGGCAACGCTGCTCACGACCATTGTTTCGGTCGATCCGATGTACGTTTATTTCGACATTGACGAAGGCACCTATCTCAACCATATAGGCAATGCACGCCCTGACGCCTCCAGGCCAGAAAACAGCGCCTTGCTCGTCCAGGTCGGCCTGGGCAAGGACAACAATTTTCCGTTCCAGGGCACGCTAGATTTTGTCGGTAACCAGGTTGATCGGGGCACGGGCACTGTCCGCGCCAGGGCTGTCATGCCCAATCCAGACGGTTATCTGACGCCCGGCATGTTTGCGCGAGCCAGACTTGCTACTGGCACTGAGCGCCAGACCATTCTGATTGACGATCAGGCCGTCGGCAGTGACCAGGACCGCAACTATGTACTGGTGGTCGATGCTGAAAGCACGGCGCAATACCGGCCTATCCAACTCGGGCCGATACGCGACGGGCTGCGTGTCGTCGAGGGCGGACTGAATGAAGGTGAACAGATCGTCCTCAAGGGGCTGGTGCGCCCCGGCATGCCCATCACGCCGAATGTCGTGCCGATGCAGCAGTCCACTGGCGCTGCCGACTCAAGCGACGCAGCGGCTGATACGGAACACTCTGACAGTCCGGCGGCTGATACCCGTCCTGGTGAGGAGGAGTCCCGCTCATGAAATTCCCTCATTTCTTCATCAACCGGCCAATCTTCGCCGTTGTGCTCTCGGTGCTAATGCTGATTGCCGGTGCGATGGCAGTGTTCCAACTCCCCTTGAGCGAGTACCCCTCGGTTACCCCACCCACAGTACAAGTAACTGCCAGCTACCCGGGTGCAAATCCGCAGGTGATCGCTGATACGGTGGCCGCGCCTCTGGAGCAGGCCGTCAATGGCGTCGAAGGCATGATCTACATGGCCTCTCAGACCGCGACTGACGGCCAAATGGTGCTGACCATTTCGTT
Organism: uncultured Aquincola sp.; assembly: GCA_937883885.1. Next base: position 7,567 of record CAKZXL010000760.1, on the reverse strand, counting down.
CCAGCAAGGTATCGACCCCGACTTTGCCCAGATTCAGGTACAGAACCGCGTATCACGAGCACTGCCGCGCCTTCCCGAGGAGGTGCAGCGCATCGGTGTAGTCACCGAAAAAACGTCGCCAGATATTCTGATGGTCGTGCATATGCTCTCGCCCGGCAATCAGTACGATCCGCTCTATGTCTCCAACTACTCAATGCTGCATGTGCGCGACGAACTCGCACGACTGTCCGGGGTTGCCAACGTAATCATCGGCGGTGAGGGCGAATATGCCATGCGCGTCTGGCTCGATCCGACCAAAGTAGCCTCACGCGGCTTGACGGCAGGCGATGTGGTCGCGGCCATCCGCGAGCAGAACGTGGAGGTGGTCGCCGGCTCAGTGGGCCAGCAGCCCGATGCGTCGTCGGCCTTTCAGGTCAGCGTCAGTGCGATGGGGCGCTTGACCACCGAAGAGCAATTCGGCGACATCGTTGTCAATGTCAGTGAGCAAGGCGCGGTGACAAAGCTGCGTGACGTAGCACGACTGCAGATGGGCGCTGACAACTATGCTATGCGTGGCCTGCTCGACGGCGACAACGCGGTGGGCCTGCAAATTCTAACAAGCCCCGGTGCCAACGCCCTGGACACTTCCGACGCGGTGCGTGCCACCATGGAGCGCTTGCAAGCGGACTTTCCACAAGGGCTGGAGTACCGCATTGCTTACGATCCCACCGTCTTCGTGCGCGCCTCACTCAAGTCCGTGACGATGACGCTGCTTGAGGCCACCCTGCTGGTGGTACTCGTGGTCGTATTGTTCCTGCAAACCTGGCGTGCATCGATCGTTCCGCTGGTGGCTGTGCCAGTCTCCATTGTGGGAACATTCGCGCTCATGCACCTGTTCGGCTTCTCGCTGAACACCCTCTCGTTGTTCGGCCTGGTGCTGTCAATAGGCATCGTCGTGGATGATGCCATCGTTGTCGTGGAGAACGTCGAACGGCACATCCGCATGGGCAAATCACCCAGGGCAGCAGCACACGCAGCAATGGACGAAGTGACCAGTCCGATCCTGGCCACCACTGCGGTACTGGCGGCGGTCTTCATCCCCTCTGTCTTCCTGTCTGGACTCCAAGGCGAGTTCTACCGGCAGTTCGCGCTGACGATTGCTATCTCGTCCATCCTGTCAACGGTCAACGCTTTGACGTTGTCGCCAGCGCTGTCCGCCGTGCTGCTCAAACCTCATGATGACAAAACACGCCGCGACTGGCTGACTCGTGTCATCGACGGCATGTTCGGCTGGCTGTTCCGAGGCTTCAATCGCTTTTTCGACAGATCCTCGGATGCCTACACTGGAATGGTGCGACGCAGCATACGCTTTAGCGGCATTGTCCTGCTGCTCTATGTCGGCTTGGTGGGCCTGACTTGGGTGGGATTCACGCAAGTTCCCAACGGCTTTGTTCCCGCACAGGATAAATACTACCTTGTCGGCATTGCCCAATTGCCCACCGGTGCCTCGCTGGATCGTACCGAGGCCGTGGTCAAGGAAATGTCGCGGATTGCCATGGATGATCCTGGCGTAGAGACCGTGGTGGCCTTTCCTGGCTTGTCGGTGAACGGCCCCGTCAGCGTACCAAACTCGGCGCTGATGTTTGTCATGCTCAAGCCTTTCGAGGAGCGCCAAGATTCGTCCATGTCGGTGTACGCCGTTCAGGGTCGGCTGATGGGTCAATTCAGCCAGATTCCAGACGGTTTCGTGGGCGTTTTCCCACCTCCTCCCGTACCAGGCCTGGGGGCAATGGGTGGTTTCAAGCTGCAAATTCAGGATCGCGCCAACCTGGGCTCCGACATGCTGGCACAAGTTCAGGGCGAAATCATGGGCAAAGCGATGCAGACGCCGGAGCTGGCCCATATGCTGGCCAGCTTTCAGACCAATGCGCCTCAGTTGCAGGTAGACATCGACCGTGTGAAGGCCAAGACACAGGGCGTAGCGCTCACCGACATCTTCGAGACGCTACAGGTGAACCTCGGCTCCCTTTACGTGAACGACTTCAACCGCTTTGGGCGTTCCTATCGTGTCATGGCGCAGGCCGATGCACCGTTTCGTATGCAAGCAGAGGATATCGGTCAGCTCCAGGTGCGCAATGCAGCGGGGGAGATGATTCCGTTGAGCACTCTGATCCAGATCAAGCGCGACTCTGGCCCGGATCGGGTGATGCACTACAACAGCTTTCCATCGGCTGACATCAGCGGCGGCCCGGCACCCGGCTACTCATCGGGTCAGGCCTCCGACGCCATCGAGCAGATCGTGCGCGACACGCTGCCGCCAGGCATGACCTATGAATGGACCGACCTGACCTACCAGGAAAAGGCGGCGGGCAACACGGCAATGTACGTCTTCCCGCTGGCTGTGCTGCTGGCCTTCCTGGCCCTGGCTGCGCAGTACAACAGTTGGTCGCTGCCGTTCGCGGTGCTGCTGATCGCACCGATGGCATTGCTGTCCGCCATCGTGGGCGTGTGGCTCTCGGGGGGGGACAACAACATCTTCACGCAAATCGGATTCGTGGTGCTGGTGGGGCTGGCCGCCAAGAACGCCATCCTAATCGTCGAGTTCGCCCGCTCCAAGGAGGATGACGGCGTCGATCCGCTGGCGGCTGTGCTCGAAGCTGCACGCCTGCGTCTGCGTCCGATCCTGATGACATCGCTCGCCTTTATCGCCGGCGTGGTTCCCCTGGTGCTGGCCTCCGGTGCCGGTGCGGAAATGCGTCACGCCATGGGCGTCGCCGTGTTCGCCGGCATGCTGGGGGTGACGCTATTTGGCTTGGTGCTGACGCCAGTGTTCTATGTCGTCGTGCGCAAGCTCGTTTTGCGCAAAGAGAAGCGCAAGGGGCAACAAGCAGCGATCGAGACGCATGCGTGAAAGTCTGGAGAACACTATGAAAACATCTATTGAAGTCCCAGGCGCATTGAAGAAACTGTCGCTCATTGCACTGGCCGTAGCCCTAGCAGGCTGCTCCCTGTCGCCCAGGTACGAACGTCCCCAGGCGCCGATCGCTGCCAGCTATCCCACGGGATCAGCCTACGAACAGGCCACGCCAGCCGACGCCGATCAGGTGCTCGCGGCAGATATCGGCTGGCGCGACTTCTTTCGTGACCCGCTGTTGCAGCAGCTGATAGCGCTCTCGCTGGAGAGCAACAGGGATCTGCAAAAGGCCGCCCTGAACGTGGAGGCGGCGCGCGCAATGTATCGCATACAGCGCGCCGATCTACTGCCAAGCCTGGACGCCGCCGGCGGCAGTGTGGCCGAACGGCTGCCCGCTGACATCAGTCCCACAGGAACCACCCAAATCAACCGCCGCTACGACGTGGCCGGGGTGGCGACAGCGTGGGAACTGGATCTATGGGGCCGCATCCGCAACCTCAGCGACCGAGCCTTGGCATCCTATCTGGCTCTCGATGAAACCCGCGTCGCCGCACAGATGAGCCTGGTATCCGAGGTAGCCATCGCCTATCTCACGTTGCGCGCGGATCAGGCGCTACTGACTCTGACCAGCGATACCCTGGCCACACAGAAGCGCTCATACGAACTGACGGCTCAATTGGTGGAAGCAGGCAGCGCCACGCAACTCGACCTGCGCCTCGCGGAGATTTCACTGCGTACCGCCGAGGCCAACCATGCGGTTTATACCCGACAGGCAGCCAGCGACCGCAATGCCCTGGTATTGCTGTTAGGCCAACCGCTGACGGCGGAACTGTCGCAGCAACTGGATGCGGCCACAACGCTGCCTGATGGCATCGTGCCAACCAGCCTGCCGAGCGGACTGCCTTCGGAGTTGCTCGTGCGCCGACCGGATATCCGCGCCGTCGAGCAGATGCTGCTTGGTGCCAACGCCAATATCGGCGCGGCGCGAGCCGCTTTCTTTCCGACAATTAGCCTCACGGGTTCGGCAGGCACGGCCAGCGCTTCGCTCGATGGCCTGTTCGATTCGGGCTCGCGGGCCTGGAGCTTCCTGCCGCAGATCACGCTGCCCATCTTCCGCGGCGGCGCGTTGCGCGCCAATCTGGACGTGGCGCAGGTGCAAAAGCGCATCGAGATCGCCAACTACGAAAAGGCCATCCAGGTGGCCTTCAGCGAGGTCGCCGATGGGCTGGCGGGCAAGCGCACGCTCGATGATCAGATCCGCTCGGAGCAGCTATTGGTGGCAGCCAGCCAGAGCGCCTACGAATTGGCCGAACAGCGCTTCAAGGAAGGCATGGATGACAATCTCACCTTGCTCGACGCGCAGCGCACGCTGTACGGCACGCAGCAGACTTTGGTGCGCACGCGTCTGGCGCGGCTGAATAACCTCATCAACCTCTACAAGGCGCTGGGCGGCGGCTGGACTGAGCACTCGGTGCAGTCGGGTATCGGCGTTAAGCAGTCCACCAAGTCGCCGGGATGAGGATCGGCGAACTTGCGCGCTTGACGGGCACCCCCCCGGAGAACATTCGGTTCTACGAGCGGGAGGGCCTGTTGCAAGCCCCGGAGCGGTCACGCAACAACTATCGGCGCTATGGCCCGGCGCATGTCGAACGGCTTCACCTGATTCGCAACTACCGTGCGTCGGGCATCGGCTTGGATGACGTGCGCCGTCTGCTGGGTTGGGCACATGAGGGGTTCCTGGAACCCGAACTGCTAAGGCAGGCTGTCCAAGGCCATCTCGCCTGTGTCGAGGAACGCATGGAGCAACTGATCCAGGTGAAAGAGCACCTGCTCGGATTGGCCTTGCACGGTGCGGCTTCCGAGGATGGACCGGCTCTCGATGGCTCGTGAGCATCGCATGGTCGTATAACTGAATATATATTCATGTGTGTAATATTTCCGGCCAGAAAACGAATAAGAAAGACGCCATGACCGACCAGAGCATCACACGCCGAAACATCGGCGTTCTCACCGCCGCGCAGGCGCTCGGCGGCGCCAGCGCGCCCATCGTGATGTCGCTGGGTGGGCTGGTCGGCCAGCAGCTTGCCAACGATTCGGCCTGGATCACGTTGCCCGTGAGCCTGTTTGGCCTGGGTCTTGCCATCGGCACCTTGCCCGCAGCGTTCATCATGCGACGCCATGGCCGCCGTAACGGGTACGTGGTCGGGGTCGGCTTCGGCGTAGCCTCGGGCCTGATCGCCGCGCTGGGCATCATGCTGGCTTCGTTCTGGATCTTCTGCGCCGGCACCTTCCTGGCCGGCTTCTACGGCGCGTATGTGCAGAGCTACCGCTTCGCAGCCGCCGACACCGCCGAGGACACGCTCAAGGCCAAGGCCATTTCCTGGGTCATGGTGGGCGGCCTCGCGGGCGCCATCATCGGGCCGCAGTTGGTGATCTTCACACGCGACGCGGTAGCGGGCACGCCCTACGTCGGCAGCTTCCTCAGCCAGGCGCTGCTGCCGCTGATCGCCTTGCCGATCCTGCTGATGTTGCGCACGCCGCGCCAGACCCAGGCCGAAGCAGTCGCCGATAGCGGTCGGACGGTGCTGCAGCTCTTGGCGATGCCGCGCTATCTGCTGGCGGTGGCTGCGGGCGTGGTGTCCTATGGGGTGATGGCGTTCGTGATGACGGCCGCACCTGTAGCGATGGTCAACCATGGACATTCGGTGGACAACGCCGCCCTGGGCATCCAGTGGCACCTGCTGGCGATGTTCGGGCCGAGCTTCTTCACCGGACGACTGATGGTGCGCTACGGCAAGGAGCGCGTGACCGCCGTCGGCATGGTACTGCTCGCCGCCTCCGGGGTGGTGGCCCTGGGCGGGCTCGGCCTGCCCCACTTCTGGGGCTCGCTGGCGCTGCTGGGCATCGGCTGGAATTTCAGTTTCATCGGCGCGACGGCGATGGTCACCGACTGCCACACTCCGGCCGAGCGCAGCAAGGCGCAGGGCATGAACGACTTCTTCGTTTTCGCTGCCACAGCCGCCGTGTCGTTCCTCGCGGGCTCGATCCTGCACAGCTCGGGCTGGCAGGCGGTCAACTGGATGATCTTCCCGGCCCTGGCGTTGATCTTGGTGCCGCTGCTGTGGCAGGCCGCGCGAGAGCCGGTGCGACCAAGTCCGGGCTGATCGGGCCGATGCGAGAGGCGTTCCGTCTAGCGGCCGCCTCAGGCGCTAGATCACCTGCTTCCACCGCTGCAGCTTCGACAGCGCGTCGTCGTAGGCGGTGGAAGTGAAGGACTGGATCTTGCGCCGAGGGTCTTCATCGGCATCAACGGCGAAATGAGGGGCTTGACCTTCCAACAATGGGAAGCCCTACAGTGACTCCATCAACCTCATTCAAGGAGCTTTTCATGAGAGTCAACAAGTTCAGCCTGTTGTTCATTGCGGGCGCCGTCGTGGTCGCCGTCGGCCTGATGGCCGTCCAGAAGAAGGTGGTCGTCCCGTCGGGTGAAGCGATGCAGGCCAGTGCGGGCGGAGGTCACCAAGGGCACGCGATGCCCTCCAGCGCCTCGGCCAATGACAGTCCTTCCACGACCGCGTATCGCGCCGTGAACGACCAGATGCACGCCGGGATGGGAGCGCAGTTCACTGGCAACGCCGACGTCGATTTCATGCGTGGCATGATCCCGCACCACCAGGGCGCGATCGACATGGCCAAGGTGGCGCTGCAGTACGGCAAGGACCCGGAGGTTCACAAGCTGGCCCAGGAGGTCATCACCGTGCAGGAAGGCGAGATCGCCATGATGAACAAGTGGCTGGGCGAAAACGGCCAGCAGGCGGCGGCCGGCAGCTCGGGCGATGCCTCGACGGCCGCCTACCGTGCCGGCAACGACCGCATGCACGCGGACATGATGATTGATTTCAGCGGCGATGCCGATGTGGACTTCATGCGCGGCATGATCCCGCACCACCAGGGCGCGATCGACATGGCCAAGGTGGTGTTGCAGTACGGCAAGGATCCGGAGGTCCGCAAGTTGGCTCAGGAGGTCATCTCCGCGCAGGAAGGCGAGATCGCCATGATGAAGAGTTGGCTTGTCGCTCGGGGCAAGTGAAGGCACGACCATGAACCAAGCCAACACCCCGCGCATCCTCATCTATAGCACTCCAACTTGCCCGGACTGCCGGGCGCTAAAGGAGTGGTTGTCCCAGCAGGGCATCGCGTTTGAAGAGCGCGACCTGACCGACCCGAAGATTTCCGCGGAGGCCAAGTCACGAACCGGCGTGCGCGTGGCCCCGATCACGATCATCGGCAACGAGGTCTTCTATGGCACCTTCGCGAGCCAGAAACCGGGGTTGATGAAGGCGCTTGGCCTTCAGTGAGCCGCTGAAGGACGACCGTGGTCACGGGCGGAGCCGCCGGCTCGGACTCCGGTCGGACCCTGTAAGCGCTGTTGCGGACACGCCGGAACGACCGTGGATGAGGGTCGGCAAAGATTCTGACGAAATCCTCCAAAAAGTTAACTAACCTATTGAATTTAAATTATTTTAGTATTGTAGCTCATGGGTGAAACCTGCCGATCAAAATCAAGCGTATAATCGCCAAATCGGTTGATATGGTCCGTGCGGTATGGGGCCAGCCCTTTGAGAATATCGTGATCAATATGATGACCGCGCTCTTTGAGATCTTTAAGGGTTA
>CAKZXL010000759.1 GCA_937883885.1 uncultured Aquincola sp. | reverse complement strand
AGGGCACCATGCTGCCGGCCGGCTTCGGCCACATCGCGGGCGGTTATGCCGCCGGCTACTACGGCTACCTGTACAGCCTGGTGGTGGCGATGGACCTGCGCACCGCTTTCGAGGGCCACCGCCTGGACCCGGCCGTGGGCCAGCGCTACCGCAGCACCGTGCTGGCGCGCGGCGGTGAAGTGCCGCCGCTGGAGTTGGTCAAAGGCTTCTTGGGGCGAGACACGAATGCGAAGGCGTTTTTCGACGACCTGAAGCGGTGAGAGAGCCACGAGCCGACAACGGAACATCAGAAAGTGTGTGCACTAATCACAACTGGTGAACTCTGATCGGCCTTTCCGCTCAAGCCGGCCCGCCCCCCACCGAAAGCCCGCCTGACACCCGTGTCGGTTGGAGGGGCCGCGATGTCCATTTCCCTGCGTCTAAAACTCTTCGCCATCGCCTTGCCGGCGCTGGCGTCCACCTTGCTGCTGGCTTGGCTGGGCGTGTATCAACTGGGGCAACACGACGCCGCCGCTCGCCGCGTGTTCGTGGCCAAGGACGTGGTGGCCGACATCTTGCCGCCGCCGCTGTACCTGATCGAGATGCGCTTGGTGCTGTCGCAGGGGGTGGAGCAGTCGATGCCGCCGGCCGAGGTGCGGCAGCAGCTGGCCCGCCTGAAGCAGGAGTACGAGGACCGCGTGCAGCACTGGCGGGCGCACCCGCCCTACGGGCTGGAGAAGGACCTGCTGGGCGCCCAGCACGAGGCGGCGCAGGCCTTCATGCAAAGCGCCGAGCGCGACGTGTTGCAGCCGCTGCTGCGCGGCGATGCGGCCGCTGCCCGGCAGGGTCTGTCGGCCGCGCATGCGCTGTACCTGCGCCACCGCCAGGGGGTGGACGCCACGGTGGTGTCGGGCAATCGCTTCGCGGCCGACACCCTGGCGGAGATCGATGCGCTCTCGCCTAGGGTCAAGCTGCTGATGCTGGGCGCGACCCTGGTCCTGCTGGCCCTCTCGGCGCTGCTGTTCCACCGGGTGTCGCGCCGCGTGCTGCGCCAGGTGCGCCAGGGCGCCGACCTGGCCCGCGCGGTGGCCGATGGCGAGCTGCTGCGCCGCCGGCACACCCGCACCCGTGACGAGATGGGCCAGTTGATGGGCGACCTGGACCGCATGACCGGCAACCTGTCGAACATGGTCGGCCAGATCCGCGGCCAGGCCGCAGGCATCGCCACCTCGGCCGAGCAGCTGCAGCGCGGCAACCAGGACCTGCAGGAGCGCAGCAGCCATGCGGCCCAGGGCGTCAACGCCACGCTGGCGGCCGTGGCGGCCATGGCCTCGACGCTGGAGCAGGCCACCCACCTGGCCGACGAGGCCCACTCGCAGGTGAGCCGCGCGTCCGAGGTGGCCAGCCAGGGCGGGGCGGCGGTGCATGAGGTGGTCAGCACGATGAACGACATCCAGGCGGCCAGCCAGCGCATCAGCGACATCATCGGCGTGATCGACGGCATCGCTTTCCAGACCAACATCCTGGCGCTCAATGCCGCGGTGGAAGCAGCGAGAGCGGGTGAGCAGGGCCGCGGCTTCGCGGTGGTGGCGTCCGAGGTGCGATCGCTCGCCCAGCGCTCGGCCTCGGCCGCGCGAGAGATCAAGGACCTCATCGGCAACAGCGTGGCCAAGGTGGCGCAGGGCCATGGCATCGTGCAGCGTGCCGGCAGCACCATCGCGCATGTGGTGCAGGAGGTGCAGGGCGTGCACCGGCTGATCTCGGACATCCACCAGGCCGGTCGCGATCAGCAGCAGCGCATCCAGGAGGTGATGCTGGCCGCCGAGTCGCTGGACCAGGACACCACCCGCAACGTGGCGCTGGCCGACGACACCACGGCCGCGGTGCGTTCGCTGGGTGAGCGGGCCGGCCAGCTGAACGAGGTGGTGGCGCGGTTCACGCTGAGGGAGGAAGAACCAGCGCGGTAGGGCCGGCTCCTTGCCTGACCGAACCGGTCCAGCCAACAAAAATGCCCTGCAACTCACGCTGCAGGGCATCGCTGGTCGGGCCTTCGGGCCCGTCGTCGATCCGGGGCGTTCAGTGCCTCACAGCACCTCTGAAGCAAAGTCCGCCAGCCGCGAGCGCTCGCCGCGGGCCAGGGTCACGTGGCCCGAGTGCGGCCAGCCCTTGAAGCGGTCGACCGCGTAGGTCAGGCCGCTGGAGCCTTCGGTCAGGTAGGGCGTGTCGATCTGTGCCAGGTTGCCCAGGCAGACGATCTTGGTGCCCGGGCCGGCGCGGGTGATCAGCGTCTTCATCTGCTTGGGCGTCAGGTTCTGCGCCTCGTCGATGATGACGAACTTGTTCAGGAAGGTGCGCCCGCGCATGAAGTTCAGGCTCTTGATCTTGATCTTGCTGCGCACCAGGTCGTTGGTGGCCGCGCGGCCCCATTCACCGGCGCTGTTGTCGCTGCGGGCCAGCACTTCCAGGTTGTCGTCCAGCGCGCCCATCCAGGGGCTCATCTTCTCTTCTTCGGTGCCGGGCAAAAAGCCGATGTCCTCGCCCACCGGTACCGTCACGCGGGTGACGATGATCTCGGTGTAGCGGCGCTCGTCCATCACCTGCGCCAGGCCGGCGGCCAGCGTCATCAGCGTCTTGCCGGTGCCGGCGGTGCCGGTCAGGGTGATGAAGTCGCACTCGGGGTCCATCAGCAGGTTGAGCGCGAAGTTCTGCTCGCGGTTGCGGGCGGTCACGCCCCACACCGCGTTCTTCTGGTGGGTGTATTCCTTCAGCGTCTTCAGCACCGCGGTCTTGCCGGTGATCTCGACCACGCGCGCATACAGCGGCACCGCGCCCGGCGACTCCAGGTACACGAACTGGTTGATCAGCAGCGCCGGCACCATGGGCCCGGCGATGCGATAGAAGGTGTGGCCGCTTTGCTGCCAGCTCTCCATCGTCTTGCCGTGGCGCTCCCAGAAATCGGCGGGCAACTGCAGCACGCCGTTGTAGAGCAGGTCGCCGTCTTCCAGCGTCTTGTCGTTGAAGTAGTCCTCGGCCGGCAGGCCCAGCGCGCGGGCCTTGACCCGCATGTTGATGTCCTTGGACACCAGCACCACGTCGCGGTCGGGCATCTGCTCGCGCAGGCCCTGCACCACGCCCAGGATCTGGTTGTCGGCCTTGCCCTGCGGCAGGCCGGCCGGCAGCTTCACGTCCAGCAGCGTGGTCTGGAAGTACAGCTTGCCGCCGGCTTCCTTGTGGCCGGTCTTGGCCAGCGGAATGCCGGCCTTGGGGTCGGCCAGGTTGTCGGCGCCGGCCAAGGCATCCAGCTCACGGCTGACCTGGCGCACGTTGCGCGAGACCTCGCTCATGCCCTTCTTGTGGCCGTCGAGTTCCTCGAGCGTGATCATCGGCAGGTAGATGTCGTGCTCGTCGAAGCGGAACAGCGAGGTCGGGTCGTGCATCAGCACGTTGGTGTCCAGCACGAACAGCTTGGCCGGCCCGGTGTGCTTGGGCTTGCGCGGCTTGGGCTGCGGTGCCGGCCGATCGGCGGCGCGCGGCGTCACCGGGGCGGACTGGCGGGCGCTGACCGGGGGCAGGGCGGGCGCGGCAGGGGCGGCCGGCTGCGGCTGCTTGCGCGCCGGGGTGCGGGCGGCGGGCGTGCCACGGGCCGTGGTCGGCGCGGGGGCCGCAGCCGGTTTGGCTGCCGGCACGTCCATCGGTTCCTGGCTGAAGAGGTCGAGCACCGCAGGCGCCACCTCGGCGGCTGCGGGTTGTTTGCCGGTGCGCTTGCCCGTCTTGGGGGCGGCCTGCGAATCGAAGTCGGCGGGAGCGAGGACGGCTGCTTTGCGGGTCGGCGGCTTGGGCAGGGGCATGGGCGATGGGCTTTTCAGGCTCGTAGAAACGACAAAGCCGCGCAGGGGCCTGCGCGGCTTTGGAGGGATTCGGACGCGTGGTCGCTACAACTCACGAACATGAACCCATTATGCGCCCCGTGGATGACAGCCCCCAAGCTCGCTTCGCTCGCTACCCCCCGAGGGGGCCGCACCCGCCCTTGGGGCGGCCCGGCGGGCGGGTGGGTGGCTGCCTGTCGGGGCTGATGCTTCGGAGGCTAGGCTCAAGCCGCCAGCTTGAGCGCGTTGACGGCCTTCAGCACTTCTTCGACGTGGCCGGCGACCTTCAGGCCGCGCCACTCGGCGCGCAGCACGCCGCTGGCGTCGATCAGGAAGGTGCTGCGCTCGATGCCCTTGACCTTCTTGCCGTACATGATCTTGTTCTTGACCACGCCGAACATGTGGCAGAGCTTTTCTTCGGTGTCGGCGATCAGCTCGAAGGGCAGGTCGAGCGCCTGCTTGAACTTCTCGTGCGAGGCCATGTTGTCGCGCGACACGCCGAAGACCACGGCGCCGGCGGCCACCAGCTCCTTGTGGTGGTCACGAAACTGCATTGCTTCGGTGGTGCAGCCGGGGGTGTTGTCCTTCGGGTAGAAGTACAGGATCACCGTCTGACCGGCATACGCCTGGGGTGTGAACTTCACACCGCCCGTGGCAAGCGCTTCAAACTCCGGGAGGGCTTTATTGAGGGCTGGCGTCATGAAGGCGGATCTCTTCTAGGGGGTTACCTGACGGGGCAGGAACAACCCTTGATTATACGGGGCCGGCACGACGGGCCGGTTTTCGTGAGGTTTGAACTTGCCTTGCGCGTGAGGATTCACTGCGGTTGCAGCAGCAGCGCCGCCACCACCGAGCGACCTTCGCTGGCCAGCACGTTGTAGGTGCGGCACGCGGCCGGCGTGTCCATGGTCTCGACGCCGATGCGCCGCTCGATCAGCGCACGCTGCAGCGCCGGGCTGACAAAGCGCAGCTGCACGCCGGAGCCGAAGATCACCAGCTCGGGCTGCAGCGCCAGCACCTGCTGGAAGTGCTCGGCGGTGAGTTCCGCCACGCTGCCCACGGGCCATGCCACGGGCTGGCCCTGCCACGGCACCAGCACGCTGGAGGTGTAGGCGGTGCCGTTGACCCACAGCCGACCGGGCTCGACACGAGAGATGCTGTTGACGCCTTCGAGATGGTCGGGTTGGAATTTCATCGTGGTCTAATTATCGGTTCTTCGGAGAACCCCCTGTGAAGCCGCTATCAAAGTCCACCAAGCTCGCCGACGTGTGTTACGACATTCGTGGACCGGTGCTGGCCAAGGCGCGGCAGATGGAGGACGAAGGCCAGAAGATCATCAAGCTCAACATCGGCAACGTGGCCGCGTTCGGGCTGGAGCCGCCCGACGAGATCGTGCAGGACATGATTCGCAACCTGCCGCACACCGCCGGCTACACCGACAGCCTGGGCCTGTTCGCGCCGCGCAAGGCGGTGGTGCACTACACGCAGCAAAAGAACATCAAGGGCGTCAGCGTCGACGACGTGTACCTGGGCAATGGCGTGTCCGAGCTCATCACCATGAGCCTGAACGCGCTGCTGAACAATGGCGACGAGGTGCTGCTGCCTTCGCCCGACTACCCGCTGTACACCGCATCGGTGGCGCTGTCGGGCGGCACGCCGGTGCACTACATGTGCGACGAGCAGAGCGACTGGCTGCCCGACATCGCCGACATCCGCGCCAAGATCACGCCCAACACCAAGGCCATCGTCGTCATCAACCCGAACAACCCGACCGGCGCGCTGTACCCCGAGAGCGTGCTGCGCGAGATCGTGGAAGTGGCGCGCCAGCACCAGCTGCTGATCCTGGCCGACGAGATCTACGACAAGACGCTGTACGACGGCCAGGTGCACACCAGCATCGCCTCGCTGGCCGACGACGTGCTGTGCATCACCTACAACGGCCTGTCGAAGAACTATCGCAGCTGCGGCTACCGCGCCGGCTGGATGGTGGTGTCGGGCGACAAGCGCCATGCCCGCGACTACATCGAGGGCCTGAACATGCTGGCCTCGATGCGGCTGTGTGCCAACACGCCGGGCCAGCTGGCCATTCAGACCGCGCTGGGCGGCTACCAGAGCATCAACGACCTGGTGGCGCCCACCGGCCGGCTGTGCCGCCAGCGCGACCTGGCCTATGAGCTGCTGTCGCAGATTCCGGGCGTGAGCGTGGTCAAGCCCAAGGCCGCGCTGTACATGTTTCCGCGGCTCGATCCGCGCATGTACCCCATCCAGGACGACCAGCAGTTCGCGTATGAGCTGTTGGCCGAGGAAAAGGTGCTGATCGTGCAGGGCACGGGCTTCAACTGGCCCACGCCCGACCACTTCCGCATCGTGTTCCTGCCCAACTCCGACGACCTGGCCGAAGCCATCGGCCGCATCGCGCGCTTCCTCGAGCACTACCGCAAGAGACATTCCCAATGAAACCGATTCGGATCGCCGTGCTCGGCGCTGGCGTGGTGGCCAGCGGCGTGGTGCATGTGCTGCAACGCAACCAGCAGGAAATCCAGCGCCGCGCCGGCCGCGGCCTGGAAGTCATCGCCATCGCGGCGCGCAACACCGCCAAGGCGCGTGAGGCGCTGGGCGCCACCGGCGTGGCCATCGCCGACGACTTCGAGGCCGCGGTGCGCCGCCCCGACGTCGACATCGTGGTCGAGCTGATCGGCGGCACCGACCGCGCCCGCGCACTGGTGCTGGCCGCCATCGAGGCCGGCAAGCACGTGGTCACCGCCAACAAGGCGCTGCTGGCCGTGCACGGCAGCGAGATCTTCGCGGCCGCCAGCGCCAAGGGCGTGATGGTGGGCTTCGAGGCTGCGGTGGCCGGTGGCATTCCCATCATCAAGGCGCTGCGCGAGGGCCTGACGGCCAACCGCATCGAGTGGATCGCCGGGATCATCAACGGCACCACCAACTTCATCTTGAGCGAGATGCGCAGCAAGGGCCTGGACTTCGGCACCGTGCTGGCCGAAGCGCAGCGCCTGGGCTATGCCGAGGCCGACCCCACCTTCGACATCGAAGGCGTGGACGCGGCCCACAAGGCCACCATCATGAGCGCCATCGCCTTCGGGGTGCCGGTGCAGTTCGACAAGGCCCATGTGGAGGGCATCACCAAGCTGCAGGCCGCCGACATCCGCTATGCCGAGCAGCTGGGCTACCGCATCAAGCTGCTGGGCATCACCCGTCGGCGCGACGAAGGCATCGAGCTGCGCGTGCACCCGACGCTGGTGCCCGCCAAGCGGCTGATCGCCAACGTGGAAGGCGCGATGAACGCCGTGGTGGTGCAGGGGGATGCCGTGGGCACCACGCTGTACTACGGCAAGGGCGCGGGCAGCGAGCCCACCGCCAGCGCCGTGGTGGCCGACCTGGTGGACATCACCCGCCTGCACACCGCCGACCCCGACCACCGCGTGCCGCACCTGGCCTTCCAGCCCGATGCGATGAGCGATGCGCCCATCCTGCCGATCGAGCAGGTGCGCACCGCCTTCTACCTGCGCCTGGTGGTGGCCGACGAAACCGGCGTGCTCAGCCGCATCACCACCATCCTGGCCGAGCGCGACATCTCGATCGACGCGGTGCTGCAGCGCGAATCGGCCGAAGGCGAGCGCCAGACCGACCTGATCATCCTGACCCACGACACCGTGGAAGGCCGCATGCGCCAGGCCCTGGCGCAGATGCAGGCGCTGCCCACGGTGCTGGCCCCCATCGTCGCGCTGCGCAAGGAAGAGCTGGCCTGACCGTGAAATACATCAGCACCCGGGGCGACGCCCAGCGCCGCAGCTTCAGCGAGATCCTGCTCGAGGGCCTGGCGCCCGATGGCGGCCTGTACCTGCCCGAGCAGTACCCCAAGGTCGACGACGCCACGATGAACCGCTGGCGCACGCTCTCGTACGCCGACCTGGCGTTCGAGATCCTGTCGCTGTACATCGACGACATCCCGGCCGACGACCTGCGGGCGCTGGTGCGCAAGACCTACACGCACGCGGTCTTCGGCACCGAAGCCATCGTGCCGCTGAAGCCGCTGGAACCGGGGCTGGCGCTGGAAGCCTTGTCCAACGGGCCCACGCTGGCCTTCAAGGACATGGCGATGCAGCTGCTGGGCCACCTGTTCGAGTACGAACTGGCCCGCCGCGGCGAAACGCTCAACATCCTGGGCGCCACCTCGGGCGACACCGGCAGCGCCGCCGAATACGCGATGCGCGGCAAGCAGGGCGTGCGGGTGTTCATGCTCAGCCCCCATGGCCGCATGAGCCCGTTCCAGCAGGCGCAGATGTTCAGCCTGCAGGACGAGAACATCCACAACATCGCCATCGAAGGCGTGTTCGACGACTGCCAGGACATCGTCAAGGCGGTGAGCAACGACCTGCCGTACAAGCGGGCGCATCGCATCGGCACCGTCAATTCCATCAACTGGGCGCGGCTGCTGGCCCAGGTGGTGTACTACTTCGCCGGCTACTTCCAGGCCACGCAGAGCAACGCTGAGCGGGTGAGCTTCGCGGTGCCTTCGGGCAACTTCGGCAACATCTGCGCCGGCCACGTGGCCCGCATGATGGGCCTGCCGATCGAGCGGCTGATCCTGGCCACGAACGAGAACGACGTGCTCGACGAGTTCTTCCGCAGCGGCACCTACCGCGTGCGCAAGGGCCACGAGACGCACGAGACCTCCAGCCCGTCGATGGACATCAGCAAGGCCAGCAACTTCGAGCGCTTCGTCTTCGACCTGATGGGCCGCGACGGCCAGCGTGTGCGCCACCTGTTCGCCGAGCAGGTGGAGCAGGCCGGCGTGTTCAGCCTCACGGCCGAAGAGTTCGGCCGCATCGCCGGCTTCGGCTTCGTCTCGGGCAAAAGCACCCATGCCGACCGGCTGCGCACCATCCGCGACACCTGGGATAGCTACGGCGTGATGATCGACACCCACACCGCCGACGGGCTGAAGGTGGCGCGTGAATGCGCGCTGGCTGGCACCACCACGCTGGTGCTGGAAACCGCGCTGCCGGTGAAGTTCGCCGAGACCATCCGCGAAGCGCTGGGTCGTGAGCCCGAGCGCCCGGCTGCGCTGCAGGGCATCGAAGACCTGCCCAAGCGCTTTTCCGTGATGCCGGCCGACCCGCAGGGCGTCAAGGCCTACATCTCGGCCCACGTCACCGCGGCTTGAGCGCGGCCGCGATGGCTGCAGTCCCGGCCGTGCCGCGCTTCAAGCTGGTGGGTTTTGCCGGTCCCTCCAACGTCGGCAAGACCACGCTGATCACCGGCGTGCTGACCGCGCTCAAGGCCCGCGGGCTGCGGGTGTCGGTGCTCAAACATGCGCACAAGCGCTTCGACGTCGACACCCCCGGCAAGGACAGCTGGCGCCACCGCGAGGCCGGCGCCTTCGAGGTGCTGCTGGCCTCGCAGAAGCGCCTGGCGCTGCTGCGCGAATACGAAACCGAGGCCGAGCCTTCGGTGCACCAGCTGCTGGCCGAGCTGTCGCCCTGCGACTGGGTGCTGGTCGAAGGCTTCAAGCATGCCGACCTGCCCAAGATCGAGGTGCGCCGCGCCGCCGCGCCGCAGCAGCTGGCGCCGCTGTATCCCGACGACCCCTTCGTGGTGGCGCTGGCCACCGACAGCCCGCCGCCGGTGCCCACGTCGCTGCCGCAGTTGTCCATCGACGACCCCGGCGCGGTGGCGCAATGGCTGGTGCAATCGGGCGACCGCTTCGACTACCTGCCGGAGCACCACCTTCCTGACGAGACCGCATGACTGCCCCTTTCGACCGCCCCGGGCTGATGCCGCTGGACGAAGCACTGCGCCTGCTGGGCGAAGGCGCCCGCGCCGCCGCCATCACCGAGACTGAAACCCTGTCCACCTTCGACGCACTGGGCCGCGTGCTGGCTGCAGAGGTGCGATCCGGCCTGGACGTGCCGCCGCAGGACAACACCGCGATGGACGGCTACGCCCTGCGCGTGGCCGACGTGCCGGCCGAAGGCACGCTGCTGCCGGTGAGCCAGCGCATCCCCGCCGGCGTGGTGGGCCAGCCGCTGCAGCCGGGCACCGCGGCGCGCATCTTCACCGGCGCGCAGATCCCGGCCGGCGCCGATGCGGTGGTGATGCAGGAGCGCTGCGAAGCCGTGGCCGCGGACGATCCGCAAGGCCTGGGCAGCGTGCGCGTGAACATGGTGCCGCCGCTGGGCTATTCGATCCGCCGCCGTGGCGAAGACGTGCGCAGCGGCGCCGTGGTGCTGGCGCGGGGCCAGCGGCTCACGCCGCAGGCGCTGGGCCTGGCCGCCTCGGTGGGTGCCGCGCAGGTGACGGTGCTGCGCCGGCCGCGCGTCGCGCTGTTTTCCACCGGCGACGAACTGGTGATGCCCGACCAGGTGCCGCCCGATCGCATGCCGCCGGGCGCCATCTACAACTCCAACCGCTACACGCTGCGCGGGCTGCTGCAGTCGGCCGGCTGCGAAGTGACGGACCTGGGCATCGTGGCCGATCAGCTGGAGGCCACGCGTGAGGCGCTGCGCCAGGCGGCGGCGGGGCACGACCTCATCATCACCTGCGGCGGCGTGTCGGTGGGCGACGAAGACCATGTGAAGCCGGCGGTGCAGGCCGAAGGCCGGCT
>CAKZXL010000758.1 GCA_937883885.1 uncultured Aquincola sp. | reverse complement strand
TGGCCGCCGCGGTGGTCATCGTCAACTTCGTGGTCGACCTGCTGTATGCGCTGGTCGATCCGCGGCTGCGGGTGCGCGGATGACGGCGCTGCAGGCGAAACCGGACCCCGGCAGCGGCTTCATCGCGCGGGCGCTGCGCCACCCCAGCTTCGTGGCCGGCGGGCTGCTGTCGCTGCTGCTGGTGCTGTGTGCGCTGGGTTCGCTGGGGTGGTCGCCGTATCCGCCGGGCGACATCGACATCCCCAACAAGCTGGCGCCGCCCAGTGCCGCGCATTGGCTGGGCACCGACAGCCTGGGCCGCGACATCGCCTCGCAGCTGTGGGTGGGCTCGCAGAACAGCATCGTGGTGGGTGTGGTGGCGGTGGGCATCGGCCTGCTGGTGGGCACGCTGATGGGCGCACTGGCCGCCGCCCTGCCCGGTTGGGTGGACGAGGCCTTGATGCGCCTGGCCGACTTCAGCTTCGCCTTTCCGGCGCTGCTGTCGGCCATCATGCTCACCGCCATCTACGGGCCGGGGCTGCTCACCAGCATCGTGGCCATCGGCATCTTCAACATCCCGGTGTTCGCGCGCATCACCCGCGGCGCGGCGCGCAGCGTGTGGACGCGCGACTACGTGCTGGCCGCCCGCGCCGCCGGCAAGGGCCGCTGGCGCATCACGCGCGACCATGTGCTGCCCAACATCGCCAGCGTGCTGATCGTGCAGGCCACGGTGCAGTTCGCCATCGCCATCCTGGCCGAGGCGGCGCTGAGCTACCTGGGCCTGGGCACCCAGCCGCCGCAGCCCAGCTGGGGCCGCATGCTCAACGAGGCGCAGACGCAGATGTTCCAGGCGCCGATGCTGGCGGTGTACCCCGGCGTGGCCATCGCGCTGGCGGTGCTGGGCCTGAACCTGCTGGGCGACGGCCTGCGCGACCTGCTGGACCCGCGGCTGGCGCGCAGCCGCTGAACACCGCACCACCGCCATGGCACGCAACATCGAGATCAAGGCCCGCATCACCGATGTGCAGGCGCTGCTGCCGGTGGCCGCGGCGCTGGCCGATGCGCCCGAGCCGGTGCTCATCCATCAGGACGACAGCTTCTTTGCCTGCGCCAACGGCCGCCTCAAGCTGCGGCAGTTCGACGATAGCCGCGGCGAGTTGATTCACTACCACCGCGCCGATGCACAAGGTCCGAAGCTGTCGGACTACGTGATCGTGCCCACCGACCAGCCGGCCGCGCTGCGCGAGGCGCTGCAGCGCGCCTGGGGCAGCGCCGGGCGTGTGATCAAGCGCCGCTGGCTGCTGATGGCCGGGGCCACCCGCATCCACCTCGACGAGGTGCAAGGCCTGGGCCACTTCCTGGAGCTGGAAGTGGTGCTGCGCGACGACCAGACGGAAGCCGAAGGGCAGGCCATCGCCCAGCAGTTGCTGCGGCAGCTGGGCATCGGCCCGCAGCAGCTGGTCAGCGGGGCCTATGTCGACCTGTTGCAGGGGCGGGCCGCATGACGGACCTGCCGCTGCTCAGCGTGCAAGACCTGCGCGTGACCCTGGCCACCACACACGGCCCGGTGGCGGCGGTGCATGACTTGAGCTTCACGCTGGCGCGCGGCGAAACGCTGGGGCTGATCGGCGAATCGGGCAGCGGCAAGTCCCTCACCGCGCTGGCCTTGATGGGCCTGCTGCCGGAACGCGCGCAGGTGCAGGGCCGCATCCTGCTGCAAGGGCAGGACCTGGTCACGATGGACGAAGCCGCGCTGTGCCGGGTGCGCGGCGCCCGCATCGGCATGGTGTTCCAGGAGCCGATGACGGCGCTGAACCCGCTGCACACCATCGGCCGCCAGATCGCCGAGCCATTGCGGCTGCACCGTAGCCTGGGCGCCGCCGCCGCGCGGGCCGAGGCCTTGCGCCTGATGGAGCGGGTGCAGCTGCCGCAGGCCGCGCGCCGGCTCGATGCCTATCCGCATCAGCTCTCGGGCGGGCAGCGGCAGCGGGTGGTCATCGCCATCGCACTGGCCTGCGGGCCGCAGTTGCTGATTGCCGACGAGCCCACCACCGCGCTGGACGCCACCATCCAGCGCGAGGTGCTCGCGCTCATCGCGCAGCTGGTGGCCGAAGACGGCATGGGCCTGCTGCTGATCAGCCACGACCTGGGCGTGATGGCCGCCAGCGTGCAGCGGCTGATGGTGATGTACGGTGGCACGGTGGTGGAGCAGGGCCCGGCCGAGCGGCTGTTCAATCACCGCGCGCACCCCTACACCCGCGGCCTGTTCGAGGCGCGGCCGCGCCTGGGCCTGCGCAACGGCGCCGACCGCCGCACGCTGCGCCTGCCCGCCTTGCCCGGCCGCGTGCCCGAGCTGCACCAACTGCCGCCCGGTTGCCCCTTCAGCGACCGCTGCGCCTGGGCCATGGCCGCCTGCCGCGAGGCGCTGCCCGCCGCCGTGCCGCTGGGCCCCGACCACGACGCGCGCTGCATCCGGTTGAACGAGGTGAACGCATGACGCTGCTGGCCGTGCGCCACGTGACGCGCCACTACCGCCTGCCGCGTGAGCGGCTGCTGCAGCCCGCGCCGGTGCTGCAGGCGGTCAACGATGTGAGCTTCGAGCTGGCCGCCGGCCGCACGCTGGGCATCGTGGGCGAAAGCGGTTGCGGCAAGAGCACGCTGGCCCGCCTGGTGATGGCGCTGGACACACCCACCAGCGGCCAGGTGCTGCTGAACGGGCAGGACCTGCATGCGATGGCACCGGCGCAACTGCAGCGTGAGCGGCGGCATTTCCAGATGGTGTTTCAAGATCCGTATGGCTCGCTGGACCCGCGCCACACCATCGCCCGCATCGTGGCCGAGCCGCTGGAGGCGCTGGCAGAAGTCAGCCGTGCCGAGCGGGAGGAACGTGCCGCCGAAGCGCTCGATGCCGTGGGCCTGCGGCCGGCCGACCTGCACAAGTACCCGCACGAATTCAGCGGCGGCCAGCGCCAGCGCATCGCCATCGCGCGGGCGCTGGTCACACGGCCGCAGCTCATCGTGGCCGACGAGCCGGTGAGCGCGCTCGACGTGTCGGTGCAGGCCCAGGTGCTCAACCTGATGCAGGACCTGCAGCAGCGCCATGGCCTGGCCTACCTCTTCATCAGTCACGACCTGGCGGTGGTGGACCTGGTGTGCGACGAGGTCATCGTGCTGCAGCAGGGCCGCATCGTGGAGCAGGGCCCGCCCGATCGGCTGTTCACGCAGCCGGAGCATCCGTACACGCAGCAGTTGCTGGCCTCCGTCGCCTAGCCTCTGCGCTGCGCCCTTGCCGGCCATGCGCCAGGGCCTTCCCGCCGCTGTGGCAGCATGCAAGCCCTGTGGCCGGCCGCGCCGGCATGTTTCGATTCCCGGAAGGAACAGCGACATGACAGGATTGAACCGGCCCGGCTTCGGCCGCCGTGGGGCGCTGGCCCTGGCGGCCCTGGCCTGTGTGGCCACCGTGCCCGGCGTGGCGATGGCGCAGGGCAAGGCCGCCGTCACCATCGGCCTGGTGCTGGAACCCGCGCCCGGCCTGGACCCCACGATGGCCGCCGCTGCCGCCATCGGCGAGGTGGTGCACTACAACGTGCTGGAAGGCCTGACCAAGATCAACGCCGACGGCAGCGTGACGCCGCTGCTGGCCGAGTCGTGGACCATGGACCCCGACGGCAAGAGCTACACCTTCAAGCTGCGCAGCGGTATCAAGTTCCACGACGGTGAAGCCTTCGACAGCAGCGACGTCAAGTTCAGCTTCGAGCGGGCCAAGGCCGAAGGCTCCACCAACAAGGCCAAGAAGACGGTCTTCGACAACATCAGCTCGATCAGCACGCCGGACGCCGGCAGCGTCATCCTCACGCTGGTCAAGCCCGACGGCAACCTGCCCTTCCGCCTGGGTGAAAACACCGCCGTCATCCTCGATCCCAAGAGCGCCGCCACCACCGCCACCAAGCCCATCGGCACCGGACCGTACAAGTTCGACGACTGGCGCAAGGGCAGCGCCATCCTGCTGTCGCGCTGGGACGGCTACCGCGACGCCAAGGCCGCGCCCATCAAGCGCGCCACCTTCCGCATCATCAGCGACCCGGCGGCGCAGGTGGCTGCGCTGCTGGCGGGCGATGTGGACACCTTCCCGCGCGGCATCGGCAACCAGGCCGTCAAGCAACTGCAGGCCGACCCACGCTTTGCGGTGGTGGTGGGCAGCACCGCGGGCAAGGGCATCGTCTCGATCAACAACCGCAAGAAGCCCTTCGACGACGTGCGCGTGCGCCGGGCACTGGCCTATGCCATCGACCGCAAGGCCTTCATCGACGGGGTGCTGGAAGGTTATGGCGTGCCCATCGGCAGCCACTTTGCGCCCACCGATGCCGGCTATGTGGACCTGACCGGCACCTACCCCTACGACCCCGAGAAGGCCAAGGCGCTGCTGAAGGAAGCCGGCGTGGCCACGCCGCTGAACGTGACGCTGACGCTGCCCCCGCCGCCCTACGCACGCAAGGGTGGCGAAGTGGTGGCCGCGATGCTCGCCAAGGTGGGCGTGGTGGCCAAGATCGAGAACGTGGAGTGGGCCCAGTGGCTGGGCGGTACCTTCAAGGGCAACTTCGACCTGTCCATCGTCAACCACGCCGAGCCGCTGGACTACCTGCAGTACACCAACCCGCAGTACTACTGGGGCTACGACAGCGCCGCCTTCCGCGAGCTGGCCAACAAGCACGCCTCCACCACCAACGC
>CAKZXL010000757.1 GCA_937883885.1 uncultured Aquincola sp. | reverse complement strand
GTCATCGGCACCCTGGACGAACGCCGCGGCGAAACCGTCAAGGCCCTGGTGGTGCTCAAGCCCAGCGCCATCGGCCAGGTCACCGAGCAGGCAGTGGCCGACTGGTGCCGCCAGCACATGGCCGCCTACAAGGCCCCCAAGCTCATCGAATTCGTCGAGTCCCTGCCCAAGTCGGGCACGGGCAAGGTGCAGTGGCGGATGTTGCAGGAGCGGGAGCGGGGGGTCTAAGCAGCTGCATACAGCGGGCTGCGACGCAACTGCTCCAGGGCGATCTGAACCGATCGCTCATCGAAGATCTGCTGCTTGCGGCGGCCGGCACCGCCGGCCTGATCCGCCGGCCAATGCGCCAGGCCATCCAACAGCGCAGGCACATCAGGGGCTACGCCTTCGCGACTGATCAGCCAATCCACGGATGCGAGCAGCTCCATGCCGAACGGCGACTCGAAGCCGCTGATCACCCGGCTGACGACCTCCAGTGCCGGCGCCACCTCTTTGCCTTCGCTTTTCAGGTAGGCCTGCACCACATCCTGGCGGTCTTGGTTGAATGCGATCACGTCCAGCGGCGCAGCATCTGCGATGCGCTTGTCCGACCTGAGGTAACTGCCGTCGAGGCTGTCGAGCAGGTGATTGAGGTGTGTCGCAAAGGGCCCGTACCGGTGCGCCCGGAAGTTCAGCTTCAGGTCGTTGCGCAGTCCGAGGTGATTTAAGCTGCGCTCCAGGAACCAGGCCAGCTTTTGCACCTCCAGCAGGCTGCATTCCATGCCAAGCACCCAGTAACGGCGGATCGCTTCGGCCACCAGCGCACGCGCAGGGGTCAGTGCCTGCACACCCGACCGCTTGGCCACGTTCTGGTAGCGGCCGGTCGGCTCATAGACGACGACCTCCACCCCATCAAGGTCAGCAAGCGCCTGGTGAATGCAGGCTTTCACCACGCCCCAGTCGAGCCCGCCGTTGCCCGCGCCCAAGGGCGGGATCGCCACTGACCGGATGTCGAGTTCTTTCAACACCCGCTTCAGGTCCACCAGCCCAGCTTCCACCCACTCCAGCCGCGATGGGTTCCGCCAATGATCTTTTGTGGGGAAGTTGATGATCCACCGTGGCGCCTCCAGTTCGTCCGTCTCGGTCACGAACATCCGCCCCACCTGGACTTTGCCTGCCTTGCAGGCGGCCGCGTACAGCTTGAAGTTGCGCTCGAAGCGCTCCTTGAACATCAAGGCGATGCCCTTCCCCATCACACCCACGGTGTTGACGGTATTGACCAGCGCATCCACGCGCGCTTCCAGAAGGTTGCCTTGGGTGTACGAAATCATCAGAGATACCAGCCAGGACGTTTGGCCACTTGGAGCCGAACGCCGGCTGCCGCCACGGCTTGCTCGGCCAGCATCTTGCCATCGTCATCCGCAAAGACGATGCCGGACAAGCCCTGCAACGGCACCTGCCGATGCACCAGTGCCTCGGCCTGGTAGCGGCCGAATTTGCCCGGGTCGTCAGGGTCCCGGCGAAAGTCTCGCTGCTGCAGGATGCGCCAGTCCAACATCGCCAGGTCCTCCAGGCGCTGGAAGTACCGGACCACGCCGTTGTTTACGTGGGTATCGGTGAACAGCCAGGTGAGGCCCAGCGCAGAAATCCGGTGCAGATCGGACACGAGGATCAGGATGTCCTGCGGACGATGCTGCTGCACGCCATTTCACCCGGTCTTGATGGCCAACATCATCGGCGAGAAGGGGGTGAAGTAGAACGGCACATAGTCGTTCAATACCCCACCCGGCCCCGCGCGAACAGGCCAGGTCGCGCGCTTGGCAATCAGCTCCTGGTTGCCAATGCTGACCCACTGCTCTGACCGTGTCGCGCTGTTGCCGCAGTGCAGCCCATGCTCAAGCACCCACGGCAGATTGCTGCGGTGGATGATCCGGAAGATGCGCGCACGCTCCGGGTTGAGCAGGTTGGCGTACTCGGTGGTCATGTGTCGGGCGGCAGGCGTGGCGCTGCCATGCGTGCTTTTATCAGGTCCGCTGCTTGCCATGACGGGCTGCCTTCTGCAGGAGCCCCCATGCCCGCCTCAACCTCCCCTACTCAAGCCCTCTCCCAACGCCCCCTCGGCTTCGCCATCGTCGGCCTGGGGCAGCTGACGCTGGAGGAAATCATGCCGGCCTTTGCGCAGTGCCGGTGGGCCAGGCCGGTGGCGCTGGTGAGCGGCAGCCGCGACAAGGCGCTGCCGGTGGCGCGGGCGCTTGGCATCGGGGAAGACCGGGTGCTGGGCTACGACCACTTCGACCGCCTGCGCGACATGCCCGAGGTGGACGTGGTGTACATCGTGCTGCCCAACCACCTGCATGCCGAGTACACCCTCAAGGCTTTTGCGGCCGGCAAGCATGTGCTGTGCGAAAAGCCGATGGCGGTGACGCCCGAGGAATGCCACCGCATGATGGACGCGGCCCGCGCCGCCGACCGGCAGCTGATGATCGCCTACCGCCTGCACTTCGAGCCCTTCAGC
>CAKZXL010000756.1 GCA_937883885.1 uncultured Aquincola sp. | reverse complement strand
GCGATTGCAGCGCTGCATTGGCCGACATCGTCACGTGGAGCTTTTCGAGGTCGCTCGACGCCATGTTGTGCAGATAGGGCTTCATCAGGTCTTCGAGGTCGTCCGTCGAGCCCAGATGCACCCAGCGGCCCGGTACCTCAACCCCACCCGCGGTGGCTCGGAAGTAGGCGAAGACGCCGGACTGCAGGGCCTGGAAGGCGTTGTCGCCGTCCTCGAACTCCTCGTTGCGACGCTGGAACCGGAACTTGAAGTCGCCAACCTCGATGACCTGCCGGCGCTCCACCAGCGCTTGGCGCATGGCGAACATCACTCGGGGCAGGACGGCAGAAACGTCTTCCTGAGCCGCCGCGGCGGGTCGGTTCAGCAAGGTGAACTGGTACGTTCCGTCGACCAGGTCGGCCGGCTCGAATCGCTTGTTGAAGCCTCGGCCATTGCTCACGGCGAAGCAGCCGTCATCCTGCGCAAGGACCACGGTGGCCTTGCGGACCTGGCGCACACCGTCTTGCAGGAAGAAGACTTCGATTTCGTCGTGCTTGGCGGGTTTGTAGGTCGACATGCTCTGCTCTCAGGGGCGCGCGCGGCGGCGCGAGGGGGTTGCGGGGGCGGGGGCCTGGACCGTCTCAGTCTGAACAGGAGCCAGGGGCGCCCAGCCGGGGTTGGCCAGGCACTCGCGCACGCGGTTGTTGAAGTCGGACTGGCACGCGGCGATAGCCTGCTCCCGCGTGGTTCCCACACGGTCCATGAGGCGCCGGTAGGAGTTGCCGTAGTAGAAGGACGCTAGGGTTCCACGATGCATCTGCTGCACCTCGTAGATTCCGAAGGGCGTACGGCAGCGCTCGATGCCATCCTCCGGGCTACCCTCGAAGACGAACTTGAGCGTCTTGGCGGCCGGGCCTTGGACGGCTCGCTCGAGGACGGCCATCACCGCGCGCTCGGACACCTTGCGCGACTCGAGTGCGTAATCGAGCGCACCGCCGGACTCCAGGAACTCCTTCACCGACATCAGGTCGTCGTCGCCCTCGGCTTCAGCGATGGCCTCGGCGAGCTCGCTCAGGAAGACCGAGTAGGTCTCCAGACTGGCGGTGCTGGCCTCACAGTCGCGGCGGATGGCGTCGGCGAGGTCAACCACGGCGTCGCGGTATGTCTGCGTGATGACGATGTCTCCATCGACCAGCTTCCCGTCCTTTCGTGCCAAGGCCATCTCGCGAGTCGCCATCTGCACGTGCGCGAGGAGCGTGGAGAAAGCGTCTCGACTTGCCGAGCTGGCCTCGCAGTCGTTCTGACAGGCGCGAGTCAACCGGTAGCTGGCCTCGGTCCAGGTCTTGGGCACATTGACCCAGGTCGGCTCGCTCGTCACGGGCGGCTCCCTCGAGTTCCGCCGGGGCGGTGGTTGTTCCGCTTGGACTTGGCGCTTGCGTCAGAGATGACATGACGCATTGCGCTCTGCGCTTGGGCGGCAGCCCAGTCGGGATTCCGCCGCGCGATGTCGCGGGCTACCTCCAGTAGCGTGACCAGGTGCTGCTCGCGAAAGACCATCAGCACGGTGCCGTCGTCGAGTCGGCCTGGCGGGTGTCCTACGGACATGTTCAGCCAGACCTTCTCCGTCAGCTGCAGCAGGCGCGCGTCCGTCTCCGGGCCGTTGATGTTGATGGCCATGCCGACATCGGACTCGAGTTCGCCGGCGGCATCGAACTTCAGCCAAGTCGACGTGTGCCAGCGCTCCAAGCCGGACTGGCGAAGGAAGCGGAACATCTTCCCCTTGGTAAGCGGGAAGAGCTCGACGCCATTCACGTCGAGGCTGCGAAACCCGCTCACCGGAATGGTGACCGTGCGGAAGACCAACTGCTCGAGCACAACCTTGTCGGCTTCGGCGTTGCGCTCGATGCCGCGAAGGAGACTCTGCAGGAAGGGCGAGTCGCTCACGGGCGGGCCTTGCGGCGAGGAGCCTCGGGTGCGGCGGCCTGGTCGGGCAGGCTGGCAGCGGGAGTGCCGTTGTAGTGGCTCATCAGCATCCGGCTGACGTCGAAGTGATTCATCAGGCACCAGCCGTTCTCGGGCGCGATGTGGCCTGCCGCCACGCCGGTGCGAGCCTGGTGCTGGCTCAGCTTCTCCGCGAACGCTCCGAACTGCCCGCAGCCCATCTCGGGCGAGCGGCCGTCCGGGTGAAGGGCGACGATGCGCAGCTCGCCGCGGCTGTCCACGTGCAGAGGCTGCTGCAGCTTCACGCCGAAGTCTTCAGCCATCGCGACGAGACCGGATGCGAGCGCCGCTTCGCGCGCGTCGCGGTGGCCGACCGGAGAAAGCTTCCCAGCAGCGAACTGCTCGTTGGCGGCGATGAGGGCTTCTGCGGCGGTCTTGAAGTCGGGATTCATGGTCGAGGCGACTCCATTGGTGGGGGTCTCGAGCACTAGGTTTGCGGCGGCGCGAACGTCCGCGCCATCGAGAACAGGGGTGCTCTGGTCGGTACGAAGCAACACAGCCTCGCCAAGCTCGGGCGCGAAGGTCAGGTGGGGGAAGACGCCGGCCAGAGAGTTGTCCACCTCGTTGACCACGTCGTGCTGGGCAGCCGCCAGCTGCAGTGTGGCCACCAACGTGGGCACATCCGCCTGGAAAGCGGCGATGTGCTCGTCGGCCAGTTGCACCAGGTCGGTGATGTGCTCGAGTCGATAGGTGTCGCGCGGTGCGCGAGTCGCGGCTGGAATGCCCATCCCTCGGACGGACTCGATGAGCTGCTCGCTGGTGAAGGGCACGCCGTTGACCATGACGCAGTTGCCGGGCTTGTCCGAGAACTGCAACTGCGGCCAGGCGGAGCGAAGCGTGCCGGGCTGCTGCGCTTCGTGCATCTTGAACAGGGCCACCAGAGCCGGAACGGCGCGCTGGAACTCCCGCGTGGCGTTGTCCGACAGCAGGTACAGCTCAGTGATGTGGCCCAGGTAGTAGGTCCGATGCTGAGGAGCGAGCATTCAGGCCTCCTCAGGGGCGCGCGCGGCGCGGAGCGGCTCCAGCCGCCTCGACCGAGGCCATCTTCACGTCCTGGTCGCGCGCGGCCTTGTCGACGTCGATGACCTGCTTGGCCTTGGCGCTCGGGCCGGCGTCGAAGTAGACGATGGTCGCCCAGCCCTCGATGGCCTTCTTGAACGCCTCGTTGTAGGTCGACTTCGGCG
>CAKZXL010000755.1 GCA_937883885.1 uncultured Aquincola sp. | reverse complement strand
TCACCAAAACTGCCACCAAGCCTTCTCGCGCTCGCGCAGGCCATCCGACAGGAACTTGCTGTCCGGGAAGTTCTGCTTCAGCACCCGCGTGCTGTCGTCGCGCAGCTGCTCCAGGCCCAGGCGGTCGTAGCTCATCGCCAGGATGTACAGCGCCTCTTCCACCGCCGGCGAGCGCTGGAATTCCTGCGTGGCCTGCTGCGCCCGGTTGGCCGCGGCCACGTAGGCGCCGCGCTTGTAGTAGTAGCGGGCCACATGCACTTCGTACTCGGCCAGCGCATTGACGATGTAGTTCATGCGCTCGCGCGCGTCGGGCGTGTACTTCGAGCCCGGGAACTGCTCGCTCAGCTGCTTGAACGACTGGTACGAATCGCGCGACGCCTGCTGGTCGCGCTCGGACAGCTCCTGCCGCGACAGGTTGCCCAGGAAGCCCAGGTTGTCGTTGAAGTTGACGATGCCGCGCAGGTACAGCGCGTAGTCGTAGGCGGGGCTCGACGGATGCAGCTTCATGAAGCGGTCCAGCACGGCCAGCGCCTCGGTGCGTTCGGCGGTGCGGTAGTGCACGTAGGCCAGGTCCAGCGTGGCCTGCTGCGCCAGCAGCGTGCCGGCGGCACGGCCTTCGACGCGTTCCAGCGTCTTGATGGCCCGCTCATAGTTGCCCGACGACATGTCGTCCTGGGCGTCTGCATACAATTTGTCGACCGCCTGCTGCGAGTTCGGGTCTTCCTTGGGCGTGGAACTGCAGCCGCCGAGCACCAGGGCGCCAGCCAGCGCCGGGATCGCGAGCCAACGGGCCACGCGTTGCACGGGTCGGGAAACGGTCATCTTCTACGCCGGGATCGATTCCGGCTCCACTGAAAAATCGACTGCGAATTATATGGTTGCCCCCTCAGGCCGACCCGGCCGCCTGCCGGGCAGCGCCGCCGCCCCGACCCCATCCGCCGACGAGGCCCTGCGCACCGCCGCGCCCGCGCTGGACGACGAGGCCACCCAGGCCGAAGCCGACGAGCCGGCCGACCAGGAAGCCGAGGTGCGCCAGTGGTCGGTCAGCGCCGACGAACATGGCCAGCGGCTGGACAAGGTGCTGGTGCTGCATGCCGGCGAGTTCTCGCGCAACTACCTGCAGGCACTGATTGAGCGCGGCCATGTGCAGGTGGCCGGTGCACTGGCCGACACCGCTTCGCGCAAGCTCAAGATGGGGCAGGCGGTGCAGGTCACGCTGGTGCCCACGGCGCAAAGCCGCTCGTTCCGCGCCGAGGCCCTGGACCTGCGGCCGGTGTTTGAGGACGAGCACCTGCTGGTCATCAACAAGCCCGCCGGCCTGGTGGTGCACCCGGCCGCCGGCCACTGGAGCGGCACGCTGCTCAATGGCCTGCTGGCGCATCACCCCGGCGCCTTCGACCTGCCGCGCGCCGGCATCGTGCACCGGCTCGACAAAGACACCTCGGGCCTGATGGTGGTGGCCAAGACGCTGCCGGCGATGACGGCGCTCACCCGCGCCATCGCCGCCCGCGAGGTGCACCGCGCCTACCGCGCGCTGGTGCACGGCGAGATGAAGCTGCTGCCCTTCACCGTCGAAGCGCCGGTGGGGCGCGACCCGCAGACCCGCGTGCGCATGGCCGTGGTGGGCAGCGGCAAGCCCGCCCGCACCGACGTGCAGCCGCTGGCCGCACGCCAGGGCGTGTGTGCGGTGCGCTGCACGCTGCACACCGGCCGCACCCACCAGATCCGCGTGCACATGGCGCACAAGGGCCATCCGCTGGTGGCCGACACGCTGTACGGTGGCCGGCCCTTGCTCGGCCTGTCGCGGCAGGCGCTGCATGCGGCCGAACTGCGCTTCGTCCACCCCATCGACGGCCATGAACTGGCCTTCGAAGCGCCGCTGCCGGCCGACCTGGCGGCTGCCTGGGCACAGATTTGTGACGAGGCTTGACACAGCCTGAGCCGCTTCCCCCTTTCGGGGGCTACAATGCGGCTCCAACACGTCGTGTTCCGCAGGCGGTGGTCCCAGGCCCTGGGCCCCACACCCTGCCCGAACCGGTAACAGGCTTCTTCCGCCATCCGGCTTTCACCGGCCAGCCTGGCCGCGAAGAACCTCCAAGACCTGCCAAGAGCAGTGGCCCCCGCGGTGCCGAAGAAGAACCACACCGCCGGGATTCGATCCAGCCCATGTTGTGAACGCCGCCGGTAACGCCCGGCGCCCCTTCAAGCAGAGCCCATGAACACACAGGATGCGAAGCGCGTCCTCGAAACCGCGCTCATCTGCGCCCAGCAGCCCCTGCCGCTGCGCGACATGCGTGCGTTGTTCGATGACCGTGTCGGCGTCGACACCCTGCGCAGCCTGCTCGACGAGCTGGTGCGCGACTGGGAAGGCAAGGGCGTCGAGCTGGTGGCGCTGGCCTCCGGCTGGCGCTTCCAGAGCCGGCCCGAGATGCGCGACTACCTCGACCGGCTGCACCCCGAGAAGCCGCCGCGTTACTCACGCGCCGTGATGGAAACCCTGGCCATCGTGGCCTACCGGCAACCCGTCACCCGCGGCGACATCGAGGACATCCGCGGCGTCACCGTCAGCACCCAGATCGTCAAGCAGCTGGAAGACCGCAACTGGATCGAGGTGATCGGCCACCGCGACGCCCCCGGCCGGCCGGCGCTGTATGCCACCACGCGGCAGTTCCTGGACGACCTGGGCCTGTCCAGCCTAGACCAGCTGCCGCCGCTGGAAGGCACGCCGGCTGCCATCGACCTGATGGCCACCGGTCTGGCCGAACAGGCCTCCTTGCTCGAATCCCCCGCCCAGCCGTCCGAGCCCACCGAACCTCTCCCTTCATCCGAAGCGCAAGCATGAACGTCAACGACTCCGATCTGCCCTCCGACCTGCCGGTGGACGCCGCAGCTGCGGCCGCCCCCCAGGACGGCGAGGCCAAGCCCAAGCGCCGGCGCACGCCGCGCAAGACGGCGGAGGCAGCGGACACCGGCGCCTCGGCCCCCGAGGGTGCGGTGGCGGCTGCCGCCGAGCCCGCGGCTGCGGCCCCTGATGCGGCAGAAGATGCCGCACCGAAGCCGCGCCGCCGCACACGCACGGCGGCTGCGGCCTCGGCTGAAGGCTCGGAAGCGCCCGCTGGCGTGGAGGCTGTTGCAGCCCCGGTAAGCGACGGTTCGGCTTCGGCTCAGGCCCCGGCCTCGGCAGATGAGCCGGCGGCCAAGCCCGCCCGCCGCCCGCGCAAGCCCAAGGCTGCCGCGGTGGAAGGCGAGGGCGCGCGAGCCTCGCTGTCGTTCGACGGCGCCGCCGGCAATGCCGAGCAGGCGCCGCCCGCGCCGGCGGAAGCCCGTGCGGCCGCCCCGGCCGAAGGCGCGGACGCGGGCGAATCCCGTGCTTCGCAAGCAGGTGGCGATGCTGAACCGGCTGCGGGCGAAGCCGCCGCTGACGGCGCCCCGGCCGGCGAGCGGTCATCCCGCTCGCGCAACCGCCGCCGTGGCCGCAAGGACCGTGGCGAGCGCGGTGAGCGCAGCGCCGACGCGGGCGGCGAGCAACGCGCCGATGCGCCGGCCGAAGGCCGCAAGGAGCGCGGCGACAAGCCCCGCCAGGACAAGCCGCGTGGCGACCGCAAGCCGGGCCAGCCGCCGGTGGCGCGGCCCGACACCACGCCGCTGTTCGCCGAGGTGCTGTCTGGCGCCTTCGACGACGCGGTGGAACTGGCCCAGGAAGAGGCCGCGCTGGCTGAAGCCGAGGCCGTTGAAGCCGGCCTGCCGCAAGGTGCGCCCGAGGCCGAACTGGCCTCGCCGGCCGATGAGTCGGCCGCTGGCGCCGACGACGGCGCCGGCGACGACGCCGACGGCCCCGCCAAGCGCGTGCTGGCCGCCGATGCCGATGCGCCCAAGCTGCACAAGGTGCTGGCCCAGGCTGGCGTCGGCTCGCGCCGCGACATGGAGCAGCTGATCGCCGAAGGCCGCATCACCGTCAACGGTGAGCCGGCCCACACCGGCCAGCGCATCTCCTGGGGCGACCGCATCCAGGTCAACGGCAAGCCGATCAAGGTGCGCATCGCGCCGTCGCCCGCCCGTGTCATCGCCTACCACAAGCCGGTGGGCGAAGTGGTCACGCTGGACGACCCGCAGCAGCGCCCCACCGTCTTCCGCAAGCTGCCGCGGCTGCAGCATGGCAAGTGGCAGTCGGTCGGCCGGCTGGACATCAACACCGAAGGCCTGCTGCTGTTCACCACCTCGGGCGACCTGGCCCACCAGCTGATGCATCCGCGCTTCG
This sequence comes from uncultured Aquincola sp., assembly GCA_937883885.1. Next base: position 4,224 of record CAKZXL010000755.1, on the reverse strand, counting down.
GCGTCGAGCGTGAATACGCGGTGCGCGTGCTGGGCACGCTGGAAGCCGAGGCCAAGGCCAAGCTGCTGGAAGGTGTGGAGATCGACGGCCAGAAGGCCGCTTTCACCAGCATCGAAGACGGCGGCGGCGAAGGCCTGAACCGCTGGTACCGCGTGGTCATCAACGAAGGCCGCAACCGCGAGGTGCGCAAGCTGTTCGACACGGTGGGCCTGACGGTCAGCCGTCTGATCCGCATCCGCTACGGCAGCGTGGTGCTGCCGCGCGGCCTCAAGCGCGGCGTCTGGGTCGATCTGGAAGAACCCGATGTGAAGCTGCTGCGCCGGCTGATCGGCCAGGTGCCGCGCGGTCCGAAGGAAGGTCGCGAGGGGCGTGAGGGCGAGGGCGGTGGCCAGCATGGCAAGCAGGGCCGCAACGGCAAGCGCGGGCAGGGCGGTGGCCAGAACGGCGCCCAGGCGCGCGGTGATCGCGGCGAGCGAGGCGATCGTCCGCCGCGTGGCGAGCGCGGTGACCGCCCCGACCGTGGCGACCGCAACAACCGCGGCCCGCGCGAGCGTGGTCCGGTCATCCCCGATCCGCTGCTGCAGACCTTCGACAAGCGGTTGGCGCGTGAGGCGCGGCAGGCCCGTTCCAACCGCCCGATCCGCGAGGACGGCCCGATTCCCAATCCGCTGCAGCAGACCTACGACAAGCGGGCGCTGCGCGAGAACCGCGAACCGCGCCGTGAGCGCGAGGACGGCCCGATCCCGAATCCGCTGCAGCAGACCTACGACAAGCGTGCGATGCGCGAGCTGAGCCAGCAGCGCCGCGACTATGGCGACGACGGCCCGATTCCGAACCCGCTGCAACAGACCTACGACAAGCGGCTGCTGCGCGAGCACAACGCGCCGCGCCGCGAGTACAGCGAGGACGGCCCGATCCCCAATCCGCTGCAGCAGACCTACGACAAGCGCCTGGTCAAGGGCGGCGGCAATGCCGGCAACCCGTTCCCGCGCAAGAACGGCGGTGGTGGCGGTGGCGCCAAGGCCCGCGGCGGCAAGCCCGGCGGCCCCAACCGGGGTGGCGGCGGTGGCGGTGGCGGCCGTGAGCCCGATCCGATGCAGACCTCGGTCGGCTACATCGGCGCCGATGCCTTCCACCGCAAGGGCGGTGGCGGCGGGCGCGGTGGCCGGGGCGGCGGCAGCGGTGGTGGTGGCAATGGTGGTGGCGGCCGTGGCCGCCCCGGTGGCCGCGGCGGTCGTTGACCGGCTGCGCCGGGTTACAATCCAAGGCTTTGCCAAGTCATTGATTCAGGAGAGATTTTCATGGCCATCGAACGCACCCTGTCGATCATCAAGCCCGACGCCGTCGCCAAGAACGTGATCGGTCAGATCTACGCCCGCTTTGAAGGCGCCGGCCTCAAGGTGGTGGCAGCGCGCATGGCGCACCTGTCCAAGGGTGAAGCGGAAGCTTTCTACGCCGTGCACAAGGCGCGTCCGTTCTTCAACGACCTGGTCAGCTTCATGATCTCGGGCCCGGTGATGATCCAGGTGCTCGAAGGTGAAGGCGCCATCGCCAAGAACCGCGAGCTGATGGGCGCCACCGACCCCAAGAAGGCCGACAAGGGCACCATCCGCGCCGACTTCGCCGACAGCATCGACGCCAACGCCGTGCACGGCTCGGACGCCGCGGAAACCGCCGCCAACGAGATCGCGTTCTTCTTCCCCGGCATGAACGTCTACAGCCGCTGATAGCGCGCTGGAAGTCCGCATGGCCGATCTGCAGTCGCCCACCGTCCCCGCCGTCGCTGCCCCTGGCAGCGCCGATGGCGCGTCGGCGGCTGCGCGGGTCAACCTGCTGGACTTCGACCTCGAAGGCCTCACGGCCTTCTGCGAACAGCTGGGCGAAAAGCGCTTCCGCGCCGTTCAGCTGTTCCGCTGGATTCACCAGAAGGGCGCTGCCGACTTCGCGCAGATGTCCGACCTGGCGCGCTCGCTGCGCGACAAGCTGGCCCACCGCGCCGAGGTGCGGGGCCTCGCCATCCTCAGCGAGCAGGCCTCCACCGACGGCACCATCAAGTGGCTGTTCGACGTGGGCAACGGCGACGCGGTGGAAGCCGTGTTCATCCCCGAAGCCGACCGCGGCACGCTGTGCGTGTCGTCGCAGGCGGGCTGTGCGGTGGGCTGCCGTTTCTGCTCCACCGGCCACCAGGGCTTCAGCCGCAACCTGTCCACCGGCGAGATCCTCGCCCAGCTGTGGTTCGCCGAGCATCACCTGCGCCAGCGCCTGCAGCTTGGCCCGGGTGAGCGCGCGATCGACAACGTGGTGATGATGGGCATGGGCGAGCCGCTGCAGAACTACGGCGCGCTGGTGCCCGCGCTGCGGGTGATGCTGGACGACCATGGCTACGGCCTGTCGCGCCGGCGGGTCACCGTCAGCACCTCCGGCGTGGTGCCGATGATGGACCGGCTGCGGGTGGACTGCCCGGTGGCGCTGGCTGTCTCGCTGCACGCCCCCGAAGACGGCCTGCGTGACCAGCTGGTGCCGCTGAACCGCAAGTACCCCCTGGCAGAGCTGATGGCCGCCTGCGAGCGTTACTTGCAAGCCGCCCCGCGCGACTTCATCACCTTCGAGTACTGCATGCTCGACGGCGCCAACGATGCCCCCGAGCAGGCGCGCCAGCTGGTGCGCCTGGTCACCGGGCGCGCCGGCACGCCGGCCGTGCCCTGCAAGCTCAACCTGATCCCGTTCAACCCGTTCCCGGCGTCTGGGCTGCTGCGCTCGCCCAAGGAACGCGTCGATGCCTTCGCCCAGGTGCTGATCGAGTCGGGCATCGTCACCACGGTGCGCCGCACCCGCGGCGACGACATCGCCGCCGCCTGTGGCCAGCTGGCCGGCGAGGTGCAGGACCGCACCCGCGCCCACCAGCGGCTCACCCGCCCGGCGATCCGCATTGCGCCGGCTCCCGCCACGCCTGAGGGAGACCGCCTGCACGGGCGGAGGGCCGGTTGATCGTGCACCGCGCTCTCGCGTGGGCGTGGGGCGGGCTGGCCTTGGCGGGCCTGCTGGCCGGCTGCCAGACGGTGCCGGGCGGGCCCGGGCCTTCGGGCCTGCAAGGCAGCTCGCAGGAAATCCGCACCGCCTCCGACCAGACCGACAACGACCGCCGTGCCCGGCTGCGGCTGGAGCTGGCCGCCGCCTATTTCGGCCGCGAGCAGAACGAAGTGGCGCTGGACGAGGTCAAGCAGGCGCTCAATGCCAAACCCGACCTGGGCGAGGCCTACAACCTGCGCGGGCTGATCTATGCCTCGATGGGCGAAGACCGGCTGGCCGACGAAAGCTTCCAGCGCGCCCTACAGCTGAACCCGCGCGATGGCGACGCGCGCCACAACTACGGCTGGTTCCTGTGCCAGCAGCGCCTGTTTCCGCAGGCGCAGCAGCAGTTCGAGGCCGCACTGGCGCTGCCGCAGTACCGCGACCTGGTGCGCACGCTGCTGGCCCAGGGCGTGTGCCAGGCGCGTGCCGGCCAGCTGGACGCCGCCGAGCGCTCGCTGGCCCGGTCCTATGAGCTGGACCCCGGCAACCCGACCGTGGCGCTCAACCTGTCGGAAGTGCTCTACCTGCGCGCCGAGTACGAGCGCGCCCGCTTCTACGTGCGGCGGCTGAACATGCGCCAGGACAGCTCCAACGCCCAGTCGCTGTGGCTGGCGGTGCGCATCGAACACCGCCTGGGCAACCGGGGCGGCGTCGAAGAGTGGGGGCGCCAGCTGAAGGCGCGCTTCCCGCAGGCGCCGCAGACGCTGGCCTTCGAAAGAGGACGATTTGATGAGTGAGGCTGTGGCCCCAACCGCGGGCGGGCTGCTGAAGGCGGCGCGCGAGAAGCAGGGCATCCACATCGCGGCGCTGGCCGCGTCGATCAAGGTGACGCCGCGCAAGCTGGAGGCCCTGGAAGCGGACCGTTATGGCGAGCTGCCCGACATGACCTTCGTGCGGGCGCTGGCCAAGACGGTGTGCCGCTCGCTGCGCATCGAGGCCGAGCCCGTGCTGGCGCTGCTGCCGCACCAGACCGACAGCGGCACTGCGCTGGCGCAGGTCAGCACCGGTCTCAACCAGCCGTTCCGTGAGCGTCCTTCGCGCAGCGATCCGCCCGACTGGGCGGTGCTGCAAAAGCCGGTGCTGTGGGGCGCCGGCGCCGTGCTGCTGGCCGCGCTGGTGGTGTACCTGCTGCCCGAGCGCGCGCTCGACCGC
>CAKZXL010000754.1 GCA_937883885.1 uncultured Aquincola sp. | reverse complement strand
GCGCTCGGGCATGGCCGAGGACCTGCTGGACACCATCGGCCAGCTGTTCGGCACCATCCGCGGCGGCCTGGCCTATGCGGTCATCCTGGTGGGCGCCATGCTGGCCGCCACCACCGGCGTGGTGGCCGCCTCGGTCATCTCCATGGGCCTGATCTCGCTGCCCATCATGCTGCGCTACGGCTACGACCGGCGGCTGGCCACCGGCGTGATTGCCGCGTCGGGCACGCTGGCGCAGATCATCCCGCCTTCGCTGGTGCTGATCATCCTGGCCGACCAGCTGGGCCGCAGCGTGGGCGACCTGTACAAGGGCGCCTTCATCCCCGGCTTCACGCTGGTGGGCATGTACATGCTGTACGTGTTCATCGTCACCATCGTCCACCCCAACCGTGCACCGGCACTGCCGCTGGAAGCACGCACCATCCGTGAAGACGACGGCAGCAGCGGCAACCGCTCCTTGCTGGTGGTGTTTCTGCTGGCGGTGGCTGCGGGCGTCGCCTTCGGCGAAACCCGGCCCGAGGGCACCGCAACGGACGAGCGCATCGTGCTGTCGATGTGCGTGGGCGTGGCGGTGGCCTTCACGCTGGCGGTGCTCAACCGCCTGCTGCGGCTGAAGCTGCTGTCGCGCATGGCCGAGCGGGTGACCTTCGTGCTCATTCCGCCGCTGGCGCTGATCTTCCTGGTGCTGGGCACCATCTTCCTGGGCGTGGCCACGCCCACCGAAGGCGGCGCGATGGGCGCGGTGGGCGCGCTGCTGATGGCGCTGGCCCGCAAGCGGCTGAACCTGGCCCTGCTGCGCCAGGCGATGGATACCACCATGAAGCTGTCGTGCTTCGTGGTCTTCATCCTGCTGGGTGCCACGGTGTTCGGCCTGGCCTTCCAGGGCGTGGATGGCCCGAAGTGGGTGGAACACCTGCTGAGCAGCCTGCCGGGCGGCCAGCTGGGCTTCCTGATCGTGGTGAACATCCTGGTGTTCTTCCTGGCGTTCTTCCTGGACTTCTTCGAGCTGTCCTTCATCGTGGTGCCGCTGCTGGCGCCGGTGGCCGACAAGCTGGGCATCGACCTGGTGTGGTTCGGCGTGCTGCTGGCGGTGAACATGCAGACCTCGTTCATGCATCCGCCGTTCGGCTTTGCCCTCTTCTACCTGCGCAGCGTGGCGCCGACCGAGGACTACACCGACCGCGTGACGAAGAAGCCGATCGCCAAGGTCAAAAGCTCGGAGATCTACTGGGGCGCCGTGCCCTTCGTGATCATCCAGCTGGTGATGGTGGCGATGATCATCGCCTTCCCGGGCCTGGTGGGTCACGACACCGAGGCCGCCTCGGGCATTGACGCCGACAAGGCGCTGCAAGAGATGGTGATGCCGGGGGCCGAGCCCGAAGCCAGCCCGGCGCCGGGCATGGAAGTGCCCGCCGTGCCCGAGGCCGGCGGCAGCGAGCCCTCCGCCGACCCGGCCCCGGCGGCCGAAGACGACCCGATGAAGGCGCTGCAGGACGCCATCAAGGAAGACGCGAAGAAGGCCGGCAAGCCTTGATGCTGCCCGGGGCCCTGCGGGGCCCTGGTGCGGCGTCGCCCGCAGGTGCTAGCTCAGCCGAAAGGACAGCTGGCGCTCATGGCGCAGCGACAGCAGCACGACACGCGCGTCGTCGTGGGCATAGAGCAGCACATATCGGCCAATGACCACTTCGCGCAGGCCGTGCAGACCGAGCGAGGCCAGCAAAGCCGAGAGAGCGTCGCGCATGACTTGTGTATGCACCGAGGTGGACTCCGTCGCCCTTGCCGGCCGCCCCATCGCCGGATAGCTGGCCAATCGTCCGCGAACCGCCTGCACTTGCGCCTGGAGCTGGGCCCAGCGCCTGGGTGCAGACTCGGCGTTCTGCTGGGCCATGAACTGCCGGGCCTCCGCCAGGCGGCGCGCAAAGCCCGGGGTGGCGGTCACCCCGGCTCGCGCTGGCGCGCTCATGCGCGTCGAGGCGACTTCTTGTTGGTTGGCGCAGCCACGCCCAGAAGTTCGTCAAGCTCGGCGTCCGACATCTGCTGGCCCGCGGCCAGGTCGCGCAAGCCTTGCAGGGCGTCGCCGAGCAGCACCACATTGGCAAACTCCGCCTCGAGCGCGTGGTAGTAGTCGAGCTTGCGGGCATCCACCAGCGCCACGAAGCTCGACCCGTTTTTGGTCAGCAGCTTTTCGGCGCCATGCGTCACCACATCGTCGGCGAGTTCGGTCAGCCGAGCTCGGGCTTCGCTGATAGGTACCACGTCGCTGGCACGCACGCCCATGACCGTCTCCGATGAAAGCTCGACAAAGCCCTGTGCCAGATAGTGTATGGAATTCGCCAAGCCCATGACAAAGGGCCCCTCACGGGGCCCTTGTCATTGGTGCAGCTGAAGACTTACAGCTTGGCCGACTGCATGTAGCGGTCGAACTGGCCTTCGGTGAAGCGGAACCACAGGTTCTGGTCCTTCAGGAAGGCGGCGTAGTCGGTGTACACCTTCTTCCAGGCCGGGTTGCTGTTGGACAGCTCCGAATACACCGCCATCGATTCCTTGAAGGCCGCGTCCATCACGTCCTTCGGGAAGGGCATCAGCTTGACCTTGGCGGCCACCAGTTGCTTGAGCGCGCCGGGGTTCAGCGCGTCGTACTTGGCCTGCATGTCGACGTGCGCGCTCAACGAGGCCGCCTCGACGATGGCCTTGTACTCGGGCGTCAGCGCGTCGTAGGCCTTGTTGTTGATGAAGAAGTCGACCTCGGGGCCGCCTTCCCACCAGCCCGGGTACGCATAGAACGGCGCCACCTTGTAGAAGCCCAGCTTCTGGTCGTCGTACGGGCCCACCCACTCGGCCGCGTCGATGGTGCCCTTTTCCAGCGACTGGTAGATCTCGCCGCCGGGGATGTTCTGCGGCACGCCGCCCATGCGCTCGATGATCTTGCCGGCGAAGCCGCCGATGCGGAACTTCAGGCCCTTGATGTCGGCCAGCGACTTCACTTCCTTGCGGAACCAGCCGCCCATCTGGCTGCCGGTATTGCCGCCGGGGAAGCTGATCATGTTGTACTGCGCATAGAACTCGCGCATCAGCTTCAGGCCGTTGCCGTGCAGCATCCAGGCGGTCATCTGGCGGCTGTTCATGCCGAAGGGGATGGCCGCGCCGATGGCAAACGTCGGGTCCTTGCCGAAGAAGTAGTACGGCACGGTGTGGCACATGTCGACGGTGCCGTTCTGCACCGCGTCCACCACGCCGAACGGGGGCATCAGTTCACCGCCGGCATGCACCGAGATCTGTAACTTGCCGCCGGACATGTCCGACACCTTCTTGCTGAAGACTTCGGCGGCCCCGTAGATGGTGTCCAGCGACTTCGGGAAGCTGCTGGCCAGGCGCCAGCGGATGTTGGCCTGGGCCTGCACGAAGGCCGGGGCCGTGCCCGCAGCCAGCACGCCCGCGATGCCGGCACCGCGAACGAAGGAACGACGTTCCATGTAGGGGACTCCTGTGGACGGAATTTAGGTCGCGCGATTCTAGGAGCCGCATTTCGTCGGCCCCGAGGGGGTTTCCCCGCAGCAGATTCGGCGACGCCGCCCGCAGGCCGTCAGCTTGGTGTCAGCCACCGGCGACACCTCAGTCCCGCCGGGCCGCCCCAAGGGACTGAGATCCCCCTCGGGGGGACGCGAGCGCAGCGAGCTT
>CAKZXL010000753.1 GCA_937883885.1 uncultured Aquincola sp. | reverse complement strand
GCGAGCATTTGCAACGACGAGCGGGCGTCTTTGGGCGTGGTGAGCGGGCTTGAACGAAAGACTCTCACGCTCTCAGCCCAGCGGTTTGTAGATCGGCGGATCGGGCTCCGGAAACACCGGCCGTTCCGGCTGCGGCCGATGCTCCCATTGGCGCAGGCGTTTTTCCTGTCGTGATGCATGGCTGCCGGGACGGTGCTGCGGGTGCTGCTGGGGTTGTGCACGCATGCGGTGGGGGTCCTTGGGGGTTGAGGAAATCCGGTGCAGGGCTCAGCGACGGCGGTTGAGCCACCACAAGGCGCCGGTGAGCGCCGTGGCAAAACCCACCCAGCCGACGAAGGGCAGCGTCAGGCGGCCGGCCGGCCGATCGACCTGGTAAGCAGCCCGCGCGCCAGCCGCGCCGGTGCCCACCATGGCGGCCGCCACCAGCAGGCTGGCCGGCAGATGGCGCGCGCCGAAGAACACCGCGCTCCAGCCGCCGATCAGGAAGACGTTGAGCGCCAGCCAGCCCAGGGCCTGCTGGCGCGCCTGGTGGCGCACCGTGCCCGGGCCGGCGGGCGTGCGCAGCAGCCGGTAGGCGGCCACCGCAAAGCCGCTGTCGATCAGCGTCCACGCGATCGGAATGACCGCATCGGGCGGCTTCCAGGCCGGCGTGCGCAGGCTGGCGTACCAGACCAGGGCACGGGGCCGCTGCGGGCCGAACACCCAGCCGGCGGCCATCGGATACAGCAGCGCGGCACTGGCCACCGCAGCGGCGGCGGCCGGGGGCAGCACGGCCGCTTCGGGCCAGATGGCGCCCGGCTGGCGGGGGACGATCAAACGCGGGCCGACGTTCATGCCGCGGTACTGGCAATCGCCGTGCCGGTGGCCTGATGCACCGGGTTTGCGCTAGCCGCTGGGCAGCAGCTGGGGTGCTGGTTCGGCGCCGGCGCGCCAGGGCAGCAGGCAGGCACGCACCGTGGTCACCGCGGCTTGCAGCGGCATCTCGCGGCCGGCGGCCTGCAGACGGTCGAAGGTGGTGGCACCCAGGGCTTCACGCAGGCGCGCCAGGTGCGGCCCCACCATGGCCGCGATGGCCGGTTGGCGGCGCTGGTGCATGGCGTCGATGCTGGCCTGGGCGGCACCGTACAGCCGGGCCGCCTGCTCCCACTGGCCCTGGGCGGCGGCCCAGCCCACGAAGGTGTCCACCACCATCTGGCCCAGCGACTCGTGGCGGATGTCGTCGGCGATCTCCGCCGCCTCCAGCAGCCGGTCGCGGGCGGTGGCCAGCGCGTCACGGTCGATGTCGATCCAGGCGCAGTTGACCAGGCTGACGCAGCGCTGCGAGGGCGAGCCCTGCGCCCGTGTCAGGGCCAGCGCCTCGTCGAAGTACGGCGCTGCCGCCGGCAGTTGGCGCAGCGCCATGTGCACCACGCCCACGCCCATCACCGCCGGGTGCAGCGCCCCGGGCTCGCCCAGCGGGCGGATGAGCGCCAGCGCCGCCTGGCAATGGCCCAGTGCGGTGTCGCCATCGCCATCGCCCAGGTGGGCCATGCCCAGCATCAGCTGCGACAGCGCCTGCTGCCGGCGTTCGCCCAGCGCATGGGCCATGGCGCGGCTGCGCTCGAGCAGTATTTGCGTGTCCTGGTACAGGCCCAGGAAGTAGGCCATGTCGCCGGCGGCGAACAAGGCCTCGGCGTAGGTTGGCGAAGGCGGGCCATCCACGGCACGCTGCAAGGCCTCTTGCGCCACGCGGTAGCCCAGTTCGGCGATGCCGCGGCTGCGCCAGTAGCCCTGCAGGCAGGCGGTGAGTTCCAGCCCGCAGGCCACGCCCTGGGGCACCTGGCTGCACCAGTCATGGGCCAGCAGCAGGTTCTCGCGCTCGTCGTCCAGCTGCAGCAGCCAGGCGCGCTGGTCGCTGCCCTGCAGCCGCGGAAAGCCGGCCCGCACCCAGCCGGCCATGTACAGCAGGTGCCGGGTGCGCACGGCCGCCCACTCGCCGGCCAGCTGCAGCTGGTCCTGGGCGAACAGGCGCACCGTCTCCAGCAGGTCGTAACGCGAGCCGCCGCCGGGCCGCTGGTGCACCACCACCAGCGACTGGTCGACCAGGGCCGCCAGCTCGTCCAGCACCTCGAATTCGTCGATGCCCTCGCCCACCACCGCGGCCAGCGAAGGCAGCGTGAAGCCGCCGGCAAACACGCCCAGGCAGCGGAACAGCTGCTGCACCTGCGGCGTCAACTGGTCGTAGCTCCACTGGATGATGGAGCGCAGCGTCTGTGGCCGCTGCTGGGCCGGCGCGGCCAGCTTGAGCAGCCGGAAACGGTCGCCCAGGCGGGCATGGATTTCCTGCAAGGACAACACCCGCGCCCGCGCCGCGGCCAGCTCCAGCGCCAGCGGGATGCCATCGAGCCGGCGGCAGATGTCGGCGGCCAGCGCGCTGTCGTACCCGTCGGGGCGAAAGTCGGGCAGGCTCCATTGCAGGCGGTCGATGAACAGGCGCACCGCGTCGTAGCACTCGGGCCGCTGCCGCGACGCCACGGCCGGCGGCGGCGGGCAGCCCAGCGGCGGCAGCGCAAACACCCGTTCGCCCGGCAGGCCCAGCGGCACCCGGCTGGTCGCGATGAAGCGCAGCTGCGGGCTGGCCCGCAGCAGGGTGTCGGCCAGGGCCGCGGCGGCGGCGGCCACGTGCTCGCAGTTGTCCAGCACCACGAGCACGCGGCGGCCGGCCAGCGCCTGCGCCAGGCGCGCGATCAGCGGCTGGCCCGGCTGCTCGACCACGCCGATGGCCGCGCCCAGGGCCAGCGGTACGCGCGACGGGTCCTGCAGCGGCGCCAGGTCGACGAACCACACGCCGTCGGGGTGGTCTGCCAGGCCTTGCTCGGCCAGCTTGAGCGCCATGCGCGTCTTGCCGCAACCGCCGATGGCCACCAGGCTGAGCATCTGCGCGTCGCGCAGCAGATGCCGGCATTCGGCCAGCTCCTGCGCGCGGCCGATGAAGCGGCTGCGTTCAGGCAGCAGGTTGTGGGGCGTGGCGGCCGGGCCCGGTGCCGGCGCGGCGGCCAGCGGCAGGGCGGCCGACGGGCCGGCGTCCGACGGGAGGGCATCGCTGGATGGGTCGGCCTCCGGCATCACGAACCGGTAACCACGGCCCGGCACGGTGGCGATGGCCTGGGCACCCAGCACGCGCCGCAGCGCCGAGATCTGCACCTGCAGGTTGTTTTCCTCGACCACCAGGCCGGGCCATACCTGGTCCATCAGCTCGCCTTTGGAGACCACGCGGTGGCGCTGCTCCACCAGGGTGATCAGCAGGTCGAACGCGCGGGCGCCCAGCGCGATCGGCTGCCCGTCCATCAACAACCTGCGTTCGGCCGGGCGGAGTTCCGCAGAACCGAATCGATACTGCGTCGTCATCCCTGTCCCCCATGGCTTACACCGGCGGCCATGGCGCCCAGGGGCCGTCGGCCCCGGGCGATGACCCCGTGGCATTCATTCTTTCCAGGCCCGGGGCCGTCTGCAAGCCCATCACCAGATTCACCTCCTCACGCCGCCCGCGCGAAGGCCGTCTGTTGCCTGCGTGCCCAATAGGGGTGGCGCGCAAAGCGCATTTCCTGGCAGTACAGCTGCTGGCGCTGCAGGGCATGCTCGTCGAAGGCCTGCCGCAGCAGCCGGTCGTAGGCCGGCAAGGCGCTGCCGTCGCCGGCCTGCAGGCGGCCCAGCGCCTGCGCGGCGTGCAGCCCGCTGGCCAGCGCCACCGTCAGGCCGTGGGCCGACAGCGGGTCGTAGCGGATGGCCGCGTCGCCCACCGCCAGCCAGCCCGGGCCCACGGCGCTGTGCAGGCAGGCGCTGCCGGCGGGCACGCAGGTCGCCGCCGCCTGCCACTGCGCCTGCTGCAGGCGGGCGTGGGTGTGCGGCGCCCGGCGCAGCAGCGCGCGCCAGCCGGCTTCGGTGCGCAGGCCGGGCAGCGGATGCAGGTCGGCATCGGTGAAAAACGCGGTGGACCAGAGGCCGCCCGGCAGCGGCGCGCTGTACCACCAGCCGTCGGCCACGGCCTCGATCAGGCTGCTGCCGTCGTCCATCGTGGTGCCGGCGCGCAACCAGGCCACCACCGCCACCTGGCGGTCGATCTCCAGCCGGCTGGCACCCTGCCGGCGCGCCAGCCACGACGAGCGGCCGGTGGCATCCACCAGCCAGGAGGCCTGGCCCTGCCAACCCGGGGCGCTGAGCTGCCATTGCCCGGCCTGCCGCGTCAACGCCGGCGGCACGGCCAGCGCGACGAACCCGACGCCCAGCGCCTGGGCGCGGGCTTGCAGCCGGTGGTCGAAGCGCTCTCGATCGACATGGAAGCCATGGCCCTGCGGATGCCGGATGAAGTCCAGGTGCTGCAGCTCGTCGGTGCCCCAGGCCGACCGGTTGGCATGGCACGGCAGGTGGCCGTCGGCCTCGAACGCGGCCCACAGGCCCAGCCGGTGCAGCAGCGGCCTGGCCTGCGGCGACAGGCTGTCGCCGATGCGGGCACCGCCGCTCCCGCCGCCGCGTGCCAGCGACAGCACCGCCACCGCCTGGCCCAGGCGCGCCAGTTCGATGGCGGTGCTGCAGCCGGCCGGGCCCCCGCCCAGGACCACCACGTCGAGGCAACGGCTCATACCGGTTCATCGCCCCTGCGCCGGGTCGTGCTGCCACAGCGGCATCTGCTGGGTCGGGCTCGGGGGCGCCTCCGGCAGCGTGCGGCCGGTTTCCACCCAGGTCACGGTCGGCAGTGCGGGCAGGTCCACCGGTCCTGGCTGGCGGGTGATCAGGCCCATCTGCGACCAGGCCTCGATGAACACGGCGCGCGGGTTGGGCTGGGTGATCATCGCCGGCGGGTAGCTGCCCGGCTGGTAGACGATGCCGCGCAGCCATTTCTGCCGCCGGGCGGGGTCGAAGGCCTGCAGCCGCTCGGGCACCGGCAGCGCAGGGTCCATCAAGCGGGCGTACTGCTGCTGGGTGAGCACGTCGTTGGGCACCCGCGCCGGCCAGAAGGTGGGCAGGAACTCGCCGCCCCAGGGCCGGTAGGCCGACAGGCAGCTGGCGGTGTCGGTCTGCCAGGGGCAGGCCATCCAGCGGGTGATGCTGCCGGGGG
>CAKZXL010000752.1 GCA_937883885.1 uncultured Aquincola sp. | reverse complement strand
GGTGCGCGTGGCGCTCAACCCGCTGGCGCTGGCGCGCTACGGGATCGCGCTGGACGACGTGCGCGCGGCCATCCAGTCGGCCAGCGCCAACCGGCCCAAGGGCGCGATCGAAGGCAACGGCCTGCAGCTGCAGGTCTACACCTCGCAGATCGGCCGCCTGGCCGAGGACTACCGGCGCCTGGTGATCGCCTGGCGCAACGACGCCGCGGTGCGGCTGGCCGACGTGGCCACGGTGAGCGACGGACCTGAAGACCGGCGCACGCTGGGCCTCTTCAACGGCAGCCCGGCGGTCATCGTGCTCATCACCCGCCAGCCTGGCGCCAACGTGATCGAGACGGTGGACGCGGTGCGTGCGCTGGTGCCGCAGCTGCAGGCGCAGCTGCCGGCCGACGTCACGCTGCATGTGGCCTCTGACGCCACCAACTCCATCCGCGCCTCGCTGCGCGAGATCGAGCTGACGCTGCTGATCTCCATCCTGCTGGTGGTGCTGGTGGTCAGCCTCTTCCTGCGCAGCGTGCGGGCCACGCTGATTCCGGCGGTGGCCACGGTGGTGTCGCTGCTGGGCACCTTCGGGGTGATGTACTTCCTGGGCTTCAGCCTCAACAACCTGAGCCTGATGGCGCTGACGGTGGCCACCGGCTTCGTGGTGGACGACGCCATCGTGGTGCTGGAGAACATCAGCCGCCACATCGAAGCCGGCCGCAACCGCTTCGAGGCGGCGCTGCTGGGCGCGCGCGAGGTGGGCTTCACCGTGGTGTCGATCAGCCTGTCGCTGGTGGCGGTGTTCATCCCGCTGCTGTTCATGGACGGGCTGGTGGGCCGCATCTTCCGCGAGTTCGCGGTCACGCTCAGCGTGGCGGTGATGATCTCGCTGGTCATCTCATTGACCACCACGCCGATGATGTGCGCCTGGCTGCTCAAGCCCGGCGCGGTGCAGCACCAGCCGGGCCGGCTGGCGCGCTGGTCCGAGGCGGGCTTTGCCCGGCTGCAGCGCGGCTATGCCCGCAGCCTGGACTGGGCGCTGCATGCGCCGGGGCTGGTGATGTTCATCCTGGCGGCGGTGGTGGGCCTGAACGTGTGGCTGTTCGCGGCGGTGCCCAAGGGCTTTTTCCCGCAGCAGGACACGGGGCAGATCAACGGCGGCCTGCGGGCCGACCAGAGCATCTCGTTCCAGTCGCTGCAGGCCAAGCTCAAGCAGCTGGTGGACATCATCCGCGCCGACCCGGCGGTCGATTCGGTGGTGGGCTTCACCGGCGGCTCGCGCGCGGGCAGCGGCTTTCTGTTCGTCAACCTGAAGCCGCTGGCCGAGCGCGGCGTGGGTGGCCAGGCGGTGATCGCGCGGCTGCGGCCGCAGCTGGCGCAGGTCAGCGGCGTGAGCCTGTTCCTCAACACCGTGCAGGACCTGCGCATGGGCGGGCGGCAGAGCAACTCCACCTACCAGTACACGCTCAAGAGCGACAACGCGGCCGACCTGCGCGACTGGGCGCTGAAGCTGGCCACGCAGATGCGCCAGCAGCCCGAGCTGACCGACATCGACACCGACCAGCAGGACAACGGCGTGGAGACCTTCGTCCACATCGACAAGGACACCGCCTCGCGCCTGGGCCTGAGCGCGCGCGACGTGGACACCGCGCTGTACAACGCCTTCGGCCAGCGCCAGGTGGCCACCATCTACGACGAGCTGAACCAGTACCGCGTGGTGATGGAAGTGGCGCCGCGCTACGCCCAAAGCCCGCTGGCGCTGAACGACGTGAACGTGGCCGCCGGCAACACCGCCAACCGCAGCACCACCACGTCGGCCACCGGCACCGACGCCGCCACGCTGGCCAGCAGCAGCACGGCCAATGCCTCGCTGCGCGATGCCTCCACCGGCTCGGCGGTGAGCACCAGCGCCCGCAACATGGTGCCGCTGCCGGCCATCGCCCGCTTCAGCGAAGAAAGCACGCCGTCGTCCATCAGCCACCAGGACGGCGAGCTGGCCACCACCATCTCGTACAACCTGGCCGATGGCGCCACGCTGTCGCAGGCGCAGGCCGCCATCGCCCGGGCCGAAGCCGAGATCGGCATGCCCATCAACGTGCGCGGCAGCGTGCAGGGCACGGCGGCCACCTTCCAGCAATCGCAGGGGCAGCAGCCGCTGCTCATCCTGGCGGCGCTGGTGGTCATCTACCTGGTGCTGGGCGTGCTGTACGAAAGCCTGGTGCACCCGATCACGGTGCTGTCCACGCTGCCGTCAGCCGGCGTGGGCGCGGTGCTGGCGCTGTTGCTGTTTCGCATGGAGTTCTCGCTGATCGCGCTGATCGGCGTGTTCCTGCTCATCGGCATCGTCAAGAAGAACGCGATCCTGATCATCGACTTTGCGCTCGATGCCGAACGGGCGCGCGGCCTCAGCGCCTTCGAGGCGGTGCGCGAAGCCTGCCTGCTGCGCTTCCGCCCCATCCTGATGACCACGCTGGCCGCCGCGCTGGGCGCGCTGCCGCTGGCCATCGGCTTCGGCGAAGGCTCGGAGCTGCGCCGGCCGCTAGGCATCGCCATCATCGGCGGCCTGATCGCCAGCCAGCTGCTGACGCTGCTGACCACCCCCGTGGTGTACCTGCTGCTGGACAAGCTGCGCCGCCGCCAACCCGACGAACACCACCTGAGCCGCCAGATCGATGCGGCGCCGGTGCCCGAACTGCCGCGATGACCCGACTGCCTTCTTCCCCCACCCGCCGCGCGCCGCCGGCCCTGGCCGCGCTGGCCCTGGCGCTGCTGCTGGCCGGCTGCGCCAGCACGCCGCTGCCTGCGGCCGGCCCGTTGCCGCCGCCCGCACAGTTCAAGGAGGCGCCACCGGCTGGCTGGCTGGCCGCCGTGCCGGCCGATGCGTTGTCGCGCGGCCCCTGGTGGCAGCTGTTCGGCGATGCGCAGCTGAACGACTGGCTGCCGCAGGTGCAGGTGTCCAACCAGAACGTGGCCGCCAGCGCGGCGGCCCTGGCCCAGGCGCGGGCGCTGGTGCGCGAACAGCGGGCGGCGCGTTTTCCGTCGGTGAGCCTGTCGGGCGGCGCCACCCGCAGCGGCGGCGACGGCTCCACGTCTGCGGCGCGCGAACGCTACAACCTGGCGCTGGGCGCCAGCTGGGAAGCCGACGTCTGGGGCCGCGTGTCGGGCAACGTGGCGGCGGCCGGCGCCCGCGCGCAGGCCAGCGAAGCCGACCTGGCCGCAGCCACGCTGTCGGCCCAGGGCGAGCTGGCAACCAACTACTTCTCGCTGCGCGAAACCGATGCCGAGATGGCCTTGCTGCGCGACACCCTGGCCGCCTACCAGCGCGCCGCCCAGATCGCGCAGAACCGCTACGACGCCGGCCTGGCGCTCAAGAGCGACGTGCTGCAGGCGCAAACGCAGCTGGCCAACACCGAGGCTGATCGGGTGGCGCTGGAGCGCAGCCGCGCGCAGCTGGAACATGCGATCGCGGTGCTGCTGGGGCGTGCGCCGGCCGACCTGACGATTGCAGCCGATGCCGCCAATGCGCCCTGGCGCGCCGAGCCACCGGCGGTGCCGGCCGGGCTGCCATCGCAGCTGCTGCTGCGCCGGCCCGACATCGCCGCCGCCGAGCGCCGGGTGGCGGCTGCCAATGCCGACGTGGGCGTGGCGCAGACGGCGCTGTACCCCAGCTTCACGCTCACCGGGCAGTACGGGCTCAACAGCTCGCGGGTGTCCGATCTGTTCAGCGCCTCGGCCGCGGCCTGGTCGCTGGGCCTGTCGCTGGCGCAGACGGTGTTCGATGCCGGCGCCAACCGCGCGCGCATCGAGCAGTCGCGCGCCGCGTGGGAACAGACCGTGGCCAACTACCGCCAGACGGTGCTCACCGCCTTCCAGGACGTGGAAGACCAGCTGGCCGCGCTGCGCTCGCTGGAGCGGCAGCTGCAGCTGCGCCGCACCGCTTCCGAGGCCGCCGACCAGACCGAGCAGCAGGTGCTCAACCGCTACCGCGCGGGGCAGGTCAGCTTCACCGAGGTGGTCACGGCCCAGGTGTCGGCGCTGTCGGCCCGGCGCAGCGTGCTGCAGCTCATCGTGCAGCGGCAGACGGCCACCGTCAGCCTGATCCAGGCCCTGGGCGGCGGCTGGCAAGTGCCGTCGGCGGCCTCCGGCATGGGGCAATGAAGGCGGCTCCTAGAATCCCCGGGTGTCTGAACGCCTCGACGTCCTCCCCCAGTACCTGCTGCCCAAGCAGGCCCTCACCCGCTTCGCCGGCGTCGTCGCCTCGGCCCAGGCGGGTGGCACCACCACCGCGCTGATCCGCTGGTTCATCGGCAAGTACGGCGTGAACATGGCCGAGGCCGCCGAGCCCGACCCCGCGCACTACGCCAGCTTCAACGAGTTCTTCACCCGCGCGCTGAAGCCCGGCGCCCGGCCGCTGGCCGATGCCGACTGGGTGTGCCCGGTGGACGGCGCGATCAGCCAGTTCGGCGACATCCGGCGCGACCAGATCTTCCAGGCCAAGGGCCATGCCTACAGCACCACCGCGCTGGTGGGCGGCGACGCGGCGCTGGCCGCGCAGTTCGAGCACGGCCACTTCGCCACGATCTACCTCAGCCCCAAGGACTACCACCGCATCCACATGCCGTGCGAAGGCCGGCTGCGGCGCATGATCCATGTGCCGGGCGACCTGTTCTCGGTGAACCCCACCACCGCCCGCGGCGTGCCGGGCCTGTTCGCCCGCAACGAGCGCGTGGTGTGCGTGTTCGACACGCCGCACGGCCCCTTCGTGCAGGTGCTGGTGGGCGCCACCATCGTGGGCAGCATGGCCACCGTATGGCACGGCGTGGTCAACCCGCCGCGCACCGGCCAGTTGCGCGAATGGACCTATGCCGATGGCCAGGTGATGCTGGCCCAGGGCGCCGAGATGGGCCGCTTCCTGCTGGGCAGCACCGTGGTGCTGCTGTGGCCGCGCGGCACGCTGCGTTTCAACCCGGTGTGGGCGCCGGCGGGCCCGGTGCGCATGGGCCAGCCGATGGCCAGCAAGGCCGGAGCCACCGCGTGACCTCGCGCCCGCCGCGCACCGAGCAGCAGGTGCGCACCGACCTGGCGGCGGCCTTTCGCCTGGCCGCGCTCAACGGCTGGGACGACACCATCTACACCCACCTCTCGGCCAACGTGCCGGGCGAGCCGGGGCACTACCTGATCAACACCTTCGGGCACCTGTTCGAGGAAGTCACCGCCAGCAGCCTGGTGAAGGTGAACCAGCGCGGCCAGGTGGTGGACGGCAGTGGCCGGCCGGTGAACCCCAGCGGCTTTGCGATCCATGGCGCCGTGCATGCCGCCCGGCCCGCAGTGGAATGTGTGATCCACCTGCACACGCCCTGGGGCGTGGCGCTGAGCATGCTGCCCGAGGGCCTGCTGCCCACCAGCCAGTACGCGATGCGGCTGCACGGCCGCCTGGGCCGCCATGCCTACGAAGGCCTGGCGCTGGGCGCTGAAGAACAGCAGCGCCTGGCCGAGCGGCTGGGCGCGCTCGACGGCCTGATCCTGGACAACCACGGCGTGCTGACCGTCGGCCGCACCGTGGCCGAAGCCTTCATGCTGATGCACCTGCTGGAGCGTGCCGCCCAGGCCCAGCTGCGCGCCCAGGCCGGTGCCCGCGCCGGCATCCAGGTGGTGGCCGACGACCTGGCCCAGCGCACCTGGCGCGAATGGGTGGGCAACGGCCAGGAATGGGACGGCGACCTGGAATGGCCCGCGCTGCTGCGCCGGCTCGACCGGCTCTCGCCCGGCTACGCCGACTGAACCTTCAACCTCAAGGAGACCCTCATGCCCACCATCCGCGTCGAGATGTTCGAAGGCCGCACGCTGGAACAGAAGCGTGCCTTCGTCCAGGCGCTGACCGAAGCCACCGTGCGCACCCTGGGCGCCAGCGCCGATTCGGTCGACGTGGTGATCACCGAAGTCGCCCGCCACAACTGGGCCACCGCCGGCCAGCTGTGGAGCGACAAGGCCGCCGGCACGCCGCCCGCGCCGGAGGCGGCGCCGCTGGCGGATTGACGCCCGCTGCTTTAGGCTCAGCGCCATGAGCACCCGCGAACTCAAGCTGGATCTGCCCGAGCGTCTGGCCAACGACGCCGAAGCGGCCGGGCTGCTGACACCCAAGGCCATGACGCGGCTGCTGAAGGAAGAGATGCG
>CAKZXL010000751.1 GCA_937883885.1 uncultured Aquincola sp. | reverse complement strand
GTGGCGGCCGATGTTGCGGGCGGCGGCCAGCACGTACTGCAGGTCGGCCGAGCCGTCTTCGTCGGGCGGGGTGCCGACGCCGATGAATTGCAGGGTGCCATGGCCGACGGCGTAGCCGACATCGGTCGTGAAATGCAGTCGCCCCGCTGCGGCGTTGCGCCGCACGACGGCGTCCAGGCCGGGCTCATGGATCGGGATCTCGCCCCGCTGCAGCATGGCGATCTTGCGCTCGTCCACATCGAGGCACACCACATGGTTGCCCATCTCGGCGAGGCAAGCGCCGGTGACCAGACCTACGTACCCGGCACCGACAACGGTGATCTTCATGCTTGCAGTCTCCCTGATGCGTGCCAGCAGCTCATTGACGGACGCGATTCTGCCTGCAGCACTGTGTCGGTTCTTCGGGCGGGCGCACTCACGCCATGCCTCGCCTCCATTTGCCCAGGACTGCACGGCCGCTTGACTCAAAATCGACACACGTTGGCCGCCCTCCGGCCGCGACCAACCGTGTCTTCCCCATGAAAATCCTCCTCACCGGCGCTGCCGGCTTCATCGGCGCCCATGTCGCCCGCCTGCTGCTGGCCCGTGGCGACGAGGTGGTCGGCATCGACAACCTCAACGCCTACTACGACCCCCAGCTCAAGCACGACCGGCTGGCGCTGCTGCAGGGCCAGCCCGGCTTCCGCTTCCAGCAGATGGACGTGGCCGACCGCAGCGCGATGCCGGCGCTGTTCGCGCAGGAAAAGTTCGCCCGCGTGGTGCACCTGGCGGCGCAGGCCGGGGTGCGGCACTCGCTGGTCGACCCGCATGCCTACATCGACAGCAACCTGGTCGGCTTCACCAACATCCTGGAAGGCTGCCGCCACCACGGCGTGCAGCACCTGGTGTATGCCTCCAGCTCCAGCGTGTACGGCGGCAACACGCAGATGCCGTTTTCCGAGCACCACGGCGTGGACCACCCGGTGAGCCTGTACGCGGCCACCAAGAAGGCCAACGAGCTGATGGCCCACACCTACAGCCACCTGTTCAACCTGCCCACCACCGGGCTGCGCTTTTTCACCGTGTACGGCCCCTGGGGCCGGCCGGACATGGCGCTGTTCCTGTTTACCCGCGCCATCCTGGCCGGCGAGCCGATCCAGGTGTTCAACCACGGCAAGATGGTGCGCGACTTCACCTACATCGACGACATCGCCGAAGGCGTGGTGCGCACGCTGGACCATGTGCCCACGGCCAACCCGGCCTACGACCGCAGCCAGGCCGATGCGGCCGCCAGCCACGCGCCCTACCGCGTGTTCAACATCGGCAACCACCAGCCGGTGCAGCTGATGGACTTCATCGCAGCGATCGAGCGCCACACGGGGCGCGAAGCCATCAAGCAGCTGCGCGACATCCAGCCCGGCGACGTGCCGGCCACCTATGCCGACGTGTCCGAACTGCAGGCCTGGACCGGCTTCACGCCCGCCACCTCGGTGGATGAAGGCGTGCGCCGCTTCGTCGAGTGGTACCGGGGCTACTACAAGGTCTGATCGGCCCAGCGCGCGGCCAGCAGCTTGCGGTCGATCTTGCCATTGGGGTTGCGCGGCAGCGGCCCGGCCACCGGCACCACGCCGGCCGGCACCATGTAGGCCGGCATGCGCTGGCGGCACTGCGCCAGCAGCGCGGGCACGTCGAGCGCGGCACTGCCGTCGGGCGCGGTGGCCACCACCTGGATGGCCTGGCCCAGCGCCGGATGGTCCACGCCGAAGGCCGCGCACTCGCCCACCTGCTGGGTGGCGTACAGCACCTCTTCCACTTCGGTGGGGCTGACGCGGTAGCCCGAGGTCTTGATCATCTCGTCGCGCCGACCGATGAAGTACAAAAAGCCTTCCGCGTCCTTGCGCACGGTGTCGCCCGAATACACCGCGTATTCGGGCAGCTGCAGCCCGCCCAGCCGGCCGCCGATGCCCGCCGGCAGCAGCTTGTAGCGCTCGGCGGTCTTGTCGGCGTCGTTCCAGTAGCCCTGGCCCACCAGCGCGCCGCGGTGCACCAGTTCGCCCGGCTCGTCGGGGCCGCACTCGGTGCCGTCGTCGCGCAGCACCAGGATCTCCGCATTGGGAATCGCCTTGCCGATGGAATCGGGCCGGCGGTCCACCTCCTCGGGCGGCAGGTAGGTCGAGCGGAAGGCTTCGGTCAGCCCGTACATCAGGAAGGGCCGGGCCGAAGGCGCGCGCTGGCGCAGCGCCATCAGCGTTTCGCGCGGCATGCGGCCGCCGGTGTTGGCGAAGTAGCGCAGCTGGGCGTCGATCTCGGGCGGCCATTCCAGCTGCGTGAGCTGGATGTACAGCGGCGGCACGGCGGTCAGGCCGGTCACGCGTTCCTTGGCCATGGCCTTGAGCACGTCGCGCGGCATCAGGTAGTTCAGCAGCACCACCCGCGCACCCACGTGGAAGGCGGTGGTGAGCTGGCTGAAGCCGGCATCGAAGGACAGCGGCAGCGCCGCCAGCAAGGTGTCGCTGGCGCGGTTGTCCAGGTAGCTAGCCACGCTCTTGGCGCCCACCACCATGTTGCGGTGGGACAGCACCACGCCCTTGGGCCGGCCGGTGGAGCCCGAGGTGTAGAGGATGGCGGTGATGTCGCTGTCGATCACCCGGTGCGGCGCGGCCTGCGGACCGTCCAGCAGCGCGGGCCAGCCCAGCCGCTGCACGCCGGGCGGCAGTGCGGCGTCGGTGGCCGCGCCTTCCGTCACCACCACGCAGCGCAGCGCCGGGCACTGGGCCAGCACCGGTGCCAGCGTGGCCAGCCGTTCGGGCGAGGTGACGAGCACCCGCACGTCGCAGTCCTGCAGGATGAACACCGCCTGCTCGGGCTTGAGCAGCGGGTTGATCGGCACCATCACGCCGCCCGCAGCCGGCGCGCCGAAGCTGGCGATCACCGTCTCGAAGCGCTTTTCCAGGTAGATGGCCACCCGCTCGCCGCGCTGCAGGCCGGCGTGCACCACGCCGCCGGCGAAACGGCGCACCGCCTCGTCCAGCGCGCCGTAGTTCAGCGTCTGGCCGGCGGCGGTGAGGGCGGGGGCCTGCGCATCGCGCGCGGCCGCGAAATGCACCAGTTCGTGCAGAAGGTGGCTGTCGGGCATGAAAAAAGTATGGCATGCGGGGTGCAGGCGGCGCGGGCCACGTAGCCGGTGCAGGTGCGCAGCCCGCCACGGAAACCACCCGTTTGGGGGAAGCGCCGCCTCCTAGAATCCCCGGCCTGCCCGAACCCTGAATCAAGCCCGGAGTAACCCGATGGATGTGAAGCGCGAACTGCTCGGCGTGCTGGATGAAACGCTGGGCCTGCAAGGCCGGGCCCAGAGCTTCGATGCTTCCACACCGCTGCTGGGCGCCCTGCCCGAGCTGGACTCGATGGCCGTGGTGTCGCTGATCGCGGCGCTGGAAAGCCACTTCGGGCTCATCGTGGACGACGACGACATCGACGGCAGCACCTTCGCCACCGTCGGCTCGCTGGTGGACTTCGTCAACGACAAGCTGGCCGCATGACGCGCCGGCGCGCGCTGCGCCCCCTGCCGTGATGGAAGCCTTCTTCCTCCCCGTCGCGCACGCCGAAGGCGGCCGCTTCTGCATCCACCACCCGCCCGCGGCTGGCCAGCCGGCGCGGGGGGCGATGCTGTACCTGCCTCCTTTTGCGGAAGAGATGAACAAGTCGCGCCGCATGGTGGCGATGCAGGCGCGCGCGCTGGCCCAGCAGGGCCATGCGGTGTTGTGCATCGACCTGCACGGCTGCGGCGACAGCGCGGGCGAGCTGGCCGACGCCAGCTGGGCGGGCTGGGTGGCCGATGCGCTGGCCGGCGCCCACTGGCTGCAGGCGCGCCACCCGGGCCTGCCGCTCACGCTGTGGGGCTTGCGCACCGGCGCGCTGCTGGCCGGCGCGGTGGCCGCCGCGCTGCCGGCGCCCAGCCGCCTGCTGCTGTGGCAGCCGGTGACCGGGGGCAAGCAGGCGCTGCAACAGTTTCTGCGGCTGCAGGCGGCGGCCGACCTGATCGACGGCAAACAACAAGGCGCGGTGGCCGCGCTGCGTCAGCAGCTGGCGCAAGGCGAGTCGGTGGAAGTGGCCGGCTACCGCCTGCCCGCCGCAGTGGCGCACGGCCTGGAGGCGGCCACGCTGGTGCCCGGCGCGCAGGTGGCCGGCCTGACCTGGCTGGAAGTCAGCTCCCGCGCCGAGCCGGCGCTGAGCCCGGCCAGCACGCTGGCGCTGGACAAGTGGCGTGCCAGCGGCGTGCCGGTGCAATCGGCCGCGGTGCGCGGCCCGGCGTTCTGGCAGACGGTGGAGATCGAGGACGCGCCCGCGCTGATCGCGGCCACGACCGCGGCACTGGTGGCCGGCCTGCCCGTCGAAGCAGCCACCGGGGTGGCGGCATGACGGTCGCTTACCGCGAGTCGGCGCTGGTGTTCGCCTGCCAGGGCGAGCAGCTGGTGGGCGTGCTCACGCGCCCGGCCGCCGCGCCCGCCCAGCCGCTGCCCGGCGTGCTGGTGGTGGTGGGTGGGCCGCAGTACCGCGTGGGCGCGCACCGCCAGTTCGTGGAACTGGCGCGGGCGCTGGCCAGCGCCGGCCATGCGGTGCTGCGCTTCGACGTGCGCGGCATGGGCGACAGCAGCGGCGAGCTGCACGATTTCCTGCAGATCGACGACGACATCGCCGCCGCCATCGACACCCTGTGCCGCGAGGCCCAGGTGACGCAGGTGGTGCTGTGGGGCCTGTGCGACGGCGCTTCGGCCGCACTGCTGTACTGCGACGGCCGTGCCGACGCCCGGGTGGCGGGCCTGGCCCTGGCCAACCCGTGGGTGCGCTCGGCCGAAAGCCTGGCGGCCACGCACGTCAAGCACTACTACCTGCGCCGGCTGGCGGACGGCGCCTTCTGGCGCAAGCTGGTGGCCGGCGGCGTGGGCCGCCAGGCCGTGCAGGAATTGCTGGGCAACGTGGGCACCGCCCTGCGCGGCCGGCTGGCCCGGCGCGCAGCCGGCGGCAGCGGCGGCGCACCGCTGCGCTACCAGGACCGCATGGCGCGCGCCTGGCAGCGGTTTTCGGGCAAGATGCTGCTGATCATCAGCGGTGACGACTACACCGCCAAGGAGTTCCTGGGCGAAGTGGCCGCCGCCACCGCCTGGCGGGGTGCGCTGGACCTGCCGCAGGTGCGCCGCCACGACCTTCCGCTGGCCGATCACACGTTTTCCACCCCGGGCCAGGGCGCCGCTGCGGCACAGGCCACGCTGCATTGGCTGGGCGCACCCGGCCGACACAGCCAAGACCCTCAAGGAGTACGAGCGCCATGAACAAGCTCTGGTCCTGCCTGCTGCTGGCCCTGGCCTGCACCTCCGTGCAGGCCGCCATCGACACCAACGACGCCGAAGGCAGCTGTGGTCCGATCTACATCCCCACCCACGTGGGGCCGTTCGACTACCGCACCGATCGCCAGCTGCTGTCCACGGTGGAGTTCGGCCACTTCCAGCCCGGCGTGGAACGGCTGATCAAGCCGATGTTCCAGTACTTCGGCGCCGATCTGGACTACACGCTCAAGGCCTATCCCAACCACCATCGGGCGCTGATGACGATGGCGCGGCTGTCGATCAAGGAAAAGACGCTCAACCCCAAAGGGGCCAACTACTCGGCCGAGTGCTACTTCATCCGCGGCATGACCTTCCGGCCCGACGACCTGATCGTGCGGATGATCTACGCCAGCTTCCTGGTCATGCACCAGCGCAACGAAGACGCCAACAAGCAGCTGAACTTCGTGCTGGAAAGCGCCGGCGACGACCCGTTCACCCACTACAACGTCGGGATGATCTACGCCGACATGAAGGACTGGCCCAAGGCGCTGCAGCAGGCGCACATCGCGCTGGCCGGCGGCTTTGCCCGCCCCGAGCTGAAGACCCGGCTGCAGTCGGCAGGCCAGTGGCGCGAGCCCGCGGCCGACGGCGCCGCTGCGGCGGCAGCCAAACCCGCGAGCGCGGCCAGCCGATGAGCGCCCGCGGCGCCGCGGCTTCACCCTTGGCCGCTGCCGCGGGGGCGCCGCCCCTGCGCATCCGCCGCTTCAACCCCGAGGGCTTCGGCTTTCCGCGGCCGGCGGTGCCGGTGCGGCCCTGGCTGCGCACCGACCAGCTGCGCCGCAGCGCACAGGCGCCCGGCCAGGCGCTGGCCGACGCCGGCCGCGTGGTGCTGCCGTTTGCGATGGGCCGCTACGCGCTGCAGGCGGCGCTGCGCGCCAGCGGCGTGGGCCCGGGCACCCGCGTGCTGGCCCCGGCCTACCACTGCCGCAGCATGATCGACGGGGCGCTGGCCCTGGGCGCGGAAGTGGCGTTCTACCGCGTCACGCCGTCGCTGGGCGTCGACCTGGACCACCTGCAGCAGTTGGCGGCGCAGCGCGGCCGGCCCGTGCGGGCGGTGATCGCCGCGCACAGCTTCGGCTTCGGGCAGTCGCTGCAGGCGCTACTGGCCTGGTGCGCCGCGCAGGACGTGCGGCTGGTGGAGGACTGCTCCCACGTGCTGATGCACCCTGCCGTGCCCACCGGCCTGGGCCTGGCGGGCGACTTCGGCATTGCCAGCCCCAACAAGTTCTTTCCCGTGGAAGACGGCGGCCTGCTGTGGCACCAGCCCCAGCTGGCGGTGCAGCCGGCCGACCGCTCGCCCTCGCCGCTGGCCGAGCTGCGGGGCGCCTGGCGCACGCTGCAGCGGGCCCGCCAGGGGCAGGCGCCGGCCATGCCTGCAGCGGCCCCCGCCGCCCTGGGCCACCGACCCGCCGCCACCGACGCTCTGGCAGCCGGCGACAGCGAAAGCGTCTGCGCCACGCCGTCCGACCACTTCGACGAAGCCCTGGCCCGCAGCCGCGGCCAGGCCGGCGCCCGCTGGCTGGCCGCCCATGTGGATGCGCCGGCGATGGCCGCGCAGCGCCGCCGCCGCTACCAGCAGTGGCTGCAGGCCGCCCGCCAGTGGCCCGAGGTCGAGGCGCTGTACCCGGCGCTGCCCGACGCAGTGGTGCCCTACATGGTGCCGCTCTTCCTGCGCAGCCGCGTGGCCGAGCGCTTCGAGGCGCTGAAGTACGCCCGCGTGCCCGTGGGCCGCTGGGACGACATGGCGGTGTCGGACTGCCCGGTGGCCGGGCGCTACCGCCTGTCGCTGGTGCACCTGCCCTGCCACCAGGCCATCGACGACACGCAGATGGACTGGCTGCTGCAGGCGGCCACCCATGCCATGGCCCGCCTGGGATGAGCCCCCCATGAGCACCCAGGACACCACGCTGCCGATGCCCCGCGCCCCTGAATCGCCGCCCCTGCCCGTCGCACCGACTTCCTGGCGCTGGCAGGCGCACCGCCTGCGTGACGCGGCTGCCTTCGAAGGCCATGCCAGCGCCTGGGACCAGTTGCTGCACCGCCTGTGGGGCGAGCACCCCATGCTGTCGGCCGCCTTCGTGGGCGAGCTGCTGCGCCGCTTCGGCAGCGGCCAGGAATGGCTTCTGATCGGGCGCGACCCGGCGGGCCAGATGCAGGGTATGGCCGTGCTGCGGCGTGGCCGCGGGGGCATGTGGTCGAGCTTCGTGCCCTCGCAGGCGCAGGTGGCGCCGGTGCTGCTGGCCGACGGCCAGGGCGTGCCGGCGATGTTCCGGGCGCTGCCGGGGCTGGCTTGGCGCATCGACTTCCTGTGCAACGACCCCGATTTCGGCGACCTGTCGGCCAGCGCCGGCCGGCAGCCCAACACCAGCTGGCATGCGCTGACCACTTCGGTGGACCTGTCCGGCGGCTTCGAGGCCTACTGGGCTGCCCGCCCCACCAAACTCAAGCAGAACATGCGCCGCTACGAGCGGAAGCTGAGCGCCGCCGGCCCGGTGCGCTTCGTGGTGGTGCGCGAGCCCGAGGCCGTGGCCCAGGCGGTGGCCCGTTACGCGGCCATCGAGTCCAGCGGCTGGAAGGGGCGCGCCGGCACGGCGCTGCACGTGGGCAACGACCAGTTCGTCTTCTACCAGACCCTGATGGCAGGCCAGGCGCGCCACGGCGGCGCTGAGGTGTACGAGCTGTGGGTGGGCGACCAGCAGCTGGCCTCGCGCCTGGCGCTGACCAGTGCCCAGCGGGTGGTGATGCTCAAGACCACCTACGTGGAAGCGCACAGCGAGTTCTCGCCCGGCCACATCCTGCTGTACCGCACGCTGGAGCATGGCTTTGCGGCCCATGCCGGCAAGCGGGTGGAGTTCTACACCAACGCCACCCGCGAGCAGCTGTCCTGGAACACCGCGCAGCGCCACATCCACCATGCCAGCCACAGCCGCTTCGAGCCGCTGCTGGCCTGGGTGCGGGTGGCGCGGGCGCTGCGCGCGCGGCTGCTGCAGCCGATGTGGCGGCCTGGCACGCAAGGCAGCTCCGCGTCGCTGCCGGCCGCGCCGGCGCTGCCGCCCGACCTGGTGCGCTGGATGACGGCGGCCGAGCTGGCGGGCATCGAACGCGGCCATGCCTGGTTTGCCAACCTGTGCGGCGAGGTGCCCACGCTGGCTGAACATGCCCGCTTCGAGGTGGCGCGCAGCACCGACGGCGAGGTGCTGGCGGTGCTGCCCACCCAGCACCTGCCGCGCGAGGGCTGGCGCGGCGCCTCGCTGCATGCGCTGTCCAACTTCTACACCCCGTTGTACACGCCGGTGCTGTCGGACGACATCGCCAAGCAGGAGCTGGCCGGCCTGCTGCACCAGGCCATGCGGCGGGCCGGCGCCAGCCGCGCGCAGTTCTTCCCGATGGACGTGGCTTCGCGCGAGTACTCGCTGATGCGCGACGGCTTCATCCGCGCCGGCATGCCAGTGTTCCAGTACTTCTGCTTCACCAACTGGTATTTGCCGGTGCGCGGCGACTGGGCCACCTACCTGGCCCAGCGCCCGGGCGTCACCCGCAGCCTGCTGATGCGCCGCGGCCGCAAGTTCGCCCAGGTGGGCGGCTCGCTGGAAATCATCACCGGCGGCGATCGCCTGGAAGCCGGGCTGCAGGCCTTCCAGGAGGTCTACGCCGCCAGCTGGAAGCAGCCCGAGCCGCATCCCGGCTTCGTGCCCGGGCTGATCCGCGCCAGCGCCGAGCGCGGCTGGCTGCGCCTGGGCGTGGCCTGGCTGGACGGCAAGCCGATCGCGGCGCAGTTCTGGCTGGTCAACGACCGCAAGGCCTGGATCTACAAGATCGCCTACGACGCGCAGCAGTCGGGCCACTCGCCCGGTACCCTGCTCACCGGCCACATGATCGAGTCGCTGTTCAACAGCGGCGAAGTGGACGAGATCGACTACCTGACCGGCGACGACCCCTTCAAACGCGACTGGATGACGCACCGGCGCGAGCGCTGGGGCCTGGTGGCGTTCGACCCGTCCACGCTGTCGGGCCTGGCCGGCCTGCTGCGCGAGCTGCTGGGCCAGACGGCCAAGAGCCTGCTGGCACCGTTGCGCCACCGCCTGCGCCGCCCCGCCACCCCGGAGGCACCGCGATGACCCGCCGCGCGCCGGCCTTGCCGACCCTGCCCGACCCGCTGCGCCGCCGCTGGCTGGCCGCCGGCAGCCTGGCGCTGGCCCTGCCCGTGGCGCGGGCACGCGCCCAGGTGCTGCAGGTGGGCCCCGGCCGCGACTTCAAGACCCTGGCCGAAGCCGCCCGCCGCGCGCGCGATGGCGACACCATCGAGGTGGACGCGGGCGACTACCGCGGCGACGTGGCCGTGTGGCCGCAAAGTGGGCTGCAGCTGCAGGCCGTCGGCGGCCGCGTGCGCCTGCTGGCAGACGGGCAATCCATCCAGGGCAAGGGCATCTGGGTGATGCGCGGCGAGCGGTTGCGGGTGCAGGGCTTCGATTTTGAGCAGGCGCGTGTGCCCAGCCTCAATGGCGCCGGCATCCGGCTGGAGCGCGGCACGCTGGAGGTGGTGGACTGCCGCTTCTTCGACAACGAATGCGGCATCCTCACCGCCAACGAGCGCAGCATCGAGCTGAGCATCGAGCGCTGCGAATTCGGCCGCCAGGTGCGCGCCGACGGCAAGAACCACCATGTGTACGCCGGCGCCATCGGCCGCCTGACGGTGCAGGGCAGCAGCTTCAGCGGCGCGCGCAGCGGCCACCTGCTCAAGAGCCGCGCCCAGATCAACCACGTGGCCTGGAACCGCCTGGCTGATGGCGCCGACGGCCAGGCCAGCTACGAGCTGGAGTTTCCCAACGGCGGCCAAGCGCTGGTGCTGGGCAACGTCATTCAGCAGGGTCCGCAGACCGAGAATCCCAACATCGTGTCCTTCGGGGCCGAAGGCTACGCCACCGGCCCGAACGAGCTGGTGATGGCCTTCAACACCCTCGTCAACGAGCGGCGCAACGGCGGCATCTTCCTGGCCATGCGGCCGGGCGCCGACCGCCTGCGGCTGGTGGGCAACCTGCTGGTGGGCCCCGGCCTGCTGGCAGCCGACCACGTGGCCGCGATGACCGACCTGCGCGACAACCCCGCCCTGCCGCTGGCCGATCTCGTCAACCCCGCCCAGGGCGACTACCGCCTGCGCCGCACCGCCGCCGCCCGACTGACGCCCTTCACGCTGACCGGCGACGATGCCGACCTGCTGCCCCGCGGCATGTTCACCGCGCCGCGTGGCTGGGCGGCCCGCCCGCCGGCGGCCACCCTGCTGCCCGGTGCACTGCCGCCCGGCACCTGAGTACCTTTGAAGAAGCATCCCGACGCCATGTCCGCCGCCACCCTTGCAGAACCCGCCACCCTGGCACTGGCCCTCGGCCGCCCGCAGTTCGCCGACCAAGCGCTGCAGGCCATCCAGGCGCGTGACGGCGACCTGGCCGCCTGGCAGGCCGCCTTCACGCAGGCCGACCCCGCCACCGTGCTGGCCCGCGTGGGCGGCGACTTCGCCGTGGCGTTGACGCTGCCCGACGGCCGGCAGCTGCTGGCGGTGGACCGCTTCGCCATCCGCACCCTGTGCTACCGGGTGGAGGCGGCCGGCGAGCGCAGCATGCTGCGCGTGGCCGAGCAGGCCGATGCACTGGCCGCGCCCGGCGACGGGGTGAACCGCCAGGCGGTGTTCGACTACCTCTACTTCCACGCCATTCCATCGCCCGGCACCGCCCATGCCGGCGTGCTGCGGCTGCCGCCCGCCCACTGCCTGGTGTTCGACGGCCGTAACGCCACGGTCACGCCGTACTGGGTGCCCACCTTCCAGGACAAGGGACCGCCCCAACGGGCCAGCTTCGAGCAGCTGCGCGACGAATTCCGCCGCCTGCTGCGCGACGCGGTGGCCGCCACCGCCGATCCCGCGCGGCCGGCCAGCTTCCTCAGCGGCGGCACCGACAGCTCCACCGTCGCCGGCATGCTGCGCGAGGCCACCGGCCAGAAGCCGGCCACCTTCTCGATCGGCTTCGATGCCGAGGGCTACGACGAGATGGCCTTCGCCCGCATCGCGGCGCAGCGCTTCGACACCGAGCACCACGAGTACTACGTCACCCCCGACGACCTGGTGCGCAGCATGCCCGAGGTGGCCGCCGGCTACGACCAGCCCTTCGGCAACTCGTCGGCGCTGCCGGCCTACTTCTGCGCCTTGATGGCCAAGCGCGAAGGCGTGCGCCGCATCCTGGCCGGCGACGGCGGCGACGAGCTGTTCGGCGGCAACCTGCGCTATGCCAAGCAGCGGGTGTTCAACGTCTACGACCATGTGCCCGGCGCGTTGCGCAGCGCGCTGCTGGAGCCGGTGCTGGGCACCCGCGCCGCCCGCCAGCTGCCGCTGCTGCGCAAGGCCGCCAGTTACGTGGAGCAGGCCCGCGAACCGCTGCCCCAGCGCCTGGAAACCTACAACCTGCTGCTGCGCCTGGGCCTGGCCGACGTGCTCACGCCCGCCTTCCGCGCGCAGGTCGATGAGCAGGGCCCCCTCAAGGCCCAGCAGGCGGTGTGGCAACAGGCACGCACCGGCAGCCTGCTCAACCGCCAGCTGGCCTTCGACTGGCGCTACACCCTGGCCGAGACCGACCTGCCCAAGGTGTGCGGCACCACGCGGCTGGCGGGGCTGGACGTGGCCTTTCCGATGCTGGATGCGCGGCTGGTGGACTTTTCGCTGCGGCTGCCGGCCGACGCCAAGCTCAAGGGCCTGAAGCTGCGCTGGTTCTTCAAAGAAGCGCTGCGCGGCTTCCTGCCCGACGAGATCATCACCAAGAAGAAGCAGGGCTTCGGCCTGCCCTTCGGCGTGTGGACGCAGCGGCACGCCGGCCTGAAGGCCATGGCCGCCGATGCGCTGGGCAGCCTGTCCACCCGCAACCTGGTGCGCCCGCCCTTCCTCGACGCGCTGCTGAACCAGCGCCTGCCCGAGCACCCCGGCTACTACGGCGAGATGGTGTGGATCCTGACCATGCTGGAGCTGTGGCTGCGCGCCCACGCGCCGCAGTGGCGCATCGAGTAAGCCCATGGCGCCCACCCCTGCCGACGCCCTGGTCAGCGTCATCATTCCCACCTACAACTGCAGCGCCTACATCCGCCAGACGGTGGATGCGGTGCTGGCACAGACGCACCGGCCGATCGAACTCATCGTCATCGACGACGGCTCCACCGACGGCACGCCCGAGCTGCTGGCCGCCTACGGCGACCGGTTGAAGCTGGTCCGCCAGGCCAATGCCGGCGTGTGCGCCGCGCGCAACCACGGCCTGCGGCTGGCCCAGGGCGACTTCGTGTGCCTGATGGACCACGACGACTACTGGTACCCCGACAAGCTGGCGCTGCAGCTGCGCGCCTTTGCGGCGCACCCCGAGGTGGCGGTGGTGTTCAGCGCCTTCCAGCCCTGGCGCCGGCCGGCCGAGGACCAGGACTTTCCGCCGCCCGAAAGCGTGCCGCAGGAGGCGCATGGCGACGCTGCCGACCCGCGCTTTTCGGGCTGGATCTACCACGAGTTTCTGCTGGACTGCTGGATGCTGACCAGCACCGCGATGTTCCGCGCCCAGGCCTTCCAGCAGGCCGGCACCTTCGACGAGAACCTGCCCTACAGCGAAGACTGGGAGCTGTGGCTGCGCATGTCGCGGCGCTTCCAGTTCCTCAAGCTGCGGCAGGTGACCACGCTCTACCGCCAGCACCGCCAGCAAGGCAACCGCGTGCTGCGGCCCATCGACTACCGCACCCGGCTGCTGGCCGACACCGCCGCCCGCTGGGGCCTGGCCAGTGCCGACGGCCGGCGGGTGGACGACCGCACCTTCCGCCAGCAGCTGGCGCGCTACCACGTCGAGTACGGGCTGGGCCATCTGGCCCATGGCGACCGCGCCACCGGCCTGCGTGCGATGCTGGCGGCCCTGCGCACCTGCCCCTGGCGCATCAAACCCGCCGCCTATGTGGCGGCCACCCTGCTGGGCTGGAAGCCCGCCGTCTGAACCCTTTTTCGGCTGCGCGCTGTGCGGCGGCCTTGCCTGGACCTGACCCGATGTTCGACCACTTCAGACAGCGACAACACAAGCGCTGGTTCAACTTCCGCTGCGCCGCCATCGACCGCACGCCGCCGGTGCGCTGCAACCCGGACAGCAACGTCGTCATCGTCAGCCAGGTGTACCACCCCGACACCACCATGCTGCTGTTGGCGGCCAAGAGTTTTGCGCGCTACCTGGCGCCGCGCGGCTTCGTGCTAGTGGACGACGGCCTGCTGGACGCCGACAAGGCGCGGCTGAGCCACCACCTGGGCAACGTCACCTACGTGCCCACCGCGCAGGCGGCCGACCCCGCGCTGCCGCGCGGCGGCGCCTGGGAGCGCTTTGCCGCGCTCACCCGCGAGAACGCCAGCCACTACGTGATCCAGCTCGACTCGGACACGCTGACGCTGCAGCCGCCGAAGGAGGTGCTGGACAGCGTGGCCGCCGGCCGCACCTTCACGCTGGGCACCAGCAGCGGCACCCACCCGGTGGCGGTGCAGACCGCCTCGGACTACGCCAGCCAGCACCACTCCAAGCACGTGCAGAACGCCGCCGAACGTGTGCTGGCCCAGCTGCCCGATGCGGCCGGCCTGAAGTACGTGCGCGGCTGCGCCGGCTTCACCGGCTTTCCGCCGGGCACCTTGTCGCTGGAGCGCATCCGCGACTTCTCCAAGGCGATGGAACAGCTGGTGGGCGCGCAGCGCTGGGCCGAATGGGGCACCGAGCAGGTGACCTGCAACTTCATGGCCGCCAATGCGCCCGACGCGCTGGTGTTGCCGGTGGACCGCTACCCGTTCTGGATTCCGGGCGCCGACCTGACCGACGTGGCGCTGGTGCACTTCTTCGGCACCTTCCGCTTCCAGGGCGGCATGTACCAGCGGCGCGGCCTGCAGCTGTGCCGCGAACTGGCGGGCCGATGAGCCAGCCACCCGTGCCGCCGGCCGTGCCGCCCGCGGCGGTGCCTACCGGTCCCGCGGCCGAGCCCGTGCCGGCCGCCACCACGCCGCCCGCCGACACCGAACGTCTGGGCGGCAAGGCCGTGCGCGGCGCGGCATGGCTGAGCGCCGGCCAGCTGGCGCGCCAGGCCTTTTCCTTCGGCACCAGCCTGGTGTTGGCGCGCCTGCTGGTGCCCGACGACTTCGGCCTCTTCGGCATGACCTACGTGGCGGCCGAGATCGCGCAGGTGTTCATCTCGTTCGGGCTGGGCGCCGCCATCGTGCAGCGCCGGGTGAGTGCGCCCGACGTGCTGACCACCTGCTTCTGGTTCAACGTGGTCATCGGCCTGGCCGCCGGGCTGGGGCTGGCGCTCAGCGGCCCGTGGCTGGCGGCCTACTACGGCCGGCCCGAGGTGCAGCAGCTGGTGTGGCCGCTGTCCGTCAACATGCTGGTGGCCGGCGCCATGGTGGTGCCGCAGGCCATCCTCACCCAGCAGCTGCGCTTTCGCGACATGGCGGTGGCGCAGATCGTGGGCAGCGTGCTGGCCGCGGTGGGCGCGCTGGCGCTGGCCTGGGCCGGCGTGGGCGTGTGGGCGCTGGCCGCGCAGCCGCTGATCGGCAACCTGCTGACCGGCGCCTGGATGATGCGCAGCAGCCGCTGGCTGCCCGGCCTGCAGCCGGCGCTGCGCCACCTGGAAGGGCTGTTCAGCCTGTCGGCCAACCTGCTGGCCAGCAACCTGGTGACCACGGTGGGCCGCAACCTGCACACCTTCGTCATCGGCCGCTACCTGGGCGCCGCCACGCTGGGCGCCTTCGGCATCGCCTCGGGCCTGACCGGCACGGTGCTGTTCCAGATCACCTCGGTCATCACCCGGGTGCTGTTTCCCACGCTGTCGCAGCTCAAGGACGACCGCGCCCGGCTGGCCAGCGCCTGGCTCACCGCCAATGCGGCGGTGGGGCTCACCACCATTCCCATCATGGCCGGCGCCGCGGCGATGGCGCCCGACGTGGTGCGGGTGCTGTTCGGCCCGCAATGGGGCGAGGCGGTGGAGGTGCTGCCCATCCTGTGCGTGGCGATGGCGGTGCAAAGCCCGCTGATGTCCACCGGCACGGTGCTGCTCACCTACGGTCGCGGCGACCTGCTGCTGCGCACCTCGCTGGTCACCGCGGTGCTCAGCGGCCTGGGCTACTGGATCGGCACCGCCACCGGCGGCCTGGCCGGCGCCGGCTGGGGCTACCTGGCCGTCACCGTCGTCACCCACGCCTGGATGGCGCAGCTGGCCTGCAAGGAAGCGGGGCTGCCGCTGCGCCAGCTGCTGATGCCGCTGCTGGTGCCCACGCTGTGCTCGGCCGGCATGGCGGCCATCATGATGGCCAGCGCCCGCGCGATGCCCGAGCTGGCACCGCTGGCGCGGCTGCTGGTGTGCGTGCTCATCGGCGCGCTGAGCTACCTGGGGCTGCTGATGCTCACCGCCCGCCGCTCCACCTTGAAGCTGCTGCAGGACGTGCTGCGGCAAGTGAAGCGGTGACGCGCCTGGCCACCGCAGCGTCGGCCGCGCTGGCCGCCTGGCGGCTGGGCTGGCACGACGCCTGGCGCAGCCTGGCCTTCGAGCGCAGCCGCGCCCCCCGCCCGCAGGCGGCGCTGCAGGCCTGGCAGGCCGGCCAGGCTGCGCGCCGGCAGCGCGCCCGGCGGCTGGACGCACCGGCCCTGCACCGCCTGCTGCAGGCCGAAGCGGCCTGCGCCGCCGCCGGCCTGGCCTACCCGCGGGAAGACGCCGGCCAGCAGGCGCCCTGGCACCTGCCCGAGCGCTTGGCCACGCTGGCCGCCAATGGCCTGCCGCCCCACCCGCTGATCGCCCCGGCGCTGCTGGCCGCGCTGGTGGGCCCGCCAGCGCAGCAGCCGGGCTCGGCCTGCGATGCACTGCGGGCCTTGCTGGCCGGGGCGGATGCCCTGCCCGCCCGCTGGCAGGGCCTGCCGGTGGGCCTGGCCGCACGCCCGGCGCAGCCCGCCCGCCATGCGGTGTGCCTGCACCTGTTCTACGCCGAGCAGTGGCCCGCCTTCGTGGCCGCGCTGCGGCGGCTGCCGCAGCCGGTGGACCTGTACGTCACGCTGCCGGCCTTTGCCGCCACGCCCGAGCTGCGGCGGCTGGTGCAGGCGCATCCGCGGACCGTGCTGCTGCCCACGCCCAACCGCGGCCGCGACGTGCTGCCCTGGCTGCAGGCGCTGCGGGCCGGCGCGTTCGACGGCTACACCGCCGTGTGCAAGCTGCACACCAAGCGCAGCCCGCACCATGCCGATGGCCAGCGCTGGCGCGACGAGCTGGTGCAGGCGCTGCTGCCCGAGGACAAGAAGGCCTTGCAGGCGCTGCTGGGCGCCTTCGAGCAGGACCCGTCGCTGGGCCTGGCCGGTCCCGGCGCCCATTGCATCGAGCCCGGTGACCGCCAGCATGGCGGCAGCAACCAGCGCGCACTGGCCCGGGTGCTGCCGCGGCTGGGCGGCGCTGCCGGGCCCGATGCGGGCCAGCGGCCCTTCTTCGCCGGCACCATGTTCTGGTTCCGGCCGCGGGCGCTGGCCGGGCTGCGCGCTGCGCCGCTGAGCGCCGACGACTTCGAGCCCGAGATGGCGCAGACCGACGGCACCACCGCACATGCCATCGAGCGGCTGGTATGGCCGCTGGTGGAACATGCCGGCTACCGCGTGACGCGGCTGCCGGCCTAGTCGCCGGGGCTGAAGGCCCGGTGCGCGCTCAGGCGTGCTGCAGGTAGAAGGTGGCCTGGTCGCCGCGGCCTTCGGCATTCACCTGCTCGGCCAGTGCGGCGTTGCGGGCGATGTCTGCCGGCGTCGGTTCGGGGCCGTCGTAGTGGGGCTTGCCGTCGGGCCGGCTCGGGTCACGGCCCAGGGGCACGTTCTGGCGATAGCGGTCGCTGTAGGTGAACTGCTCGTGGTTGGAGTCGTGCACCGTGCGCACCAGCTTCAGCCCGGCCCGCTCGGCCAGCAGGCGCAGGCTTTTTTGCGTGTGCAGGTAGAAGTGGCGCGGCGCGTCCAGCTGGAACCAGTCGGTGCCGAAGCGCTCCCAGGCCAGTGAGTCGACCAGCGGCACCCGGATGATGGCCGTGCCACCGGGTGCCAGCCTGCGCGCCACGGCGGCCATGGTGCCGGCCGCGTCGGGCACGTGTTCGAACGAGTGGTTCATCAACACGATGTCGTACTGACCGTCCAGCGTTTCGGCCGACTGGCGCAGCATGCGAAAGCCCGGGCCCACCTGGTGGTCGCCCTTGGACAGAAACGGGTCGGCGCCCGTCAGGTCGCGGAAGCCGACGTTGTGCAGCCGGTACAGCAGGATGGCCGTGCCGCAGCCGACGTCCACGATGCGGGTGTCCAGCGACAGGCCCGGCACGCGCCGCAGAAACTCGAAGCCGATGCGCAGCTGCGGGGTGTTCAGCGTGGGCAGCGCCAGCTGGCCGCCGGGCGCGAACAGCATCACCCGGTCACGCAGCCGATTGAGCAGGTTCTTCAGCGGCCGGCGGTAGGCCAGCGCCGGGTCCATCGAGAAGCTGTAGTAGCCCTGGCCGTAGTGGCTGGACATGTCGGCCGGGATCTCGGTGATCTGCAGGCAGCCGCAGTCGCTGCACTTGAAGTAGTCGAAGGTCTCGCGCGTGCCGAACATCATCTCGCGCGCGGTGTGGTGCGGGTGCGGGCCGGTGGCGCCGCACACGCGGCAGGTCAGGTCGCCGCTCATGGCGTGGCCAGCGCTTGGCGGTAGGCCGGCGCATCGGCCGGCTGCAGCAGTTCTTGCTCGTAGGTTTCCAGCATGGCCTTCTTGTTCTTCATCACGAAATGCAGGCAGGAGAACTTGTGGCGCTGCCACGGGCCCAGGCGGCCGGCGTTGCGCAGTTCGTCGGGAAACATCATGAACCAGGTCTGCCACACCGGCAGGCCGAGCGACTTGACCAGCTCGGTGGCGGCGATGTCCTCGACGCCGATGTTGCGCTCGGACAGGTAGCGTTCCAGCGGCTCGCGCTGCAGCAGCGCCAGCACCTGGCGCACGGTGCCGGCGCGCAGGAAGTAGCAGCCGCCCTGGCAGAAGCGGAAGTCGACGAAGTGGCCGTCGCCCACCATCGCCGCGTCGCTGCGCGCCACCGCCTGGAAGATGCGGTCGTTGAAGAAGAATACGTCCGAGTCCACCCGCGCGACCACGTCGTCGTCCTGCAGGCCCTCGGCGGCCATCTCATAGGCGCGCCAGATCCAGCCGATCTGCTCGGCGCCATAGCCCATGGCCTTGGGCCACGGGATCACGCGCAGCCCCGGCACCAGCGCCCGCAGCTGGTCGGCCTGCGCTTCGGAGATCGGCATGTCGTTGTCGTTGAACACCAGCACTTCCAGGCGCACGCCGGGCGCCGAGCGCACCACGCTGTGCAGCGCGCAGTACAGGTACGAGAAGTACGAGTGGCAGCTGAAGTAGCACAGGCGGAACACCGGCTGGCGGGCCAGCGGCCGGGCCAGCACCGCGCGGCGCTGGCGCATCTGCCGCGCAAAGGCCGGCAGCTGCCGCAGGCGGATGGGCATGCGCATCATGCGGCCACCTCGTCGGGCACACGGGCGGCGGGCGCCTGCATCAGGTTCATCGCGCAGCGCAGGCCGAAGCGCATCATCGTAGTGTCCCAGGGCGTGAAGCGCGGCAGCTGGTACACGTCGACGCCGCTGCTGGCGGTGCCCGGCGCGGTGCTCACCGCGGCGGCAAAGCCGGCCTTGCGCACCAGGGCCACGTCGCGCGGGCCGTAATCGCCGCCGGGCACGCCGTTGGGGTAGGCGAACAGCGTGGGCGCCTCGCCCAGCCACTGGGTCAGCTGCTCGCGGCCTTCACCGATCTCGCGCGCGGCCACCGCGTCGCTCACGCGCGCCAGGATGGGGTGGCTCACCGTGTGACCGCCGATGTCCATGCCGGCATCACGCAGCGCACGCAGCTGCTCGACGCTCATCATCAGGTCGCTGACCGCGGGCAGGCCGTGGCGCGCGCCGATGGCCTGGGTGCGGGCCACGCGCTCTTCCAGCGCCAGGTACTTCAGCCCGCGCAGCGCGGCGCGGTAGGCGGTCACGCGGCTGGCCGCGTCGCCCACCGGCTGCACGCCGAGGCCGAACTCGCGCCAGTCCAGCTCGCCGGCCGGCGCCTGGCGCACCGCCTCGATCACCGTGTCGTTCCACATGCGGCCCCCACCGGTGTAGCCGGTGGCGATGAAGAAGGTGGCGCTGACGCCGTGGCGCCGCAGCACCGGCGTGGCCAGCGTCAGGTTGTCGGTGTAGCCGTCGTCGAAGGTGATGCAGGCCGGCGCCGCGGGCAGCGTGCCCTGCTGCAGCCGCTGCACCGCCTGCGCCAGCGGCAGCACGTGGAAGCGGCGGGCGATGAAGCCCACCACGCGGTCGAAGCGCTCGACGTCGATCTCGTCGGGCAGCAGCGGATCGACCGCGGGCAGCACCCGGTGGAAGATGAAGATCGACAGCCGGGCGCCGGTGCCGGCGGGGGACAGCCAGGTGTAGGGGTTGAGCATCTCAGTAGGGCTTGGTCGCCATCGCCATGCCGGCCGGCAGCTGCGCCTGGCGGGCCGCCTTGGCCACCGCCAGCTGCTGCTGGCGGCCGATGTGCAGCGCGATGCAGGACACGGCCGAGAGGTAGTACGGCAGGTCGAAATAGGCCAGGCTGAGGAAGGCGCCGGCCACGCCGTAGCCGATGCACGAGACCTGGATCATGCCGCCGAGGTCGGACAGCCAGCGCTGGTCCTCCGAGGCCTGGCCGATCTTCTTCATGCGGCCGGCGGCGATCCAGGTGGTGAGCCCGATCATCAGGAACAGGAACAGGCCGATGAAGCCATGCTCGCCCATCACCTGGAAATAGATGCTGTGCGCGGCCAGCACCAGGTCGGAGCGGTCGGAGTACATCGCGTACACGTCCTTCATGTAGATCATGAAGCCGCCGCCCAGCAGCCGGTCGCAGGCCAGGTTCCAGGCCATCTTCCAGGCATGCAGCCGGCCCAGCGCCGAGTCGTCGGTGTTGTAGGTTTCGATGGTGTTCATGCGCTCAAACCACTGGTCGGGCATGAAGGCCAGGCCGGCGG
The DNA here is from genome assembly GCA_937883885.1 of uncultured Aquincola sp. The sequence goes on along the minus strand of CAKZXL010000751.1, from coordinate 2,363 downwards.
TGGCGATCACGAGCATGGCCACGCCGGTGACGAACTTGTGGCGGCCCTTGAGCCACAGCATGAAGCCCATGGCGGCCAGCGCCAGGAAGGCGCCGCGCGAGTAGCTGCCCAGCACCATGATGGCCGACAGCGCGATGCAGGCGCCCAGCGCGCGGCGGCGCCAGGGCGTGGTCATCTGCAGCTGGATGTAGCGCAGCAGCGGAATCGTCATCACCACTGCCAGCGCCAGTTCGTTGTTGCCGTGGATGAAGCCGCCCGGACCCCACACGCGGTAGTTGCCCCCGGTCATCAGCGTGAAAAGGCCGCCCTTGACGCCGTAGAAGCCCACGGAGAACGCCAGCGTCCAGATCAGCCAGTCGAGCTTGCGCCGGTCGTTGACCAGGGCGATGGTGACGAACACCATCAGCCAGATCTTCATCGAGCGCTGCCACAGGAACAGCGATTCGTCGAAGAAGAACGAGAACGGCAGCGTGATGCAGGTCCAGAGCATGAACAGCAGGATGGCCCAGGCGGGTGGGCCCAGCAGCGGGTTCTGCCGCTCCTTGGTGACCAGCAGGCCCACCAGCGTGCAGGCCGCGATGCCGGTGGCCACCGGCCAGTCGGCGGCGCGCCAGCCGAACTCGACGTGCGGGCTCATCAAGCTGACCCAGGCGAACAGCGCGGCGCCGATCCACGGCCGCCACAGCGCCCACACCGTGCCGATGCTGATGACGGTGAGGATGAGCAGGTCAGACATGCCGCAGCACCCCCGCCTGCGCACCGGCCAGCGTGTGGAACAGGCGCAGTTGCGCCTGGCTGGTGGCTTCCCAGCTGAAGCCTTCGGCGTAACGCCGCACCGCCGCGCGGTCGGGCGCGGCAGCCAGCAGCGTGCGCACCGCATCGGCAAAGGCGGCGCCGCTGCGCTCGGCCACCAGCCGGCCCACCGCGTCAGTGGCCACCACCTCGGGCGTGCCCCAGATGCGCGTGGCCACCACCGGCGTGCCGCAAGCCATGGCCTCCAGCAGCACATTGGCCCAGCCTTCGCGGCTGGAAGCCAGCACCAGCGCATCGGCGGCGCTGTACCAGCGCAGCAGCTCGGTGTTGGGCACGCTGCCCACCAGGCGCACCTGGTCGGCCACGCCACGCTCGCGCGCACGCTGCAGCAGGCGCTCGCGTTCTTCGCCTTCACCGGCGATCACCAGGCGCGCGCCCGGGTGCGTGGCCTGCAGCGCGGCCACCGCGTCAATGGCCACGTGGTGGCCCTTGCGTTCGATCAGGTGGCCCACCGACAGCAGCAGCGGCGCGCCGTCGATGCCCAGCTCGGCCCGCATCTGCGCCGGGGGCAGCGGCCGGAAGCGCTGCAGGTCGACACCGTTGCGCATCACATGCAGGCGCGCCGGCTCGATGCCCAGCTCGCCGAGCACGTCCATCAGCGCCGCGCACACGCCCACCGAGGCGTCGGCCTGGCGCGCCGCCCACTGGATCATGCGGCGCGGCAGGGTGTACTGCGGAATCAGGTTGAGGTCGGTGCCGCGGGCGGTGATGACCAGCGGCTTGCGGAAATGCCGGGCCAGCAGCGCGGCGGCCACGCCGTCGGGGTAGTAGTAATGGGCGTCGATGACGTCGAAATCGAAGCCTTCGTCCAGCACCGCCTGCACCGCCGGCCGCGCCCACAAGGCCAGCAGCGCGGGCGTGACGGTCATGCCCACCTTCGGAATCAGCGGGTAGCGCGGGTGCCGCACGTCGATGCCGTGGCGCTGCTCACGCAACGGGGTGCGGGCCATCGCGGCACGCTCGCCGTGTTGGGGGTCGGTGGACGGGAACCAGGGCACCGGCGCCACCACACGCGTTTCAATGCCGCCCTGGGCCAGCAGCTCGCGCAGGCGCGTTTCCACGAAGATGCCGTGCACGGGGCGGGCGCTGCTGGGGTACAGCGTCGAGAACAGCAGGGTGCGCAGCGGGCGGCTCATCGGGCGGTGACAAAAGGCGGGTGGGCCAGGGCCGCAGCCCGCAGGACGACAGCCGGCGAGCATAGCGCCCGGTCGTTGCACCGCACCATCCCGCCCTTGCGTGCCGGCAACAACGTCACGCTCAGCCCGCCGGCGGGCGCGCCACCGTGGCGCCGGCACCGCCAACGGTGCCACCACCCGCCAGCGCGGCGGCCAGGCTGGCCACGCGGCGGGCGTTCGCCTGCCAGGTGAGGCCCTGCTCCACGATGGACGCGGCGGCGCCTGCCGCCAGGCGTTCGCGCAGCGCCGCGTCGGCGCCCAGGCGGGTGAGGCCGGCCTCGAAGGCGCCGGGCTGCGCGGGGTCGAACAGCAGCGCGTTGGCGCCGTCCACCAGCACCTCGGCGATGTTGGGCTGGCGCGGCGCGATGATGGCCT
>CAKZXL010000750.1 GCA_937883885.1 uncultured Aquincola sp. | reverse complement strand
GGGCAGCGTGACCATGGGCGATGCTGAGCGCATGCTGATCGTGATGGACATCGAGCGCCTGATGAGCAGCCCCGACATGGGTCTGTTCGACTAAGGCTTACGGCTGCCGCAGCACCTCCGCGCCCTTGGGCGCGGTGAAGCGGAAGGTGTCGTCCGGCAGCGCGGCGTTGGTCTCGAAGCCGTCGAACTGCAGCACCGAGCGCTGGCCGAAGCCGTCCACGATTTCCACCGCCGCCAGCGTCTTGCCGCGGAAACCCACGCGCAATGACTGGAACGCACCGTCCTTCTGCTTGGGCTGGGCCAGCGCCCAGTCCAGGCCGTTGGCGCTGGGCTGCGCACTCAGGTCGAAGTCGGTGTCCAGCGACTTGCCGGCCAGCAAGGCCGCCGGCGTAGCGCCCAGCGCCGCCGACATCGGCCGCACGCTGACCTGGTTCAGGTCCACGTCGTGCAGCCACACCTGCTTGCCATCGCCCACGATCAGCTGCTCGAACGGCTTGGCATAGGCGAAGCGGAAGCGGTCGGGCCGCGAGAACTCGAAGCGGCCGCTCGATGTTTTCTTCTTCGCGCCATCGGGCGAGGTCACGGTCTGGGTGAAGGCGGCACGGCCGCTCTTCACGTCGCGCACGAACTCGCGCAGGGTGTCCACCGCGTCGGCATGGGCCACGGTGGTGGCCAGGCTCAGCACCAGCGCCGCCACCGGCGCCATCAAGGTTCGCAACATCGTCGTCGTCATTCTTCGCGGCGGGGCACCAGCAGGTCCCGGTTGCCGTTGGTGGCCATGCTGGATACGAGGCCCGACTTCTCCATTTGTTCCAGCAGCCGGGCGGCGCGGTTGTAACCGATGCGCAGGTGCCGCTGCACCAGCGAGATGGAGGCGCGCTTGTGCTGCAGCACGATGGCCACCGCCTGGTCGTACATCGGGTCGGCCTCGCCATTGGCTTCGCCGGGCGCGGGCGGCTCGCCGTCTTCGCCACCTTCCAGCGTGCCGCCTTCCAGCAGACCTTCGATGTAGTTGGGCTCGCCCTGGCTCTTGAGGTACTCCACCACGCGGTGCACCTCGTCGTCGCTGACGAAGGCGCCGTGCACACGGATCGGCAGGCCGGTGCCGCTGGGCATGTAGAGCATGTCGCCCATGCCCAGCAGCGCCTCGGCGCCCATCTGGTCGAGGATGGTGCGGCTGTCGATCTTGCTGCTGACCTGGAAGCTCAGCCGGGTGGGGATGTTGGCCTTGATCAGGCCAGTGATGACGTCCACCGACGGCCGCTGCGTGGCCAGGATCAGGTGGATGCCGGCGGCCCGCGCCTTCTGCGCCAGCCGGGCGATCAGCTCTTCGATCTTCTTGCCCACCACCATCATCAGGTCGGCCAGCTCGTCGATCACCACCACGATGAAGGGCAGGCGCTCCAGCGGCTCGGGCTCTTCCTGCGTCAGGCTGAAGGGGTTGCCGATCTTCTCGCCGGCGGCGGTGGCCTCGTCGATCTTCTTGTTGTAGCCGGCCAGGTTGCGCACGCCCAGCTTGCTCATCAGCTTGTAGCGGCGCTCCATCTCGGCCACGCACCAGTTGAGCGCGTTGCCGGCCTGCTTCATGTCCGTCACCACCGGGCACAGCAGGTGGGGGATGCCCTCGTAGACGCTCATCTCGAGCATCTTGGGGTCGATCAGGATCAGGCGCACATCGCGCGCCTCGGCCTTGTACAGCAGGCTGAGGATCATCGCGTTGATGCCCACCGACTTGCCCGAGCCGGTCGTGCCGGCCACCAGGCAGTGCGGCATCTTGGCCAGGTCGGCCACCACCGGCGCACCGATGATGTCCTTGCCCAGGCCCATGGTCAGCTGGGAGGCCGCATCGGCATACACCTGCGAGCCCAGGATCTCGGCCAGGCGGATGGTCTGGCGCTTGGCGTTGGGCAGCTCCAGCGCCATGTAGTTCTTGCCCGGGATGGTCTCGACCACGCGGATGCTGACCAGGCTGAGCGAGCGCGCCAGGTCCTTGGCCAGGTTGACCACCTGCGAGCCCTTGACGCCGGTGGCCGGCTCGATCTCGTAGCGGGTGATCACCGGGCCCGGGGAAGCTGCCACCACCCGCACCTCGACGCCGAAGTCCTTCAACTTCTTCTCGATCATGCGGCTGGTCATCTCCAGCGTCTCGGGCGTCACGGTTTCCATGCGGCCTGGCGCGGCGTCCAGCAGGTCGACCTGCGGCAGCTTGGTGTCGCTCAGCTCGCGGAACAGCGGCTTTTGCCGCTCCTTGGCCACGCGGGTGCTCTTGGGCACTTCCACCATCGTCGGCTCGATGAGGATGGGCGCGTGGTCTTCCACCACTTGGCGCTCCACCTCCACCGTCTCGTCGCGCTCACGCTGGGCCTGCTCGCCGATGCGCTGGTCTTCGGCGCGCTCGCGCCGCACCTGCTGGCGCACCCGCAGGCTCTCGATCAGGGTGCCCAGGCGCTCGGCCACACGCAGCCACGAAAAGCGCAGCGCCAGCGCCATGCCGCCCACCAGCGCCGCGATCCACAGCACGCCGGAGCCGGCAAAGCCCAGCCACTTCATCGACAAGGGGCCGAGCAAAAAGCCGATCACGCCGCCGGCCGGACCGGGCAGCGAATCTTCAAAACGGTAGAGGCGCGTCCACTCCAGCGCGGTGCTGGCCGCCATCAGCAGCGCCAGGCCGATCCAGAAGCGGGGCAGGCCTTCGGGCGGGTCCACGTCGCCACGCAGGCCCCGCATCAGCGCGGCCAGCCAGGCGCGCGCGGCCACCACCGGCAGCCACCACACCGAATGGCCGAACAGGTACAGCGCGCAGTCCGAAGCCCAGGCGCCCAGCAGGCCGGCCTTGTTGTGCAACGGCCCGCCCGCGCCCGAGGTGGAAAAGCCGGGGTCGGCCGGGTGGTGCGTGACCAGCGCCAGCACGCCCAGCAGCCACAGCAGGCCACCGACGATGAGCACCAGCTGCAGGCGCAGCCGCAGGCTGACCTCGCGATTGGCGATGCCTTCGCCGCCCGAAGCGGCGGCCTTGGAGGAAGAAGCGGCAGCGGCGGCCCCACGGGCCGAGCCGCGGGTGGTAGCCGCACCGGGTTCGGTGCGCAGGGACCCTAACGGAAACGTCATGGGGCGGGATTGTGGCGCATCGCGCCCCCGCACCCGGCGCGCAGCCTCACTGCTGCGGGGCCGTTTCCTTGATGATCACCGAGCCGTTTTCCTGGGTCTCGATGACGCCGCGCTCCTCGAGATCCTTCATCACGCGGCTGACCATCTCGCGCGAGGCACCGACCACCTTGGCCATGTCCTGCCGAGACACCTTGTTGCGAATCAGTTGCACGCCGTTGACCTCTTCGGCCATTTCCAGCAGCGTGCGCGCCACACGGCCGTACACGTCCAGCAACGCCAGCGACTCGATCTGGCGGTCGGCGCTGCGCAGGCGCTGCACCAAGCCGCGCATGATGGCGTAGGCCAGGCTGGAGTTCTCGGGCAGGCAGCGCGCGAATTCGGCGCGGCCCAGGATCAGCATGTCGGTCTGGATCTCGGCGCGCACCGTGGCCGAATGCGGCTCGTTGTCGATCAGGCTCATCTCACCCACGTAGTCGCCCGCCTCCAGCACCGCCAGGATCACTTCGCGGCCCCGTTGGTCGGCCGTGAGCACACGGGCGCGGCCGTTGAGCAGGATGAACAGCGCATTGCTCTTGCGGCCCTGCTCCACCACCAGTTCGCCACGGCGGAAACGTCGCTTGACGACGCTGTCGGCAATGGCCTGCGCCTGCTCGTTGGTCAGCAGCGAAAAGAGCGGCACACGGCGAATCAGATCTAGGTTCGAGAGCATGGACATGGGCGGACTCCTGCGTCGGTGGTTGTTACTTATCGGCGTGCGACGCTATGGGGTTGAGGGGGCTGCCTACAATTTCACTATTGTGCCCATTGACAAGCTTGCGCAAGGGGCGCGCACCCCCATGACACACTGAGGGCGGCGCCTCACAACGGCCCACGCCCGTCCCGCGCCGACACACGCGTTACCCGGAAAGCTCCATGACTGCCAACACGAACCACGCCCAGGTGCTGATCCTGGGCTCCGGCCCTGCCGGCTACACCGCCGCCATCTACGCGGCACGCGCCAACCTCAAGCCCATGCTGGTCACCGGCCTGGCCCAGGGCGGCCAGCTGATGACCACCACCGAAGTGGACAACTGGCCCGCCGACGTGGCCGGCGTGATGGGCCCGGACCTGATGCAGCGCTTCCAGCAGCATGCCGAGCGTTTCAACACCCAGATCGTGTTCGACCACATCAACGAGGTGGACCTGGCCCAGCGCCCGTTCACTCTCAAGGGCGACAGCGGCACCTACACCTGCGACACGCTGATCATCGCCACCGGCGCCAGCGCCAAGTACCTGGGCCTGCCCAGCGAGCAGGCCTTCATGGGCCGCGGCGTCAGCGGCTGCGCCACCTGCGACGGCTTCTTCTACCGCGGCCAGGAAGTGTGCGTGGTGGGCGGCGGCAACACGGCGGTGGAAGAGGCGCTGTACCTGTCCAACATCGCCACCAAGGTGCATCTCATCCACCGCCGCGACAAGTTCCGCGCCGAAGCCATCCTGGTCGACAAGCTGATGGAGAAGGTGGCCGCCGGCAAGATGGAGCTGCACCTGTTCCAGCAGCTGGACGAAGTGCTGGGCGACAACACCGGCGTGACCGGCGTGCGCCTGCGCAACACCGAAGACGGCAGCACCCGCGAGTTGCCGGTCAAGGGCTGCTTCATCGCCATCGGCCACCAGCCCAACACCGACATCTTCAAGGGCCAGATCGAGATGAAGGACGGCTACATCGTCACCCGCTCGGGCCTGGAAGGCTTTGCCACCATGACCACCGTGCCGGGCGTGTTCGCGGCCGGCGACGTGCAGGACCACATCTACCGCCAAGCCATCACCAGCGCGGGCACCGGCTGCATGGCTGCGCTTGACGCACAACGCTTCTTGGAGCAGTCCGCGTAAGCGTGCTATACTCGCGGTCTTTGCCGGATCCTCGGCTGAACCGCACATTTAACGGAGAAGCGTCGTCATGGCACGCGTCTGTCAAGTAACGGGCAAGGGCCCGATGACGGGAAACAATGTTTCCCACGCCAACAACAAGACCAAGCGTCGCTGGCTGCCCAACCTGCAGTACCGCCGCTTCTGGCTTGAAACCGAGAACCGTTGGGTGCGCCTGCGCATTTCCAACGCGGCTCTGCGGCTGATCGACAAGGTCGGTATCGACCAGGTCGTCGCCGACCTGCGCGCCAAGGGCGCCCTGTAAACCCTAGGAGCAGCTCATGGCCACCAAAGGCGGACGCGAAAAGATCAAGCTGGAATCCACTGCCGGCACCGGTCACTTCTACACCACGAACAAGAACAAGAAGACCACGCCTGAAAAGCTGGAATTCCTGAAGTTCGACCCCAAGGCACGCAAGCACGTGCTGTACAAGGAAACCAAGCTGAAGTGATCTTCAGCCCGGTTCCCCCACAAGGCCGCTCTCGAGCGGCCTTTGTTTTGGGCGCCGCTTGGATGCCTGCGCCATTCCGATACAGCAACAGCGCGTCACCATGCCTCGTCCCGTCAAACATTTCCTGATTGCGCTTATCGTGTTCGTCGCTGAAGTCATGGTGGCAACCCGCTTTGCGCACGTGGGGTGGATCCGGTCATTTCTCAGCGATTTCCTGGTGGTGATCCTGATCTACCACCTCGTCCAATCGGTCCGAGAAGTCCCGCCACGACGCCTGGCCATCGCGGTGTTTCTGTTCGCCTGTGTGGTCGAAACAGCCCAATACTTCCACGTTGCCGACTTGCTCGGGTTTCATCGGCCGAGCCTCATTCGTACCCTCATAGGGACGAGCTTCAGCTGGACAGACATCCTCATGTATCTGGCCGGGTGCATGACGTCGTACTTTGTTGATCAGCATTTCATGCGCCAACTGCGACACCACCCGGCGTCCGTGTCCGCGCCGGGCGATTCGAGCGGTTGAGGTCAGCAGAGTCGGCGCACGCCCAGGCTGCCAAGCGAGTCGCGGTCAGCACGGTCTCGAGCAGGTGGCTGCTGCCGCGCCACCAGCGGCTGCTGCTGGCGGCCGGTACGAGGCTGACAATCGGGTGGCAGAAGCGGCCACCCGACGCCCCTGGGCCACGTCGTCCGCGACGAGCACAGAGCGGCCCAGGGCAACTCCCTGTCCGTCGATGGCCGCCTGCAACATGGCGGCATCGTCGCCGATGGTCGGGCCCGCGGTGCCGCCGGTGACGACAGCCCTGCTGCCCGGAACCAGGTCAGCCGTTCTTCGGCGATGACGGAGTGCAGCGATGTGGCACCCAGCACATCGGCGGGACGCTTGAGGGCCTGGGCCAGGCCGGGCGTCAAGCCCAGCGGGCGCACCATGAAAAAAAAGGGAGCCGCTGGCTCCCCTTCTTTCTGCCCCTCGCGGGGCCGCCGATCGCTCAGGCGCGCGCAGCGCGCAGCTTGGTCGAGAACTCCTGCAGCGCGGTGATGCCGCTTTCTTCGGCGCGCTTGCACCAGGCCTGCAGGTCGACCACCAGCTGTTCGGCCGACACGTTGGTACGCGTCCAGAGCTGGCGCAGCTCTTCGCGCATGGTCACCAGCTTGGTCAGCGACGGGCTTTGCGCCATCGCGCCAGCCACGTGGGCCTTCACGCCGTGCGGGATCTTGTCGTCGTCGCGGTGCAGCCAGCGCTTGGCCAGGCGCATCTCGGTCCAGCGGGCGGAATTCTGGGCGCCCTGCTGCTTCAGGTGCTCCAGCTCCAGCGCGCAGGCGCGGCGCAGCTCCTTGGCGTACGAGGCCATGACCTCGTAGCGGTTGGCGATCACCGCCTCCAGCGTCTTGTCGTCGGCCACCGGCTTGACCTGGCCCAGCTTGAGCTGCGGCGCGGTCTTGCGCACCTTGGCCCAGCCGATCATCTCCATCGCGCGGATGTAGCCCCAGCCGATGTCGAACTCGTACTTCTTGATCGAGAACTTGGCCGAGGTGGGGTAGGTGTGGTGGTTGTTGTGCAGCTCTTCGCCGCCAATGATGATGCCCCAGGGCGACACATTGGTCGAAGCGTCCACCGCCTCGAAATTGCGGTAGCCCCAGTAGTGGCCGATGCCGTTGATGATGCCGGCTGCGTTGATCGGGATCCACAGCATCTGCACCGCCCAGATGGTCAGGCCGATGGCGCCGAACAGGAACACGTTGACCAGCAGCATCAGGCCCACGCCCTGCCAGGAGTAGCGGCTGTACAGGTTGCGCTCGATCCAGTCGTCAGGCACGCCGCGGCCGTACTTCTCCACGGTCTCGGCATTCTTGGCCTCGGCGCGGTACAGCTCGGCACCTTCCAGCAGCACCTTCTTGATGCCGCGGGTCTGCGGGCTGTGCGGGTCTTCGTCCGTCTCGCACTTGGCGTGGTGCTTGCGATGGATGGCCACCCATTGCTTGGTGACCATGCCGGTGGTGAGCCACAGCCACAGGCGGAAGAAATGCTGCGGCACGGGGCCGAGATCCAGCGCCCGGTGGGCCTGGCTGCGGTGCAGGAAGATCGTGACCGCCGCGATCGTGATGTGGGTGACCACCAACGTGTAGGCCAGCACCTGCCACCAGGACGCGTCCAGCACGCCGTGCGCCAGCCCATCGACGACTGCGCTCCACACCGTCATCAAACCATTCATTGAGAACCTTTCCAAGAACCTGCCGATTGTAGGTGGCGCACCGTGCTACGCACCCGTGGAACTACATAGCGAGCACGGTGCTTTTGGTGCCCACGCCACAGCCGATCGCGGCAGATCGACCCCAAATTGCGGCAGATCAACGCGACAGCTGCTCAGACCCCGAAATCTCAGCGTCGTTCCCAGACGGCGGCAAAAAAGCCGTCGGTGGCATGCCGGTGGGGCCACAGGCGCAGGTACGGACCCGACACCAGGCTCTCCCAGCCCTCGACCTTGGCTGCCTGCAGCAGGTCGCCCACCGCCACCGGTGCCCATTCACGCTCGAACTCGGCGCTGAAGGCGGCGGCGATGTCCTCGTTTTCCGAGGCCATCAGGCTGCAGGTGGCGTACACCAGCCGGCCGCCTTGCTTGAGCAGGCGCGCCGCGCCCCGCAGGATGGACGCCTGCTGCGTGCGCAGCGCCGCCAGCGTGGCCGGCGACTGGCGCCATTTCAGGTCGGGGTTGCGGCGCAACGTGCCCAGGCCGGAGCAAGGCGCGTCCACCAGCACCCGGTCGATCTTGCCGGCCAGGCGCTTGATGCGCTCGTCTCGCTCGTGCGCGATCTGCGCCGGGTACACGTTCGACAGGCCACTGCGCGCCAGCCGCGGTTTCAGCGAATCCAGCCGATGGCCGGACACGTCGAAGGCGTACAGGCGGCCGGTGTTGCGCATCGCCGCACCCAGCGCGAGCGTCTTGCCGCCGGCACCGGCGCAGAAATCGACCACCATCTCGCCGCGCTTGGCGTCGGTGATCAGTGCCAGCAGCTGGCTGCCTTCATCCTGCACCTCCACCCCGCCGCCGGTGAACACGTCCAGCTTGTTCAGCGCCGGCTTGCCTTCGATGCGCAGGCCCCAGGGCGAATACGGGGTGTCGGTGGCTTCGATGCCGGCG
>CAKZXL010000749.1 GCA_937883885.1 uncultured Aquincola sp. | reverse complement strand
TGTACCTGGCGCTGGTGGCCGTGACCTTCGGCCTTTTCAAGGCGGTGCCCAGCGGCTTCGTGCCGGCGCAGGACAAGCAGTACCTGATCGGCTTTGCCCAGCTGCCCGACGGCGCCACGCTGGACCGCACCGACGAGGTCATCCGCCGCATGGGCGAGCTCACGCTCAAGCAGCCGGGCGTCGAGCACGCCATCGCGTTCCCGGGCCTGTCGATCAACGGCTTCACCAACAGCTCCAACTCGGGCGTGGTGTTCGTCAGCCTCAAGCCGTTTGAAGAGCGCACCAGCGCGGCGCTGAGTGCCGGCGCCATCGCGGGGGCCTTGAACCAGCAGTTCGCGCAGATCGAAGACGCCTTCATCGTGATGTTCCCGCCGCCGCCGGTGCAGGGGCTGGGCACCACGGGCGGCTTCAAGCTGCAGCTGGAAGACCGCGCCTCGCTGGGCTACGAGGCGCTGGACGCGGCCACCAAGGCCTTCATGGCCAAGGCCTACCAGACCCCCGAGCTGGCCGGCATGTTCAGCAGCTACCAGGTCAACGTGCCGCAGCTGTATGCCGACATCGACCGCACCAAGGCGCGCCAGCTGGGCGTGGCGGTGACCGACGTGTTCGACACGCTGCAGATCTACCTGGGCAGCCTGTACGTGAACGACTTCAACCGCTTCGGCCGCACGTACTCGGTGCGGGTGCAGGCCGATGCTGCCCACCGCGCGCGGCCCGACGACATCGGGCTGCTGAAGGTGCGCTCGGCCAGCGGCGAGATGGTGCCGCTGGCGGCGCTGCTGAAGGTGCAGCCCAGCTTCGGTCCCGAGCGGGCGATGCGTTACAACGGCTTTCTGTCGGCCGACATCAACGGCGGCCCGGCCCCGGGTTATTCGTCGGGTCAGGCGCGGCAAGCCATCGAGCGCATCGCCAAGGAAACGCTGCCGCCCGGCATCGGCTTCGAGTGGACCGAGCTGACCTACCAGGAGATCCTGGCCGGCAACTCCGCGGTCATCGTGTTCCCGCTGGCCATCCTGCTGGTGTTCCTGGTGCTGGCCGCGCAGTACGAGAGCCTGACGCTGCCGCTGGCCATCATCCTCATCGTGCCCATGGGCCTGCTGGCTGCGATGACGGGCGTGTGGCTCTCGGGCGGTGACAACAACGTGTTCACGCAGATCGGCCTGGTGGTGCTGGTGGGGCTGAGCGCGAAGAACGCGATCCTGATCGTGGAGTTCGCGCGTGAGCTGGAGTTTGCTGGCCGCACGCCGCTGCAGGCCGCCATCGAGGCCAGCCGCCTGCGGCTGCGCCCCATCCTGATGACCTCGCTGGCCTTCGTGATGGGTGTGCTGCCGCTGGTGCTGTCCACCGGCGCGGGGGCCGAGATGCGCAGCGCCATGGGCGTGGCGGTGTTCGCCGGGATGATCGGCGTCACGGCCTTCGGCCTCTTCCTCACGCCGGTGTTCTATGTGCTGCTGCGCCAGCTCACCGGCAACCGGCCGCTGAAGCTGCATGGCGAGGTGCCGCACCTGGAAGCCTTTGCCACCGCGCCCGCCCACCCCGGCGGCGGCGGCCTGCAGCCGCACCCGGCCGCGCCCCGCCACCCGCATGACGCCTGAGCGCGCGACTAGGAGCACGACATGAACAAGAGCATGCAATTCGCGCAGCGCCTGCTGCCGCTGGTGGCCGCGCTGGTGATCGCCGGCTGCGCCACGCCGCTGCCGCCGGTGGAAGACCGGCTGCTGCCGGCCACGCCCGCCGCCTTCAAGGAAACCGATGGCCGCTGGGCCCAGGCCCGGCCGGCCGATGCGCAGCCGCGCGGTGAATGGTGGAAGAGCTTCGGCGATGCCGAGCTGGACCGCTGGGTGGCCCAGGCCGCCGAGCAGAACACCAGCATCCAGCAGGCGGCGGCGCGGCTGCAGCAGGCGCGGGCGCTGGCCCGCCAGACCGACAGTGCCCGTTCGCCGCAGGTGGGCGCGCAGGCCGGCGTGTCGCGTCAGGCGGGCCTGACCAACAACGGCCCGGCCAACACCGTGGCCAGCGTGGGGCTGAACCTGCAGTACGAGGTCGACCTGTTCGGCCGCCTGTCACGCGCCAGCCAGGCCGCCGAGCTGGATGCGCAATCGCGCGCCGCGCTGCTGCAAAGCGCGCGATTGCTGGTGCAGGCCGAAACCGCGCAGACCTACCTGGCCCTGCGCACGCTGGACGAGGAGCGCGCCCTGGTGCGCGACACCGTGGCCGCCTACCGCGACACCTTGCGCCTGACCGAAGCGCGCCAGCAGGCCGGTGACATCGCCGAGCTGGACGTGGTGCGTGTGCGCGCCGAGGTGGCCGCCACCGAGGCCGAGGCGCTGGCGCTGGACCAGCGCCGCGCCACGCTGGAACATGCGCTGGCGGTGCTGGTCGGTGAGCCGGCTTCCACCTTCAGCCTGCCGCCGCAGGGCTGGACGGCGGCGCTGCCGGTGGTGCCGCCCGGCGTGCCCAGCACCGTGCTGCAGCGCCGGCCCGACGTGGCCGCCGCCCAGCGCAGCATGCTGGCCGCGCAGGCGCGGGTGGGCGTGGCGCAGGCCGCCTGGTTCCCCAGCGTGTCGCTCACCGGCAGTGCGGGGCAGGCCTCTTCCGACCTGGGCGACCTCTTCAAGTGGTCGATGCGCAGCTGGGGCGTGGGCGCGCTGCTGTCCATGCCCCTGTTCGACGGCGGCCGCCGCCAGGCCGGCATCGACAGCGCCCGGGCCGAGCTGGACGGCGCGCTGGCCGGCTACCGCGAACAGGTGCTGGTGGCCTTCCGCGACGTCGAAGACCAGCTGGCCGCGCTGCGACTGCTGGCCGACCAGGCCGAGGCGCAGGCGCGCGCGGTGGCCTCGGCCAGCCGGGCCACGGCCTTGTCGGGCACGCGCTGGCGCAACGGTTACATCAGCCAGCTCGACCTGCTGGATGCGCAGCGCACCGAATTGCGCAACCGCCGCCAGGCGCTGCAGGTGCGGGCCGCGCAGTACCAGGCCACCGTCGGCCTGGTGAGGGCTTTGGGCGGCAGCTGGGAAGGGGCGGGCGCTTGACGCGCACACTGGGCACTCTATGGGCATGACCTTCCTGGCCCTGGTGGGCCTGCTGCTGGCGGCGGGGTTCCTGGGCCAGCCGTGGTGGCGCGAACAGCGCCGCCGCCGCTGGCGGGCGCAGCCGTTTCCGGCGGCCTGGCGCCGCATCCTGCGGCGGCGCGTGCCGCTGGTGCGGCGGCTGCCGGCCGACCTGCAGCTGCAGCTCAAGCAGCGCATCCAGGTCTTCCTGGCCGAGGTGCCCATCATCGGCTGCCAAGGGCTGGCGGTCACGGACGAGATGCGCGTGACCATCGCGGCGCAGGCCAGCCTGCTGCTGCTCAACCGGCCGCGCGCGGCCTTCACCGAGCTGCGGCAGGTGTTGCTGTACCCCGGCGCCTTCGTGGTCGACCGCGTGCGGCCCGGCGGTGCCGGCGTGCAGCACGATGACCGGCGGGTGCTGTCGGGCGAATCGTGGTCGCAAGGGCAGGTGCTGCTGTCGTGGGCCGATGCGCTGCAGGGCGCGGCCGACCCCGACGACGGCCACAACGTGGTGATCCACGAGTTTGCGCACCAGCTCGACCAGATCACCGGCACCGCCAACGGCGCGCCGCCGCTGAGCGGCCGCCGCCACTACGAGCGCTGGTCGCGGGTGCTGGGCGAGGCCTTCGGCCAGTTGCGCCAGCGCCTGGCCGCAGGCGAGCCCACCTTGTTCGACCCCTACGGCGCCACAGACCCCGCCGAGTTCTTCGCGGTGGCCACCGAGGTGTTCTTCGAACAGGCCCGGCGCCTGGCCGCCGAACACCCGGCGCTGTACCAGGAGCTGCGCGGCTACTACCAGGTCGATCCGGCGGGGTGGTAGGGGGTGGGGCCGATCAGCGGCCCGGCCCCTCGCGACCCGCCAGTGGATGCGCGATGCGCCCGTCGCCGTAGCTGCCCAGCACCTGGGCGATGACCACCTGGTAGCCCTTGAGCCACTGCGATTGCGCCTGCTTGGCTTGCAGGTGCGCGGGGTGCTGCATCAGCGTCTGCAGCGCCTCCATCGATGCCCAGTAGTACACGTTGGACACCAGCCCGGTCGCCGCGTTGTCCCAGGCCTCTTCGCCCAGGTAGCCGGGGATCGACCGCGCCACTTCTGCGATCACCCGGTCCAGCGCATGGAAGGCCTCGTCGTAGTCGCCGGGCAGGAAGGTGAAGGTGGAGGTGTACACGGGATGGTCAGTGCTCCAGCGCATCGCGCAGGGCTTCGGTGGCCCATTGGTTCAGGCTCTTGCCCTTGGCCTGGGCGGCCACCAGGGCGCGGCTGTGCATTTCGGGCGGCACGCGCAGCAGCAGCTTGCCCGAGGCGGGCTTCTCGGGCTCCACGCCCTGTTCGGCGCAGTCCTGCAGGTAGTCCTTGACCGCGCTGGCGAATTCGCGGCGCAATTGCGTCACCGTTTCGCCGTGAAAGCTGATGATGCTGCGCAGGCCGAGGATGCGGCCGACGAAGAGGTTGTCGCGCTCATCGAACTCGATGCGCGCCGTGTAACCGCCGTGGGTCATCGTGTTCATGGACGTACTCCTGCTTGCTCGAAAAACTCGCGGGCTTCTTCCACCTGGTAGCGCTTGGCTTCCTTGCCGGGGTGTGGCCGGTGGCAGCGCCACTGTTGGCCAGCCAACTCGATCCTGACGCGTGATCCTTCCCGCTCGGTCACCTTGCCGCCCAAGGCTTTGACCAGGGCCTCGATGTCCGCAAACACGATCGATGCCGACGTGGGCTTGGCGAAGACGGCGGACAACGTCTTTCGGTGTCGGGCGTTCACCGTCCAAACGATAGCATGAAGTGCTAGCGCTCGGTGCGCTGGCTACGCCTCCAACGCCCCATGCAGCGCCACGAACTCCTGCGTCAGCTTGTGGCGCGGGTCCAGGTGCACCATCGGGCGGGCCAGCTCGTGCGATTCCTTGATCTTCACGCTGGCGCTCAGGTAGGGCTGCAGCACCGGCAGGCCTTCGTCGATCAGTTCCTGCACGGTGCGCTGGGGCAGGCTGGCGCGGGGCTGGAACTGGTTGACCACGATGCCCTCGACCTGCAGGCCCGGGTTGTGGTCGGCCTGGATCTCCTGCACCGTCTCCATCAGGCCGTACAGCGCGCGGCGCGAGAAGTCGTCGCAGTCGAACGGGATCAGGCAGCGCTCGGCCGCGATCAGCGCCGAGCGGGTGTAGAAGTTCAGCGCCGGCGGCGTGTCGATCCAGATGGCGTCGAACTCGTCGGTCAGCTCGGCCAGCGCATCGCGCAGCTTGTAGATCTTGTAGCGCGACTCCAGCTTGCCGTGCAGTTCGTCCAGGTGGGCGCTGGCCGGCATCAGGCTCAGGTGCTCCCAGGGCGTGGCCACGATGAAGTCGGTGGTGGCCGGCGGGCGCACCGTGAACTTCAGCGTCTGCTCGAAGAACTCGGCCGCACCATCGCCCAGGCCCTGGGTGGCGGCATCGCCCATCAGGTAGTGGGTGGTGTTGCCCTGCGAATCCAGGTCGACCACCAGCGTGCGCAGCCCCTGTTGCGCGCCGATGGCGGCCAGGTTGCAGGTGATCGTGGACTTGCCCACGCCCCCCTTCTGGTTGAACACGACTCGGCGCATGCGGCTTCCCCCGGTGCTGGTGACTGGAGATGGATTGTGCAATGCAGCAGTGGCGCGGCCGGCGGGCCGCGAGCCCGGGGTTCAGGCCAGGGCCACCGGGTGGCCTGCGGCGGCCCAGGCTTCCAGCCCGCCGGCCAGCGGCCGCACGCGGGTGAAGCCCTTGCCCGCCAGCCGCTGCGCCGCCACCGCAGCCGAGGCTTCGTTGGGGCAGTTGCAATACAGGACGATGTCGCGGTCGCGCGGCAGCCCGGCGGCCAGGCCGGTGATGTCGGGCAGCGCCATCCGTTGCGCACCGGGAATCACCCGCGGGTCGAGCTGGTTGGCGGTGCCCGATCGCACGTCAATCACCAGCGGGGCCTCTGGGCTGCCGGCGGCCGCGCCCATCAAGGCATGCAGCTCATCGACGCTGATGCGCACCATGGCCAGCGACTTCAGGAAGCGGCGGCGGCGCCACCAGCGCCAGCCGGCGAACGCGGCCGCGCCGCCCAGCACCACCACCGCCGCCACCAGGCCGGCATCGGCCAGGTACACCAGCACCGCGTCCACCTGCTGGCTGAACAGCGCGCCCAGCCCCAGGAACAGCGCCGACCAGACGGCGCCGGCCAGCAGGTCAAAGGCCACGAAGCGCGGCACCGACATGCCCAGCGCGCCGGCCATCGGCGCGGCCACCACCGACACGCCGGGCACGAACTTGGCGGCCAGCAGCGCGCTGCCGCCCCAGCGCGACATCAGCGATTCGCTTTGCCGCACGCAGGAGTCGGGCGACAGCGACAGCCGGCACAGCAGGCCCATCACCCGGTGGCCATAACGGCGGCCGGCGGCGAACCACACCGCATCGCCGGCCAGGTTGGCCAGCACCGCCACACCCAGCGCCAGCAGCCAGGCGGCCGCGGTGGGCAGCCAGGGCGCCATCGAGACCCCGCCGGCCATCACCAGCAGCGGCGCGGCCGGCACCGGCACACCGGCGCGCGCGGCCAGGGTGACGAAGAAGACCAGCCACAACCCATGGTCGACCAGCAGGGACATCAAAGCATGCATGCCCTGATTCTTGCCGCTGTCAGCCGGCCCTTGCCGGCGTCAGGCGAAGTGATCGCCGCCGGTGCAGGCGCACAGCGTGTCGGGCGCAGTGCTGCCGGGCGTGGCCGGCGTGCGCTGGTCCACCGGCTGGGTGCGGGCGGCGGGTGCGGCCGGTGCACGCAGCGGCCGGGCGGCCGGCCTGGCATCGGCAGGTGCGCTCAGGCGCGCGGGCTGCGGCGCGAGGTCGGCGCGCGCCGGCACGTCGGCGGCCCAGGCCACGCTGGCGGCAAAGCCCAGGGTGCCGACGGCAAAGATGAGGGCGGTTTTCATGAGAGGTCTTTCAACCGCGTGAATAGAGCGTGGCATTGCCCTGGCTCAGGCTGCCGTTCTTCATCGCGCGGATGGTTTCGGCGCGCACTTCGTCGCGGGTCTTGGTGGAGGCGGTGGCGCGTTGCTGCAGGTAGCCGTAGCCGTCGGCGTCGGTGCGCAGCTCGCCGTTGGCGCGGGCCTGGGCCAGCTCGGCCTGCACCTGGGCGCGGGTCTTGGTGGACTGGAACTTCTGCTGGGTCAGTGCGTAGCCGTAGTCGTCGCCCAGGTGGTCCTGCGCGTGAGCGGCGCCGGCCAGCAGCGCGAACGAGGCGGCCAGCGCAGCGGAGATGAGGTGCTTGGTGTTCATGTCGGCTCCTGTTTGGTTGATGGGATCAACTTTAGGCAAGGCAGTGGGCCGGATAAAGGGCGGGTGGCCGAATGGGTTGTTGCAGGAAGGCGAACAGTCCGTGGCGCCGTGCCACGCAAGAACGCAAAACGCCGCACGGCAGGCCGTGCGGCGTTGTGTGGCTGGCTTGCGCGGGGCCGCAGCCCCGGTCGATCAGCCGCGGCTTTGGTCGCCCATGCTCAGGTGAGCGCCGCTGCGGATGGCCTGGATGACTTCAGCGCGCACTTCGTCGCGGCTCTTGGCCGATTGCGTCGGGGCGCTGCTTTCCACGATGCCGTAACCGTCGGCGGTGGTGCGCAGTTCGCCGTTGGCGCGGGCATGTTGCAGCTCGGCCTGCACCTGGGCGCGGGTCTTGGTGCTCTTGGCTTGCAGTTCCGGCACGTTGTAGCCACCGGTGTCGCCGTAGACCTGGGCGTTGGCGGCAGCCGAGCCCAGCAGGGCGATCAGGGAAGCGGCCAGGGTGGAAGCGATGCGGGTCTTGGTGTTCACGTTCTATCTCCGAGAGTCGGCGGCAGCGCCGTCGATGAGGTGGACTGTAGGCAGGGCGGCCGTTGAGAAAAAGCGCTGAGCGGTCAATGCGTCATTGCGCAAATCGAAACAGTCGCCGTGCTTGACTAGACAAGTGAGGCTCAGCCGCGGGTGTAGTTGCCGAAGGCCGAGGCTTCGCCCGACTTCAGGGCCTTGGCGGCTTCGGCGCGCACTTCCTCGCGGGTCTTGGTGGAAGCGGTGGCCTGGCGGGCCGCGAAGTCATAACCTTCGGCATGCGTCGACAGCTCGCCGTTGGCCCGGGCCTGGGCCAGCTCGGCCTGCACCTGGGCGCGGGTCTTGGTGCTCTTGGCTTGCAGTTCCGGCACGTTGTAGCCGCCGGTGTCGCCATAGACCTGGGCGTTGGCGGTGCCTGCAGCCAGCAGGGCGAACATGGAAGCGGCCAGGGCGGAGGCGATGCGGGTCTTGGTGTTCAAGATGACGATTCCTTCAAG
The DNA here is from genome assembly GCA_937883885.1 of uncultured Aquincola sp. Next base: position 14,704 of record CAKZXL010000749.1, on the reverse strand, counting down.
TGGATATGTTGTCGAGTCGGTTTCGTCGGCGGGGGCACTGCGCTGTCGTTGTGGCCCTGTCGATGGGATGAACTGTAGGCAGCGGGGTGCTTTTGAAACAGCACTTGAACGCCAATGCGCCATTGCGCTTTTGATCAATAAAGGCCCTTCGGGCCCGGGTGCTGCGTGACAATCCGCACGATGCAAGCACCTCCCATCCCGGCCATCAGCAGCAGCCCCCAAGGCCCGTTGGTGCGCTTGTCCACGCCGCATGTGGAGCTGGTGTCGTCCCCCTTCGTGCAGGCCGCGGCGGTGGCCGACTACTACCGCCGCAACTGCGCGCACTTCAGCCGCTGGGACCCGCCATCACCGCCCGGCTTCGACAGTGCCGCGGTGCAGGCCGAGCGCTTGATGCAAAGCACGCTGGCCTTCGGCATGGGCACGGCCTACCGCTACTGGCTGGTGGAGCTGCAGGACGCCTCGCGCGTGGTGGGCAGCATCCACTTCTCGAACGTGTCGCGCGGGCCCTTTCAAAGCGCCTCGCTGGGCTACTCGGTGGACCAGGGCCTGGAAGGCCGGGGCGTGATGGCCGCGGCGCTGGCCGTGGCCTTGGCCGAGATGTTCTCGCCGCGTGGCCGGCTGCACCGCATCGAAGCCGCCATCCGGCCCGAGAACGAGCGCAGCCTGGCGCTGATCCAGCGCCTGGGCTTCACCCGCATCGGGCTGGCGCCGCAGTACCTGATGATCGATGGCGACTGGCGCGACCATGTGCTGTGGCAGCGCCTGAATCCCGGTTGGGCGGCTGACTAAACTCGACCTCCTGGCACGCTGCCGGCCCCGCCGGGGCTCGGGCCGCGGGCCGCAGGGGATGCTTCATGACTCCACACCTTCTGGCCCGCCTGCTGTGCATGGCGGCCCTGGCCGGCAGCACGCTGCTGGCGGGCGCACAGCCCGCGGCCGGCGCCTCGGCCCCCGAACCCATGCTGCGCAGCGGCGACGTGACCGAATCGGCGCTGGTCGATGCATTGGCCATCGAGCCGCCCGAGCCGCCGGCCGATGCCAAGACCCGCGGCTTCCGGCCCGCGGTGCGCCCGCCCAGCAACAAGCCGGCGGCACCGGGCAAGGCGTCGCTGCTGATCACCTTTCCCACCGACTCGGCCGAGCTGACGGCCGATGCCAAGGCCACGCTGGACACGGTGGCCAACGCGCTGCAGTCGGACAAGCTGGCCGGCTTCGGCTTCCGGGTCGAAGGCCATGCCGACCCGCGCGGCCAGGCCGACCGCAACATGAAGCTGTCGCAGCAGCGCGCGCAGTCGGTGGTGGACTACCTGGTGAACGTGCGCGGCGTGCTGCCCGAGCGGCTGGCCCCGCAGGGCAAGGGCGCCACTGAGCTGGTGGACCCTGCCCGCCCTGAGGCGCCTGAGAACCGCCGCGTGACCATCGTCACCAACCGGTGAGGAGGGTCAGCGCGTGAGCTCGCGCTTCTCGAACAGGTAGTCCGCCCCGGCCGCATAGCCGCTGTTGGAGAACGCGCCGTACTGCGGCCGCTGCGGCAGCTCGCGGGCCACCGCGAAGCGCACGCGCTCGAACACGTTGCCGCCGGGCTGCCAGGTGGGCACCTGCTGCAGCGTGCGCATCAGGTTCCAGGCGAAGGTGCTGTGGCCTTCCTTGCCGGCGTCGAACACCGGCTCGTTGCCGCCCGAGGACATCACCACCGCCGTGCGGCGCGACAGCACCTGGCCGGGGTCCAGCGCCGCGGTGGTGGCGCGGATGCGGGCATCGGACACCAGCGTACCCGAGTAGCAGCTGTCCGAGATCAAGGCCACCTGCGTGGCGCCCAGCCGTTCCACCGCGCGGCCGATGTCGGCATTGCTGATCCAGGTCTCGGGTCGCGTGGCATCGGCATCGGCCGGCTGCCAGTAGCCCTCGCCGGTGGTGGGCACCACCGCGCCATGGCCGGCGTAGTACAGCACCACCGAGTCGTTGGGCCCCACTTCGGTGGCCAGCCGGTTCAGCGTGCGCATCACCGTGTCCTTGCTGCCGTTTTCAATCACCAGCGTTTCGTAGCCCAGCGTCGATTGCAGCAGCGCGGCCACGGCGCTGGCGTCGCTGGCGGCGTTGTCCAGCTGCGGGATGCGGGTGTCGGCATAGCGGTCGGTGCCGATCAGCACCGCCAGCTTGCGCTGTATCTGCGGCAGTGCGGCACTGCGCACCGCAGCGCGGATGGGAAAGAGCGGCGGCGTCACCGCCGGCAAGGCGGCAGCCACCGGCGGCGCGGAGGGTGCCGGCGGGGCCACCGGGGCCCCCGGCGTGGCCGCCGGTGAAGCGGGCGCCGGGGCCGGCGCGGGGGCGGCCGCTGCATCGTTGGCGGGGGCCTGCTGCAGCCGCGCCTCGCGCGCCGCGCGCACCTCGTCGCGCTGCTTGACGGTGATCATGCACAGGCCCGTCTCGGCCTGCTCGGGCGTGGCGCATGCGGGCACATCGGCGGCCTGTGGCCGGGCCGCCAGCTCGGCCAGCGCCTGCGCAAAGATCTGCTGCTTGAGGCGGTCGCGCGAGGCCAGCAAGGCGGCCAGCGCGTCTTGCGACAGGCTGCCCACCGGCACGGTGCCAAAGCGCGGGCTGCTGCCGCCGCCGGCGGTGGCCGGCGCCAGTGCCTGGGTGGCGTCAAGTGCGCGGTTGGCCAACGGTGCGGGCAGCACCGGCTCGGGCAGCAGCGTGGCCAGGGCCACGGCCAATTCCACCGGGGTGGACTGCTGCAGCGGCACCACCGTGTCCACCGGCGGGGTGGGGGGCGGCGGCGGTGGCGGCGGGGCCGCCACGGGCAGCAGCGTCAACGCGGTGGCGTTGCCGGCCGCCTGCTCGAAGCGGTAGTTCAGCGCCGCCAGCCCGCCGCCTTCGATGGCATAGCGGCCGGCCGGCGAAGCCGTGGTCGCGGGGCTGCTGAAGCGCAGCGTGCCGGTGGTGGCATTGGCCAGGTTCTCGCCCTCGATGAAGCCGCCCACCTGGCCGCTGAAGGCCGGCAAGGCGCTGCCCGCGGCCACGCTCACCGGTGTGGCGTTGTAGGTGAGGGTGCGCTGGCCGATGTCGGCGCTGGTGGCCAGCGTGGCGGGCAGCTGGTAGTTGGCCACCTGGCCGCCGCTGCCGTCGGCCGCGCTCACCGCCACCTGCACGGCCTTGCCGGTGCCCGCATTGGCATCGGCGAAGCGGCCGCTGACGCCCAGCGTGAGCTGCTCGCCATTGACCAGGCCGTTGACGGCCGCCAGCCGCACCGTGGCGGCATCGCTGCCGTCGTACAGCTTGCCGTCGGCCACCGCGGTGAGGCTGAGCGGCCGCGGCGTGATGGCGGCGCTGCCGCTGGCGCTGGTGGTGCCCAGCACGTAGTCGCTGGCCAGGCCGCTGCCGCCGGCCCCATCGGCCAGGCCGAGGGTGATGGCCACCGGCTTGCCGGTGCCCACGTTGGCATCGCTGAAGCGGCCGTCGAGCCGCAGCTGCAGGCTTTCGCCGGCCACCAGGCCCACCAGGCCGCTGCTGCTGCTCACGCTGGCGGTGGTCTGGCCGTCGTACACCTTGTCGGCCACCTGCAGGCTGCCCACGGTCAGGCTGCGCGGGGTGATGTTGCCGGTGACCGTGCCCAGCCGGTAGCCGTACACCGGCTTGCCGTCTTCGTCGGTGGCCGTCACCAGCGCGGCATTCACCGTCACGGCCTTGTTGCTGCCCACATGCGCATCGGCATAGGTGCCTGCGCCGGAGCCGACGGTCACGGTGTCGCCGGTGAGCGCGCCGGTGCCGGCCTGCACCTCGGCGGCCGACACCTGCACCGTGGTGTTGCCGTCGTACACCTTGCTCACCGCGCCGCTCAGCGCCAGCGTGGGCGCCACCGAAAACAGCAGCCCGTTGCCGCTGCCCTGCACGGTGGGCGCGTTGCCGTACACCGCGTCGTACTGGCGGAAGTCGTGCACCAGTGCGCCGGGGTCGAAGCCGGCGTCGTCGGGGCTGGTGGCGTACACCAGCCAGCGGCCGTTGGGCGTGTTGAAGGCCGGGCTGGCGGCGGTGTGCGCAAAGGTCTGCACATTGCCGCCGCCGCTGCCGGCCACCACCAGCGCATCGCCGCTGGCGTCGCTGCTGAGGGTGCTGCTGCCGGCGATCGATACCTGCGCCGCCAGCAGCCGCACCGTGCCGCCGCTGGCCACGAAGGGCGCGCCGCTGAGGCCGATGCTGCCCGCGCTGGAAGCCAGCGTGACCGCCGTGTTGCTGCCGCTGAAGTTGACGGCGCTGCCGCCGGTGATCAGCAGGTCGTCCTGCGCCTGCATCAACAGGCTGCTGGCGTTGCCGTTGATGGAGGCGGAAAAGCCGTTGGAGCCGTCCACCAGGTCGATGCTGCCGGCCGAGCTGATGGTGGCCGGCCCGCCGTTGGGCGTGACGATGTTGCCGCCGCTCAGCCCCAGCCGCTGGCCGGCGCCGCTGGCCGCGATCGTCAGCGACGAGGCGCCCGCCGCGTCGATGATGTCGCCGCCGTAGTCGGTCGAGGCCAGCAGCAGGGCATAGCCGCCATCGGCCGAGTTGAGCGTGCCTTCCACCGACACGCTGGCGCCGTTGCGGGCCAGCAGCTGGGCGCTGCCCGGGCTTGAGGAGCTGCGCAGCAGGCTCACGCCGAAACCGCTGACGGCGCGCCCGCCTGAAGAGGCGCTGCCCGACACCGTGGCCGTGCCCACCACCGTGAGCGAGGCGGTGGGGTCGGGGGCGGGCGGCTGCACGACGAGCTGTGCGTCTTCCACCCGCACGCCCGCCACCAGGCTGGGGTTGGAGGGGTTGCTGCCGCCAGGGTCGGTGGCGGCCAGCGCGGTGCCTTCCACCCGCAGCGAATGGGTGGCGGTGAGGGTGCCGCTGGACAGGTGCACGCCGGTGCGCAGCAGGCCGCCGTTGCTCCAGCCCTGCACCACGATGTCGCGGGCCTGCAGGGTGCTGTTGTCGTCCACCAGCACGCCGGCGTTGAGGCTGCCTTCCTGCACCGTGGCGCCGCGCAGGGTGATGCTGCCGTTGCCCGCCCGCAGCGCGCTGCCGTTGCGCAGCCAGATGCCGTTCGCAAAGTCAGGGTCGGCGCCCACCGCGGCGCTGAAGCCGGCCGTGCCCTGCGGCCCGCTGGCGATGCCGCCACCGCCCAGCACGATGTTGCCGCCGTTGCTGTTGAGCGTGCTGCCCGACAGCGCGATGGCGCCGGTGCCGCCGTCCTTGGCGGCATTGAGCGTGATGCCCAGCGCCGCGCCGCTGGCCTCGATGCGGCTGCTGTCCAGCTGGATGTGGTTGTGCGCATTGAGCGTCAACGACACCGGCGTGGACAGCGTGGGCAGGATGTCCACCGACTGCATGCGGATGTCGCCCGCCTCGCTGTCCGGCGTGCCGGTGCCGGTGGTGATGCTGACGTTGTTGCCCGCCTGCAGTGCGCTGACGATGGTGGCTGCGTTGATCTGCGCCCCATCGCTGGTGCTGGTGAAGTCGGGGCCGGGGCTGATGTTGGTGTCGCTGCCGCTGGCCACGATGGTGATGTCGTTGGGGTCCAGCAGCCAGGTGCCTGCGCGCCCGCGCGGCGCCTGCACGGCCACGGTGGCGGGCCTTGCGTCCAGCCAGCCGCCCGAGGTTTCCACCAGGCCGCCATCGCCGCCCAGCGGCCCGCCCAGCGCGCTGAAGCGGCCATAGGCCCGCGTGGCCTGGTCTGCCCACACCACCACTTGCCCGCCATCGCCCAGGCCGGTGGCATCGGCGGCCAGCGTGGCGCGCGGGCCGACGTAGGCGGCCTGGGCATTGCGCAGGCTGGGGTCGGCGCCCTGGGCGCCGCCGCCCACCAGCACCTGCCCGCCACCGCTGCGGCCCGATGCATCCAGCACGCCGCCGTCCAGCACGCCCACCTGCCGGCCCAGCAGCTGCAGCGTGCCGCCTTGGCCTTGCGGTGCGGTCACGTCGGCCGTGCCGGCCACCAGCGCCGTGCCCTGGGCGCCCGCATCCAGCGTGATGCGCCCGCCGCGGCCGGCCTCGGTGCCGCCGCGGGCGGTGGTCTGGCTGCCGGCCGCCAGGGTCAGCTGCTGCGTGGCCTGCAGCACCAGTTCGCCGCCCGGGCCCACGGCCAGCGCGTCGGCCCGCATCACGCCCTGCTGGTTGACGATGGCGGCCTGCACGTCGATGCGCCCCGCGGGCGCAATCACGCGGCCCAGGTTCAGCGCCTCGCCGGCCGGCGCGATCACGCGCAAGGCCAGGTTCGGCGCCTGCGTGTCCACCAGCTCGATCTGCTGGCCCGCGGCCAGCAGCACCTGGCCGCCGGGCGCCTCGATCAGCCCTTCGTTGGCCATGCCCGCGGCCGAGGCCAGCAGCGCCACCCGCCCGCCCGAGGCCGTGCGCAGCTCACCCTGGTTGACGATGCGGCCCTCACCGGCCAGCGCCTGGGCCGCCGGGCCCAGCCGGTAGCGGCCGGCCAGGAAGTCGGCATCCGGCAGGTTGAGCGTGGACACCACCAGCCCCGCCACGTCCACCCGCGCGCCGGCGCCGAACAGCACGCCGTGCGGGTTGAGCAGCCACACCTGGCCGTTGCTCGACAGGCTGCCCAGGATGGACGAGGGGTCGGTGCCCGTGACCCGGTTGAGCACCTGGCTGGCGCTGCTGGCCTGGTTGAAGTGCACCGACTGCTGCGCCCCGATGGAAAACGACCGCCAGTTGAGGATGGCGTTGGGGCTGTTGGTGATGGTCATGCGGGCACCGGCCGTGTCCACCGTGGCCTGGCCCTGCACCACCTGCAGCCCGCCGGGCAGCGCCTGGGCCTGCAGCGCGGCCGGGCCGGCCAGGCACAGGGCCAGCGCGGCGGCCAGTGGATGGGGTTGCGGCCGACGGGCCGTGTCGCGGATCAAGCTGCTTCGCATCGTCGTCACCTCGTCGTGCATGCGGGGGCGCTCAGAAACTGGTGCTCACGGCCACGTGGGCGCGCCAGTCGTGGCGGTCGGTCTGCGGGGCGGCCTTGAAGGCCTGCGCCAGGTACAGCTGCGCCTGCCAGCGGCCCACGCTGCCACGCAGGCCCAGGCCGGCCGCGCGCAGGCTGCATTCGTCGCGGTTGCCTTCGCAGGGCAGGCCGGCGCGGTTGGCCACCCAGCCGGCGTCGAAGAAGCCCAGCGCACGCAGCGTGGCGCTGCCACCGCTGCGCAGCAGCTCGGGGCCTGCCAGCTCCAGCGTGGCCTGCAGGCCGCGGTCGCCGGCCAGCTCACGTTCGCGGTAGCCGCGCACCGAGGCCACGCCGCCGATGCCGAACTGCTCGCCCGGCACCATCGCATCGTCGGTGAACTGGCCGGCCGCGCGCAGCTGCAGGTCCCAGCCTTCCAGCGGCTGACCGCCGACGAACACCGTGCCGCGCAGTGCGGTGAAGTGCGGCTCGGCGCCGGCGCGCACCGCCTCGAACTGGCTGCTGCGTGCATGGCCGCCGCCCAGCTGCAGGTTGTGGTGCAGGCCGATGGCCAGGCCCAGGGCCACCGCCCCCGGCCGCTGCACCGAGTACTCCAGCGACAGCGGTTGCACCGACACGCTTTCGCCCGCCGGGCCGCAGGCGCCCGGCGGCAGGCCGGCGATCTCGCAGCTGTTGAGGTAGGCGCGGTAGTCCAGCGCCAGGGCCAGCCGCTGGTCGGCTTCGCCCCAGCGGGGCAGCAGCAGCGTGCCGCGCACGCCGGCCAGGCGGCCACGGCCGGCAAAACTCAGCGCACCGGCCAGGGTGCTGGTGGTGCCGCCGTCCACGTCGGACCAGGCGGCGTAGGCATCGAAGAAGCTGCGCTGCGCATACAGCGGCAGCCGGTAGCTGCCGCTGAGCACCTTCACCGCACTGGGCTTGTCGGGCGCGGTCTGGGCATTGAGCGTGAGCGCGTCGTCGCGGTCGCTCAGGTTGGCGTGCTGCCAGCCCAGGCTGGCGCGCAGCTGGCCGGTGCGGTGGTTGCCGCGGTTGTCCAGCGTGGCCGTCCAGCGCTGCACCGGCTGCTCGGCCACGGTCACGCGGGCATCGGTCTGGCCGGGGCCGGCGCCGGGCTGCAGCAACACCTGCAGCTGCTTGGCCGGGTTCTCGTTGGCCATGCTCACCTGGGCGTCCAGCTGGTTCAGCCGCGGTGTCTGGCCCTCGGCCAGCGCGGGCAGGCTGGCCCGCACGTTGGCTTCGCTGAACTGGCGCTGGCCGCTCACCGCCACCTGCGCCAGCCGGCCTTCCACCACGGTGATGGTGACGACGCCATCAGCGGCCGACTGCGGCGCCACGAAGGCCACCACGCCGCCATAACCGGCCTGGGCATACAAGGCCTGCAGCGTGGCGGCGGCGCGTTGCAGTTCTTCCGCAGTGCGCTGGCCGGCATGGGGCGCCAGCGCGGCCTGCACCTGCTCGGCCGGCAGCAAGGTGTTGCCCTGCACCTGGAAGCCGGTCACGCGCAGGCGCGGGCCTTCGGGGCGGCTGGCGGGTGCTTCGGCCGGTGCGTCGGGCGCCACCAGCGGCGTGGCCTGGGGCCAGGCCGGTGCCGTGGCCGCCAGGCAGCCGATCAGCGGGATGCACTGCCACCGCCACCGGCGGTCCGAAGAAGCGTTCATGCCGTCCTTTCGTGCCCGTGCAAGCGGGGCGGCCGAGGATACGCCTGCCCCGTGGCCGCGGGCATCCCGACAAGTGCCTGGGCGTGGCGGTACTGCAAGCCGCTACCCTCTGGCCCATGAGCATCCCCCGCCCCTTGATCCTTCCCCCGTTCGCGGCCGGCCTGCGGCGCCGCCAATGGTTACAGCTGGCTGCCGGCACCGGCGCGTCCTTCTGCCTGCCTGCAGCGGTGCGTGCGCAGGCGGCCTGGCCCAGCCATGCGGTGCGGCTGGTGGTGCCGTTCGCGCCCGGCGGCAGCTCCGAGATCGTGGCCCGTGCCACCGCGGCCGAGCTGAGCAAGAGCCTGGGCCAGTCGGTGTACGTGGACAACAAGCCCGGTGGCGCCGGCAACGTGGCCATGGCCGAAGTGGCGCGGGCCGACGACCAGCACACGCTGGTGCTGGGCCACATCGGCACGCTGGCGGTCAACCCCTACATCTTTGCCAAGCTGCCCTACGACCCGGTGCGCGACTTCCGCCCCATCTCGCTGCTGGCCAAGGTGCCCAGCCTGTACGTGGTGCACCCCGACCTGCCGGTGAAGAACCTGCAGGACTTCGTGGCGCTGGCGCGCAGCAAGCCGGGGCGGCTGAACTACGGCTCGGCCGGCAACGGCAGCGCCGGGCACCTGGCCTTCGAGTACCTGAAGGCGGCCACCGGCACCTTCGTGCTGCACGTGCCCTACCGCGGCACCGGCCCGCAGCTCACCGACCTGATCGCCGGCCGGCTGGACGCGGCGGCGGTGGGCGCCCCGGCCATCCTGCAGTTCATCAAGACGGGCAAGCTGCGCTGCATTGCCACCGGCACCACGCAGCGCATCCCGCAGCTGCCCGATGTGCCCACGGTGGCCGAGCAGGGCTTTCCCGGCTTCGAGATGACGCAGTGGTACGGCCTGATGGCCCCGGCCAACCTGCAGCCCGCGTATGCGGACAAGCTGGCCGCGGCCGCCGCCCGTGCGGTGAAGGAGCCTGCCGCGCTGGAGCGGCTGTCCAACGACTCGGCCATTGCCGTGGGCAGCAGCCCGCAGGAGTTCGCACGCTTCATCGCCGAAGAGCAGCGGCGCTGGCAGCCGGTGATCGCGCGGGCGCGCATCAAGCCGGACTGAGGCGGCGCGACCGAGCCTGGCGTTACACATTCAAGTCCGGTCACCGCCCGCCGTAGCGCCGCTGGAAAGAAGTACACGAACTGGCTGCCCAGCATCCAGGCCCTGGGCGACGTGCGCAGCGATGCGATGGCCTACCGCGTGGCGCGCCTGCGCATGGTGCTGGGGGCTGAAGACCCGAAAGCCGTCGAAGACTACGTGCGCCAGATCGGTGAGCTGTCGGCGCGCATCGACCAGCAGGCCAAGGCCTATCAGGCGTTGATCTCCGGCGACGATGAACGCCGCCGGTTCGGCTTCGTACGAAGAGGTGCTCAAGGCCCTGGAAAGCCTGGTGCAACTCAACGCCGATGGCAGCAAGGCCAGTGCCGAGGCCAGCGCTTCGGCCTATGCCACCGCGCGGGTGGCCTCGCTGTCGGGCCTGGCCTTGATGGTGCTGCTGGGTCTGGGCGTGGCCTGGGCGGTGTCGGGCGCCTTGTCGCGCAAGGCCTCTCAGGCGGTGGAAGAAGCCGGCCGCATGGCCGAAGGCGACCTGAGCCGGCCCATGCCCGATGGCGGCAAGGACGAGCTGGGACGCCTGCTGGCGGCGCTGGGCGCCATGCAGGCCAACCTGCGCGGCATTGCCACCGGCGTGCGCCACGGCGCCGATGGCGTGGCCACCGCCAGTGCGCAGATCGCGGCGGGCAACAGCGACCTCAGCGCCCGCACCGAGCAGCAGGCCAGCGCGCTGCAGCAGACCGCGGCTTCGATGGACGAGCTGTCCAGCACCGTGCGGCAGAACGCCGACAACGCCCAGCAGGCCAACCAGCTGGCCTTGCGGGCTTCGCAGGTGGCGCAGCAGGGCGGCAGCGTGGTGGGGCGCGTGGTCGACACCATGCGCAGCATCGACGACTCGTCGCAGCAGATCGCCGACATCATCGGCACCATCGACGGCATCGCGTTCCAGACCAACATCCTGGCGCTGAATGCGGCCGTGGAAGCCGCCCGTGCCGGCGAGCAGGGCCGCGGCTTTGCGGTGGTGGCGGGTGAAGTGCGCAGCCTGGCCCAGCGCAGCGCCGAAGCGGCGCGGCAGATCAAGGGCTTGATCGCCACCAGCGTGGAGCGGGTGGAGCAGGGCAGCGCGCTGGTGGGCGAAGCCGGCCAGACCATGCAAGACGTGGTGACCGCCATCCAGCGGGTGACGGACATCGTGGCCGAGATCAGCTCGGCCAGCAACGAGCAGTCGGCCGGCGTGAACCAGGTAGGCCAGGCGGTGACGCAGATGGACCAGGCCACGCAGCAGAACGCCGCGCTGGTGGAAGAAAGCGCCGCCGCCTCCGAGAGCCTGCGCACCCAGGCCCAGCAGCTGGTGCAGGCGGTGGCGGTGTTCCGCGTCGCCTGACCCGGCGGCCGGCGCCGGGCAGGCCGCTCAGGTCACCGGCGCCGGGTTGAACAGCACCAGCGCGTTGTGCAGCTTCCAGTGCTCGGCCCAGGTCTTGCGGCCGCTGGCCACGTCCAGCATCAGGTGGAACAGCTCCCAGCCCACCTCCTCGATGGTTTTGTCGCCGGTGGCGATGCGGCCGGCGTCCACGTCCATCAGGTCGTGCCAGCGCCGCGCCAGGTCGCTGCGGGTGGCCACCTTGATCACCGGCACCTGGGCCAGGCCGTAGGGTGTGCCGCGGCCGGTGGTGAACACATGCAGATTCATGCCGGCGGCCATCTGCAGCGTGCCGCAGATGAAGTCGCTGGCCGGTGTGGCGGCGTACAGCAGGCCGCGGCTGGTGGCCTTGTCGCCCGGTGACACCACGCCCGAGATCGGCGCGCTGCCGCTCTTGACGATGGAGCCCATCGCCTTTTCGACGATGTTGGACAGGCCGCCCTTCTTGTTGCCCGGCGTGGTGTTGGCGCTGCGGTCCACCCGGCCGCGGGCCAGGTAGGCGTCGTACCAGGCCATCTCGCGCACCATGGCCTCGGCCACCTCGGGCGTGGTGGCGCGGGCGGTGAGCTGGGCGATGCCGTCGCGCACCTCGGTCACTTCCGAGAACATCACCGTGGCACCGGCGCGCACCAGCAGGTCGGTGCAGTAACCCACCGCCGGGTTGGCGGTGACGCCCGAGAAGGCATCGCTGCCGCCGCACTGCACGCCCACCACCAGCTCGCTGGCGGGCACGGTCTCGCGGCGGCGGCGGTTCAGGCGTTCCAGGTGCAGCTCGGCCTGGCGCATCACCGCATCGATCATCGACATGAAGCCGACGTGCGCCTCGTCCTGCAGGCAGGTCACGTCCAGCCGCGGCTCGGCCGTGGTGCCGATGTCGGCCACGTTGCGCTCGTCCACCAGCGCGATGCTGCCGGGCGGCAGCAGCCGCTCGGGCTGCAGCTTCTCGCAGCCCAGGCTCACCACCATCACCTCGCCACCGAAGTTGGGGTTGAGGCTGATGTTGCGCAGCGTGCGGATGGGAATGACCGCATCGGGTGCGTCGATGGCCACGCCGCAGCCATAGCCGTGTTCCAGCGCCACCACGTCGTCCACGTTCGGGTAGCGCGGCAGCAGCTCGGCCTTGATGCGCTGCACCGCGAAGTCGGTGACGCCGGCCACGCACTGCACCGTCTGCGTGATGGCCAGGATGTTGCGCGTGCCCACCGAGCCATCGGGGTTGCGATAGCCCTGGAAGGTAAAGCCTTCCAGCGGCGGCTGCGGCTCGGGCTGCACGGTGGCCATCGGCAGGTCGTCCAGCGAGCGGGCGTCGGGCATGCGCAGCAGGCGCTCGTGCACCCAGCGGCCGGCCTCGATGGGCTGGGCGGCATAGCCGATGGCCACGTCGTAGCGGCGCACCGCGTCGCCTTCGGCCAGATCCACCAGCGCCACCTTGTGGCCTTGCGGCACCTGGTCGCGCAGCACCAGACCCGAGGGCAGCACCGTGCCCGGCGGAAGGCCGCCGTCGTTGGCCACGATGGCGACGTTGTCGCGCGGGTGCATCGAGATAAGCAGCGGCGGCCGCGCCGCCGATGATGTTTCGGGTGTCACTTGTCTAGTCAACCTTGACGTTGCCGTCCTTGACGATCTTGGCCCACTTGGCCTGCTCGGTGCGCTGGAAGGCAGCGAACTGCTCGGCGGTGTTGGGCGAGTATTCCAGGCCCAGGCCGTCCATGCGGGCCTTCATCTCGGGCTGGGCAATGATCTTGGCCAGCTCGGCATTGAGCTTGTTGACGATGGCCGGCGGCGTGCCCGCCGGCGCATACAGCGCCTGCCAGCTGGCCACGTCGAAGCCGGCGATGCCGGCCTCCTGCATCGTGGGCACTTCGGGCAGCACGGCGCTGCGTTTGGCGCTGGTCACGGCCAGCGCCTTGACCTTGCCGGCCTTGATCTGCGGCAGCGCCACCAGCGCGGTCTCGAAGCTCATCGGCACCTGGCCGCCCATCACGTCCTGGATGGCGGGGGCGCTGCCCTTGTAGGGCACGTGGGTGATTTCCACGCCGGCCAGCAGCTTGAAGGTTTCGCCCGACAGGTGCTGCGAGGTGCCCTGGCCGGCCGAGGCGAACTGCAGCGATCCCGGCTTGGCCTTGGCTGCGGCCACCACGTCCTTCACGTTCTTGAAGGGCTGGTCGGGGCCCACCAGCAGCACGTTGCTGATGCTGCCCAGCAGCATCACCGGCGCAAAGTCCTTGGCCGCGTTGTAGGGGATCTTGGGCAGCAGCGCCGGGTTGATGGCGTGGGTGGCGATGGTGCCCAGCAGCAGGGTGTAGCCGTCGGCCGGCGACTTGGCCACGCTGTCGGCGCCGATCACGCCGCCGGCCCCGGCCTTGTTGTCGATGATGACCGTCTGCTTGAGCGAGGTCTGCAGTTGCGCGCCCAGCGCACGTGCGAGCACGTCGGACGTGCCGCCGGCCGCAAACGGCACCACCAGCCGGATGGGCTTGGCCGGCCAGTCGTCCTGGGCCAGGGCGGGCAGGGCCACGGCAGCGGCCAGGATCGCCAGGCAGGCGGTGCGGGAGAGGGAAAGAACAGCCATCATGTCTCCGAACTGGTCAGTTGTCGTACAACATGTTGCGCGCCGACCCGAGGCGCGTCAAGCGGGATGGCCCTGTTTCGTGCGTAAGCAGTAATACGGATGGCCTTGGCCCTTGAGCTTTCGGCGGCTTATGTTGTACGATGACCGACAACAAAACTCGTTGTGCACCGGAGAACCCATGAGCCCCCAGGAACTCAAGCAAGCCATGTCGTCGGGTCTGCTGTCCTTTCCGCTGACCGACTTCGGCGCCGACCTGAAGTTCGACCCGCGGGGTTATGCCCAGCGGCTGGAATGGTTGATGCCTTATGGCGCCACGGTGCTGTTCGCGGCCGGCGGCACGGGTGAGTTCTTCTCGCTGGAGCCGGTGGAGTTCAGCCAGGTCATCAAGGTGGCCAGCGAGACCTGCCGCGGCCAGGTGCCCATCGTCGCCGGTGCCGGCGGCGGCACCACGCTGGCGGTGCGTTATGCGCAAGAGGCCGAGCGTGCCGGCGCGCAGGGCATCCTGCTGCTGCCGCACTACCTGACCGAAGCCACGCAGGAGGGCCTGTTCCAGCATGCCAAGGCGGTGTGCGACAGCGTGAAGATCGGTGTGATCATCTACAACCGCGGCGCGGCCCGTTATGCGCCCGAGACGCTGCAGCGCCTGGTGGACGCCTGCCCGAACATGATCGGCTACAAGGACGGCGTGGGCGACATCGAGAAGATGGTGGGCGTGCGCCGCGCGCTGGGCGACCGCGTGGCCTACCTGGGCGGCCTGCCCACCGCCGAGGTGTATGCCGCGGCCTATGCCGCGCTGGGCGTGCCGGTGTATTCGTCGGCCGTCTTCAACTTCATCCCGCGCACGGCGATGGACTTCTACAACGCGCTGGCCGCCGGCGACACTGCCACCACCGACCGGCTGATCGACCAGTTCTTCCTGCCGTACCTGGCCATCCGCAACCGCGGCGAAGGTTATGCGGTGAGCATCGTCAAGGCCGGTGCCACCATCGTCGGCCACAGTGCCGGCCC